>JBJHBC010000088.1:1525-8887 GCA_050485285.1 Thioalkalivibrio sp.
CCGGTTTCGGCCGCTCCTTCTGCCGACCCGCCAAGGTCTTGGGCCTGGGCGGCGCCCACGGCGCCGACGGTGAACAGCGAACTCAGTGCGATGGCAATGGCTGTCTTGCGAACGTTCCACATAGTTTTGCTCCTGCGATTTGAACAAAGCACCGCCGGGGTGGCGCCCTGCGGGGGTGCGCCCCGGCTGTGTGCAACCCATGGATAGCGTGGCCGGAAATCGCGTTAAAGCCTGTGCGTCAGGAGTTGACCGCCAGTTCACAGACGTAGGCGGCGCGTTGTGGAGTGGTTCGCGTGCGCACCGGCACGAGCTCTCCGGATTGGCCACGCGATTCGGCCAGTCGCGCAAGTCGGCGATGCGTCGAGCGCAGTGCACAGGGGGCATGTGAGCGGTGAGGGTTGCGCTGTTCTACCCGGGGGATGGCTTGTCGGCAAGTCGGCGGTGGGCGCTGGGGCCTGCCAGGGAAACACCGATCCACGTACACGCTCGCGCTCGAGTCGCTTTTGCGTGCGTTTAATGCGCGGTGACCGCCGTGCAGTCATTCTGCTGCAGGTGAGCCGCAACGCCGTGCGCGCGCGCATTTTTGATCAACAACGGGCGGCCGGGCCCCTTCGTTGATTAAGTTGTGGGGTTGGTGCCCCGGGTTCCCCGATCCTGCGTTGCGCCTCGAATCAATTAGAAACGGGCGGGTAGAACCACTACCCGCGGCATGCCGCGCCTTGCATCGGAAAACCTGGGGGCCAACGCGAGCGTGCAGATTGATCAGTGTTTGCCAAGGCCGCGCAGCTTTCTTCGGGCCTTATCGCGCCAGTTGGCGGCCAGGGCCTCGCAGTCCGCGAGCTGTTCCAGGGGCGTGCGCTGGTTGTGCTGGTAGACCGCCGCCATGGCGGCGGCGATGCTGAGGGTGTCGGGCAGGCGTTCAAGCCGTTCGATGGTGTCGCCCACGCCGAGGGTGCCCGGTTGCAGCACGCGGTAGAACCAGCCACAGCGGCCGGTGTCCTGGACCTCGCGGGCCAGGCCCGGGATGTCGAAGCGTACGTCGAGTTTCCAGCACGGCGTACGGGGCTGGCTGACCTGCACCCGGGCGGTACCGATGCGGTAGATATCGCCGATGTGGACGTTGCGCTCGTCCATGCCGTGGCTGGCGAGGTTCTCGCCAAAGCCGGAGGCGACGAAGCGGGCGGCGTGAGCCGGGTACTGCGCCTGCCAACCGTCGTACCGGTCCAGGCTGTAATGGAGCAGGGCGCGTTCCGGTCCGCCGTGGTTGTCCGGGTCCGCTTGCTCGTCACCGTCCAGGCCCAGGGGCCCCACCGCGAGCGGGCCGGCCACCGGCTGCTTGTCGATGGCGCTGGCGCGGCCTCGGGCGTAATCCGGGGCCACGCGGCCGGTGTAGAGGCCGATGAGTCGGTTGGCGGTCATACGGGTGCAGTTCCGGGCTTGCGCATGGTCGCGACGATACAACAGGTCCGCGTCTGCGTGACGCCTGTTCGCTCAGCGCCTGGCCAGATAGAGCAGCCGCGCGATGAAGGCGATGCCCAGGATGATCCAGCCGACGGGGTAGGGCAGCACGCCGGAGAAGAACGCGGTCAGGCTGGCGACGAGCAGGGCGGCGATGACAAGCAGGGGGATATCCATGGCATTGAGAGCCATCCCGGCGGCGGATGTTCCGCAAGCCCCGTGCCCCCCGACAGCGAGGTGCGCCGCGCCATAATACGGACCACGTCGGTACCGCTCATGGTATCGGGGAGCCTGGCGCCGCAAGGAGTTGCTGTATGTTCAAGACCGTCCTGATCCTTGGCCATATCCGCGGGATTCGTATCCAGCTCCACATCAGCTGGGTATTCATCCTGATCCTGCTGGTGGCCAGCATGAGCACGGGCTTTCATCACCAGTATCCGGAGTGGAGCCTGGCCATGGCGGCCGGCACCGCGCTGGTGACGGCCCTGCTGTTCTTTGCGTCCATCCTGGCCCATGAACTGGGGCACAGCATCGTCGCGCTGCGGCGCGGGGTGCCGGTGGAGTCCATCACGCTGTTCATCTTCGGCGGTGTGGCGCAGATGGAGCGGGACCCGGAGCGGGCCGAGGACGAGTTCTGGATCGCCATTGCCGGGCCCGCGGTGAGCGTGGCGCTGGCGCTCGGTTTCGCCGGGCTCGCGCAGGCCACCGCGGGCGGGTACGAGCCGATCCCGGTCGCCCTGGGCTGGCTCGCGCTGATTAACCTGATCGTGGCGATCTTCAACCTGATCCCCGGGTTTCCGCTGGATGGCGGGCGCGTGTTCCGCGCGGTGATCTGGAAGCTCACGGGTGATGCGCGCCGCGCCATCGAGGCGGCCGTGTGGGGCGGGCGCGTAGTGGCGTTCCTGTTGTTCGGCTTCGCCTTCTGGAACCTGGTGGTGATCGGCAACCTGATCGGCGGGCTGTGGATGATGCTGATCGCCTGGTTCCTGCTGACCATGGCCGAGGGGCAGGGCCGGATGTTCGATATGCGGGAACGCCTGGCCGATGTGTGCGCGCGGGACCTGGCCAGCCCGGATCCGCCCTGCGTGCGCCCGGAGACCACCATCGACGACTGGATTCACCACGATGTGCTGCCGGGCGGGCGCCGGGCCTTTCTGGTGGGTACGCCGGAGCGGGTGCAGGGCCTGGTGAGCCTCAGCGACAGCCGCAAGCTGCCACGCGAGCAATGGGCCGCGCGCCGGGTCGACGAGATCATGACCCCGGTGGAGTCGCTGAGCCGGGTGGCGCCCGACACGAAGGCGGAGGCGGTACTGCGCCTCATGGGCGAGCGCAACCTCAACCAGATCCCGGTGATGGAGGCCTCCGGACGGGCGATCGGCTGGATTGACCGCCAGCAACTGCTGCGCACCATCGAGATTCACATGGATCTGCAGCGGCCATAGGGGTGGCGGCGAGCGGGGCTTTTCGGGCGTACGTCGGTCGCGATGCTGGCAAAGCCCCGGTTGGTTCCGTCGGTCCGTCGTGTCCGTCGTTGCGCCAGGCCTGCACGGGCCGGCCGAGACCGCTCGCGGTTGGCGTGGCTTCGGTCAGTCGGTGGCGGGGTGGACGCGCCAGCGATCGAGGATTTCGAGGATCGGGTCGATGGCCGGCGGCTCGTCCGTCAGCGGGCCGGGGACCAGCAGCCCGCGGTGCGAGGCCTCAAGAATCAGGGGCTCCGGGTGTCCCTCCAGGCGCAGTGACTCCAGCGGTACGACGCCGTCGCCCAGTTCCTCGTCGGCCTGCTCCCACCATTCGCTGATGCGTCCCGCCACCGTCTCCAGATCGATCTGCTCGTCCAGCGCGGCGAGGCTTTCGCGCATGGCGGGGGTGGGTTCGGGGAGCTTGCCACCGATGATGCGGACCGGGATCGCCTCGGGCCAGGGGCGGGCATTCAGTTCGGCCAGGAGGGGGCTGTCGGGACGCAGGTCGATCTTGGCGGCGCCGGTGCCGTCGCGCAGCCCGGCGAACAGCGAGAAGCGCTGCTCCTGGAGGTCGGCCAGCCACTCGCGCACCTCCAGCCAGACCCGCAGCCGTGCCCATTCCGAGCCGTGGTTGGGGGTGGCGACGAGGATGACACCGGCGACCGGCCGCCCCTCGACCCGGGGCGGCTTGCCCTCGGGGTGCCGGTAGCGCGTCACGAAATCGCGGATCACCAGGCCACCCATGCTGTGACCGATCAGGATCAGCGGGGCATCGCCCTCGAGTTGCCCCCAGTGTTCCGCCAGGAGGTCCGTGCTGTGGTCGATGGCCTGGTCGTTGGGGTAGCGGAACTCCCAGCCGTTGAGGCCGGCTTCGTCCAGCGCCGGTGCAAGCGTATCCCAGATATCGCCGGGCTCGTCCAGCCCGTGCAGGAGCAGGACGTCCGGCGGGTGGTCCTCGGCGAAGCGCTCGGATCGGGGAATGAATCCGAGCAGCTCGTCGGGAAGCTCCATGGCCTCCGGAAACCACTCGCTCAGGCGGTCCTGCACCTCCACGCGCAGTTCGCGCTCCTGCTCCGGGTTGTGTTCGGCCCAGCCGACCCAGATCGCCAGCGCGAGCAGGGGCAGACCCACCAGGATCAGGAAGGCCGCGAGGCGCCGGCGGCGCCGGGACGAATCGGGGTGGGGGGCGTTCATGTGTTCACCATCGGGCAAGCGGGCCGTCGCGGCAAGGGTTGTCGCGGGGTATGGACCGGAGGGTTTTCCACCCTGTGTATCATGACGGGACACCCGTTATGGATCACCTGTTATGCGCCGCGTATACCTGCTCCCCTGGCTCCTTCTGCCCTTCCTGCTGACGGCCTGCGCGGGACTGGACGTACGCGATTTCGGGCTGGACGGGAGCGGGGGTGACCGGGCCGAAGAGGCGATCCGCGAGGCCCTGCGCGTCGGGACCGAGCGCACGGTGGAGCGCACCGGCCGCGAGGACGGCTACTGGGGGAACGCGCTGATCCGCATCGGCTTGCCACAGGAGCTGGAGCAGGCCGGGGATGTGCTGCGACGCGTCGGGTTCGCGCGCGAAGTGGAGGACCTGGAGCGGCGCATGAATCGGGCGGCGGAGTCCGCGGCGGGGGAGGCGGTGCCGGTGTTTGTCGACGCCATTCGCGGGATGCGCCCGGAGGACGTTCAGGGCGTGCTGCGGGGTGCCGATGATGCCGCCACGCAGTACCTGCGCGGGGCGTCGGAGTCCACCCTGCGCGAGCGCTACATGCCCATTGTCCGGGAGCAGATGGAGCGGGCGGATGTGTATCGCGTGTACCAGCCGCTGCGGGATGCGGCGGGACGCATTCCCGGCCTGGAGGCGCTGGACGTGGATCTGGACCGCTACGTGACCGATCACGCCCTGGACGGCTTGTTCACCATCCTGGCCGACGAGGAGCGCCGTATCCGCGAGGACCCGGCGGCACGCACCACCCAGTTGCTTCGGGAGTACTTCGGTCAGGAGTGAACCGCGTGGAGCCCGCCGGTGCGAGGCGCGTCGGAGAGCAGCAACGCCGGGATCTCTTCGGCCAGCAGCGGGCGGGCGAAGTAGTAGCCCTGCACGCAGTCGAATCGCAGTTGGCGGCCGATCTCCAGTTGCTCCCGGGTTTCCACCCCTTCGGCGATCGTGCGCAGACCCAGGGAGTCGGCCAGCAGGACGATGCCGCGCGACAGGTCCCGCGCGGAAGTATCCAGACCCAGCCCGGAGATGAGCTGGCGGTCGATCTTGAGGATGTCGATGGGGAAGCGATTGAGGTAGGCGAGGGACGAATAGCCGGTTCCGAAGTCGTCGATGGCCAGCGGGACACCCAGCGACTTGAACTGGTGCAGGGTGTCGGTGGCATTGTCCATGGCCAGCACGGTTTCTGTCAGTTCGATGTGGAGCAGCTCCGGCGGGAGTTGATGCCGCTCCAGCGCGGCCGCGACGTGGGCCGCCATTTCGGGTCGCACGATGTCGTGTGCCGAGAGATTGATCGCGACGTACCAGGGTGGGTGGCCATGCGTGGTGGCCTGGGCCCTCCATTCAGCGGCCTGGCGGCAGGCCTCGTTCAATACCCGGTCGCTGATGTCGTGGATCAGCGAGGAGTCCTCCGCGACATCCAGGAAGTCGGCCGGGGCGAGTTCGCCGCGAATGGGGTGCTGCCAGCGGATCAGTGCCTCGACCCCGACGTGGCGTTCCAGCTCCAGGGAGTAGATCGGCTGGTAGCGCAGGAAGAATTCGTTGTGCCGAAGCCCGCGCCGGATATCGAATTCCTGGCGCATCCGGCGCAGCTCCTCGGTGACCGGATGCAGCGCCGGGATGACCAGCCAGGCCATCAACTGCCCGATGCCGATGAAGAAGCCGGTGCGCGTCAGCCAGCGCTCGGTCTCCTGGGCGGTGCCGGCCGCGACATCCACCGGCGTCAGGGGACCGGCCAGCACGCCGGCGACCAGGGCCACGACCAGCGCGGTGCTGGCGCCGAAGCGTGCCGCGGCAAACAGGATGGGGACGTAATAGAAATGCGGGACGACACTGTCGGCCCCGCCCGCGGTGTAGACGATCAGCCAGGAAAGGATCAGCCCACCGAGGATCAGCGCACTCGCGGTGACAAACGACATGCCGACCCAGGCGCGCAGGGTCGTGCGGGCGAGGTGGTCGGAATACCGAAGGCCGCCGGCGGAGGGGGGAGCCGATTCGAACCTGGACATCGCGCACTTCCTTTGGCCGATCCCGGGCCGGTTGCTGCAGTGCGGGCCGCCTCATTGCGGGGCGCGGCTCACGGCCGCGATCCGGAATGTACGAGATCGCGACCTGTTTTCCGAGTGTAGCCCATGCGCGGGAAAACGCCGGCCGGCGTCCGCCATGGCCCGGGCCTGTTGCCGGCTGGGTCGCGCGGGGATCCGGGTGTCCGGTGCGGAGCGGGCGCCCGCACCGGATTTGACGGGCTAGTCGCAGGCGGTGCCGGCGGCCGGGAGGTTGCCGCGCACGCAGGTGCTGATCTCGGGCGGGTTCTCGTTGCTGCGCAGGCGGACGAAGCGGCCGTCGATCTCGCCCGCTGCGTTGGTCGGGTAATGGTCGCCCATGTGCATGCCGGCCCCGTGCAGGACCCAGTAGTTGAGCATGTGCGCCTCGCCGTGGGGTTGTTCCAGGTAGACCAGGGTGGCGCCGTGGGCCATCTCGGTCACGATCAGCCGTCGGATCCGCTCGCCGGCCTCGAATTCGACATAACCCAGCGCATGGCTGCTGACATGGCCGCCGCGCATACCCTGCATCTCGGGGGTGTGATTGGTCTGGATCAGCCGGAAGCGCCCGTGGGGCTGGCCGTCCCGCATCTCGCCGTCGAAGCGCATGACCATCTTCATGCTGCTGTCCATGGCGGAGGCGGCGTACAGCCGGCGCGCCTCCTCGATGCTGGAGACGGCCGCCGGCTCCATGGCCTGGTGGTTCTGGTACCAGGTCATCCAGAAGCGGACAGGCCCGTTGTCGACCGCATCCGGGCAGGCGCCGTCGGCATGCAGTTCGAAGCGGTCGAAGCCCAGGTCCACCGAACCGCGTCCCTTGTTGGTGACCAGGGCGCGGGCAAAGATCACCTCGGCCGGCGTTTCGAGGTTGGCCATGGCGCGGTAGCGGTCGTCCCAGGCGCATTGCGTGGCACCGCGTCCCGGCAGGGCCTGGCCACTGATCTGCCGCGCCTCGCGCGAGCCGCGTTCGCTGCGATAGGTGTCCAGCAGCGCGCGGGTGCCGGGTTCCAGCAGGGACGTGTCCACCGCCTGGATGTTGCGGTCGAACTGGCGGTCGGCGCCCGGGGTGGCGTGGGCGGCCGTGGCGGCCAGGCCGAGGGTCAGGGCCAGGCCCAGGGCAAGGAAACGGGTGGGTGTCGGGTGGGTGCGCATCAGTCGGTTCTCCGTGGGTTTACTGCCATTGCAG
>JBJHBC010000089.1:0-8823 GCA_050485285.1 Thioalkalivibrio sp.
GCCCAGCGCGAAGGCGCCGAGAACTGGCGCCAGCGCAACCCGGATGGCACCCTGCCGCCGCCCCCGCTGGATGGCAGCGCCCACACCTGGCACCACCCCTACTGGCAGCTGAAAGACATGATCCGTTATGGCGCCGAGGCGCGCGGCGGCGCCATGCCCAGCTTCGAGGACACCCTGTCCGAGGAGGACGTCGAGGCGATCATCGCCTGGCTGCAGTCACACTGGCCGGACGAGATCTTCGAGGCCTGGAAACGCTACGACCGCAACCACCCGACCCAGGCGGACTGGGAAGAAGCCATGGGCGAGCCCTGGGTGACCCACCCCGACGATTGATGCGTACCCGCCACCGTGGCCCTACAATGGCCGCGGAATGGCACGACCCGCGCCAACGTCTTGCGAATAAGACGCCGCCGCGCAGACGGGCTGGCAGGGAACGCAGCACAATCGAGACGGCCGGGAGTGGCCCATGCAGGACACCCAGAAGTGCAAACCACGCATCGCCCGCCGGGGGTGCCTGTGAATCGACGCGCGAGCGACTTCGCGGCGGACAGTGAACGCGATCGCCTGCAAACCCTGGTCGAGCAGGAACGCGCGGCACGCCGCCGCGCCGAGGCGCTGGCCGAGACCCGACTGCAGGACATCTACGCGAAGCAGCAGCAGATCGAGCTGCTCAACACCATTGCCTCCACCGCAAACCAGTCCGACTCCATCGCGCATGTACTGCGCGCGGCGCTGGCCGCGATCGGACGCTACCTGGACTGGCCGGTGGGACATGCCTACCTGGCCCGACAAAACCCGAGCGGTGGCTACCACCAGCTCGACCCTACCGGCATCTGGCATCTCGCATCCGCGGAGCCGTTCACCGCCTTTCGCGACAGCACCGAGAACACGAGCTTCGGACCCGGCGAGGGTCTGCCCGGCCGTGTGCTGGACCACGGCGAGCCGGCCTGGATCGAGGAGCTCGCGGCGGACGACAACTTCCCGCGCGCACCTCAGGCGACGGCCAGTGGCCTGCACTCCGGCTTTGCCTTCCCGGTCATGGTCGGCCACGAGGTGGCCTGTGTCCTCGAATTCTTCGCCACCGAGCCCACCACCACCGATCCCGACCTGCTGTGGCTGATGTGGCAGATCGGCGTGCAGCTCGGCCGCGTGATCGAGCGCAACCGCCACGAGGAACGGCTGCTCCACAATGCCTCCCACGACCAGCTGACCGGGCTCCCCAACCGGCGCCTGTTCCACGACCGACTGGCGCACGCGATCGCCCGTGCCACGCGAGAACCCTTCAACCTGTTCGCGGTGCTGTTCGTGGACATCGACCGCTTCAAGGTCGTCAACGACAGCCTGGGCCATCCGGCCGGCGACGAGCTGCTGGTGCGCGTGGGCCAGCGCCTGCTGACCGCGCTGCGCCAGAACGACACGGTGTCGCGCCCCAAGGGGGACGAGACCAACCGCCCGGACGACACCCTCGCACGCCTGGGCGGCGACGAGTTCACCATCCTGCTGGAGGGCCTGCACGAGCCGGTGGATGCCCTGCGCGTGGCCGAGCGCCTGCAGGCCGTGCTGCACGAGCCGTTCTCCATCGCCGGGCAGGACGTCTACGTCACCGTCAGCATCGGCATCGCGACCCGGCCGTATGGTCAGAGCTGCCCGATCCAGACGAATGGCGAGCCGGACGACCCGGCCCGTCCGGCCACACCGGATGACCTGATGCGCGAGGCGGACATGGCGATGTACCGCGCGAAGTCCCTCGGCAAGGCCCGGTGCGAGTTCTGCGATCCGGGCATGCAAACCCAGGCCCTGCAAAGCCTGGCGCTGGAGACCGACCTGCGCCTGGCGGTCGAGCGCGGCGACTTCCAGGTTCACTTCCAGCCCATCATGTCCCTCGGCGAGGACCGCATCACAGGTTTCGAGGCCCTGGTGCGCTGGGAACGCAATGGCGCGCGGGTATCCCCGGACGAATTCATCCCGATCGCCGAAGACACCGGGCAGGTCCATCTGATCGACATGCAGGTCCTCTACACCGCCTGCCGCCAGCTGGTGGAGTGGAACGCGGACGGCGCAGACCCCCCGCTGACCATCAGCACCAACCTCTCCGCCCGTCAGCTCACGCGCCCGGAACTCGTGGGGGACGTGCAGACCATCCTGGAAGGCACCGGCGCCCCGGCCGCGCAGGTGCGCCTGGAGATTACCGAGACGGCCACCCTGGGCAACCTGGACGAACTGATCGGGACCCTGCACCGGCTGAAGGCCCTGGGTATCAGCCTGGCGATGGACGACTTCGGCACCGGCTACTCCTCGCTCAGCTACCTGCACCGCCTGCCGCTGGACATCCTCAAGATCGATCGCAGCTTCGTGGCCGGCCTGGACCGCGACGAATACAGTCAGCGCCTGGTGCAGACCGTGATCCACATGGCCCGCAATCTCGGGCTCGAGGCCGTCGCCGAGGGCGTGGAAAGCCACACCCACGCCGCCACGCTGCGCGCCCTCGGCTGCTCGCTGGCGCAGGGCTATTACTACTCGCCCCCGGTGGACGCGACACAGGCAACCGCCCTGCTCGGCGGGAAACTGCCGGCCCGGCCCGCCCACTGAGCCGCCCCCCTCCCGGGAAACGCGCTCGGCCCGACCCGCGCGCCCCCGGTCAGACGGCGCGCGGCAGCACGCCGCGCCGGCGCGCCAGCACCTGGCGCACCACCAGCTTTTCCAGTTCCACGATCACGAACACCGTCAGGCCAAAGGCCAGGATGCGCGCCCAGTCGTCCACGCCGATGGCGGTGGTCCCGAACAGCGTGTGCATCAGGGGCACGTAGGTGAACGCCAGTTGCAGCATTACCAGCACCCCGATCGCCAGCCACATCGCGCGCGAGCGGAACAACTCGCCGCCCGGCAGCACCGGCTGATGGATCAGGCGCAGATTCAGCAGGTAGAAGGCCTGCCCGGCCACCAGGGTATTGATTGCCACGGTACGCGCGACCTCGTCGGCCACCCCGGCCAGGGTCTCCATGTAGACGAAATGCCCGAAGGTCCCGGCCCACAGCAGCAACGCCACGAACGGGATACGCCAGAGCAGGAATCCGGACAGCAGGGGCGTGTCCGGTGCCCGTGGCGGGCGCTGCATCACGCCCGGCTCGGCCTTCTCGAAGGCCAGCGCCATGGCCAGGGTCACCGAGGTCACCATGTTGACCCACAGTACCTGCACCGGGGTCAGCGGCAACGCCAGCCCCATCAGGATCGCCATCATGATGGTCAGCGACTGCCCGGCGTTGGTCGGCAGCATATGCAGGATGGCCTTGCGGATGTTGTCGTAGACCGTCCGGCCCTCCTCCACCGCATGCGCGATGGAGGCGAAATTGTCGTCCGCCAGGACCATCTCGGAGGCCTCCTTGGCCGCCTCGGTCCCCTTGCCCCCCATGGCCACGCCGACATCCGCCCGCTTCAGCGCCGGGGCATCATTCACCCCGTCGCCGGTCATCGCCACGATACGCCCGCCCTGCTGCAGGGCTTGCACCAGGCGCAGCTTGTGTTCCGGCGAGGTCCGCGCAAAGACGTCCGTACGCTCCGCGGTTTCGGCCAGCGCCGCCTCGTCCAGGGCATCCAGCTCGTGACCGGTCCGCGCCTCGGCATCCCGGCCCAGGCCCAGCTGCTCGCCGATCGCCCGGGCGGTCGCCAGATGGTCGCCGGTGATCATCTTGACGTCGATGCCCGCCGCGCGGCACTCGGCCACCGCGCGGATCGCCTCGTCGCGTGGCGGGTCGATGATCCCCAGCAGGGCAAGCAGGGTAAAACCACCGGCCTCGACATCATCGAAACGCAGCTCGCCGTGATCGGGTTCGGTGTCGCGCACGGCCACGGCCAGCAGGCGCTGACCGCGGGCCGCCACGGCCTCCATGGCGGCGTGCCAGTGCCCGGCATCCAGCGCCTCGCGGGTCTCGCCCTCCACCTGCTGCTCGCTGCAAAGCTCCAGCACGCGCTCGGGCGCCCCCTTCAGGAAGATGCGGGCGTGACCGTCGTGGTCGTGGCGCAGGGTCGCCATGTAGCGATGATCCGACTCGAACGGGATCACGTCGGTGCGCGGCAGGCGTTCGCCTTCCAGGCGCGGGTCCAGCCCGGCCTTTCGCGCCAGGGTAATCAGGGCGCCCTCGGTCGGGTCGCCCTCCATCACCCAGTCGCCATCCTTCTGGTAGAGCCGGGCGTCATTGCACAGCAGCCCCGCCCGCAGCACCTCGCGCAACAGCGGGTCCTCGTCCGGGTCCAGATCCCGCTCGTCCTCGGAGAACTGCCCCTGCGGCGCATAGCCCACGCCGCTGACGAGGATCTCGCGGGTGGCCGTGCGCAGGGTCTGCGCCGTCATCTCGTTACGGGTGAGCGTCCCGGTCTTGTCGGAGCAGATGGCCGAGACCGACCCCAGGGTCTCCACCGCCGGCAGGCGCCGGATGATCGCATTGCGCCGCGCCATCTTCTGCACCCCGATGGCCAGCGCGATCGTCATGATGGCGGGCAGGCCCTCGGGGATGGTGGACACCGCCAGGCTCGCCGCCGCGAGGAACATCTCGTCCAGAGGATAGCTCCGGATCCAGTAGCCGAAGGCGAAGGTCGCCGCCGCGATGACCACGATCACAGCCGCCAGCCAGTGACCGAACTGTTCCATCTGCCGGACCAGCGGCGTCTCCAGCCCCTCGACCTCGCCGAGCATGGTGGAGATGCGCCCGATCTCGGTATGCTCGCCCGTGGCCACGACAACGCCCGCGCCACGGCCAAAGGCCACCAGCGTCCCGGAGAAGGCCATGCCGCGCCGGTCCCCAAGGTCCGCCTCCCGTTCCACCGTGGCGGTATTCTTTTCCACCGCCACCGACTCGCCGGTCAGGACCGCCTCTTCCAGGCGCAGGTTCTTGGTCTCGAACAGCCGCAGGTCGGCGGGCACCCGATCCCCGGCCTGCAGGTGCACGATATCGCCAGGCACCAGCTCATCGGCCGGGATCTCGCGACGCTCGCCGCCACGCGTTACCACCGCGCGCGGGGACAGCATGCGACGGATGGCATCCAGGGCCTTCTCCGCCTTGCCCTCCTGGACAAAGCCGATCAGCGTATTGATCAGGACCACGGCCAGGATCACGCCGGTATCCACCCAGTGCCCGAGCAGCGCCGTCCCCAGCGCCGCGACCAGCAGGATGTAGATCAGTACGTTGTGAAAATGGCGCAGGAAGCGCCGGACTACGCCGGCCCGTTCGGGCGGGCGTAGCTGATTGGGACCGTAGTGGGCCAGCCGCTCCTCGGCCGTCGTGGCCGACAGACCCTCGCGGGCAGAACCCCAGTGTTCGAGCACCTCCTCCGCGTTCCGGCTGTGCCACGCGGGGGACTCGCGGGTCTCGCCCGCATCGGAGGGTTCGGGGGTCTTGGCCATGGGCAACGCCCTGCTGTGTCAACGTCGCCCCATCGTCACCCGGTACCCGGGGGGCGGCAACCCCCCAGAAGCCGGGCCTGCCGAAGGATCAGAACTGCATGCCGACCTTGCCCATGACGCGCATGTTGTCGGCATCGGCACGGCGGCCATCGAAGCGATCGCTCTCGGTGAACTGGTAACGCGCCTCCAGCCCCAGGAACCACTGCTGGTCCAGCTGGTATTTCAGGCTGCCACCCAGCTGGGCCGCCCACAGGCCATTACGGTCGTCATCCAGCCTGGCCCGCACGTAGCCGATGCCGGGACCAAAGCCCAGAGACAGCCGTTCGTTCGGCTCGAACATCCAGTGGCTGTTCACCTCGGCGCTGGTCATCTTCAGCGGGTCGTCGCTGTAACGGCTCACGCTCAGATGATGGCGCAGCACGCCGGTGGCCGGCTGGAACAGCTGACAGTTGGCGCCGATCTCGACCCCGTAGGCCCCATCGCTGCTGGCATCCGACAGGTCCGGCGAGACCACACCGCCCAGCAGTGCCACGCTGGGCTCCATGCCGCGATCCACCGCACTGGCCTGCGCCACCGGCATGGCCGCCAGCGCCCCCAGGGCGAACATCACCATCGTCTTCCGGTACTGCATCGGGCCCCTCCTGATCCGTACGAATAAGTAAACCCTAATGGTAGACCAAGCTGCCGTGATCATCATCACGATCGCATGGAACCCACTCCCCAGCATGGAATTTTTCCCGAGGTCACTGCATCCGACGGCAGGAGCACGAGCGCGACGCATCGTGCGCGGATCCCCGCAAAAATCGAGGGAACCCTCTGCGGTCGACGCGCTCGAAAGTAGCGAATCGCGCACGCCCATGCGTGCGCCATTCACCCTGAAGCAGCAACAAGAAAAACCATCCATCCAAAAGCAAACGGAGGACCTCATGTCCGATCAACCGAATGCGAACCGTCGCAAGTTTCTGCGCCAGGCATCCGCTGCCGTGGCGGCCATCCCGGTCGTCAGCATGGTGGGCATCTCGTCGGTGCAGGCCGCTGAGAAGGCCGAGGACGGCCACGCGCATGAGTATGTCAACGATGCCGCAGACGCAGCCGGACACGATGACTACGTGGAAGGCGCCAAGTGCAAAAAGTGCGCCTTCTGGGGCGGCGGTGATGACCCGTGGGGTCAGTGCTTCCACGCCGACTTCCAGGGTGTTCAGGTGAACGCCGACGGCTGGTGCGACGAATACGTCGAAGCCTGATCCCGGCCCGCATGTCCGGTCCGCGCCCGCGGGCCGGACATGCCCGCTCATGGCCCGCCCCGGCCATGGCTTGCATCCCTGCCACACAACCCCGCAAGCTAGACACCTGATTTCGTAGACCGGCTCCGGCGCACTCCGCCCTGTGGCCGAAAGGAAACGGCGTGTCCGACCCATTGTTCCGGCTGACCCGCATCCCCGCCGGTGAGGCACCCGCCCATGCCGGCGGTTGCCACTGATGGACCTCTCGCTCGCCGGATTCACCGTCCTGTACCTGGTCTATGGCCTGGCCTTCTTCTCCCTTGGCGTAGTCGCTCTCGTCCTGCCCCGCGGGGACGGAACCCTGCCGTTCGCCCGGCATTTCTGGCTGCTGGGTCTGTTCGGTCTGGTCCACGGCTCTTACGAATTCCTGCAAGCCGCGGGCTTTCACTATCCGGCGGCGCGCGACCCGTGGCTCAATGCCACCTGGCAACTGCTGTCCTACCTGCCGCTTCTGGAGTTCGGACGCCGCGCCCTGCTCGCGAGTCCATCACGCCTGCGCCTTGACGCCCTGTGGCTTTATCCGCTGATCGCCGGCGCGATGCTGCTGCTCGTCGGTGTGGCCGAGGACCCGGTGCGCGGGCTGGCCAACGGCGGGCGTTATCTGGTCGGCCTTCCGGGGGCCGTACTGACCGGCCTGGCGTTCTGGCTTCTGCTGCGAGCCCCACTCCTGCGCACCCCCGACGCCGGCGATCATGCCAGCCAGTACCCGGCCCTGGCCGTCCTCGCCCTGGCCTTCCTCGGGTACGCCCTGTTCACGCCGTTTCCCGGCACTGTCGACCCGGCTCTGCCCGGATGGCTGCCGACCCATGCCGACTTCCTGGAGGCGAGCGGGCTACCGGTGCAACTGCTGCGCATGTTCGCCGCCCTCCTCGCTGTCATCGGGATGATGACCCTGACCCGCTCGCTGGGGACCCAGCAGGGCGACGATCTGCTGCGAATCCTCGACACCCTGGACGGCTTCGTCTATCGCTGCCGCAACAACCCGGACTGGGACGTGATCAACGCCGAGGGTGCCCTGGAGGAACTCACCGGCTACTCGCGAGAAAGGTTCTTCGCCGAACACCTCAGCTTCAACGATCTGATACACCCTGAAGACCGCGACCGGGTGTGGCGCGAGGTATCCGAGGGATTACAGCGCGACGGCCAGTACCAGATCCAGTGGCGTCTGATCGGACGCAATGGCGGGCAGCGCTGGGTGTTCGAGCGCGGCGCCGGGATCTTCGACGACCGCGGGCGCCTCAAGTACCTGCAGGGACACGTCATCGATGCCGACGAACTGGTCACCACCAGCGAGACCCTGCGGGCCCGGACCGACGAGCTGGAATCCTTTCGCTCGACCCTGGACCTGACCCTGGATGCGGTCTTCCTGTTCGACGTCGAGACCCTGCGCTTTATCTATGTCAATCAGGGCGCGGTGGACCAGACCGGCATCCCGCGCGAGGAACTGCTCGAACTCCACCCCTATGACATCAAGCCGGACTACCCCGAGCCGCGCTTTCGCCAGCTCATCGAGCCCCTGCGCCGGGGCGAGCGTGACCAGTTCCGCTTCGAGACCAGCCATCGCCATCGCGACGGCTTCGAGGTACCGGTCGAGATCTCCCTGCAACTGGTCGCCCCGCGCGGCGAGACCGCACGCTACGTGGCGATCTCGCACGACATCACCCAGCGCAAGCGCAACGAAGAGGCCCTGCTCCAGGCCCTGTCCGAGCTGGAGGCCTCGCGCGACGAGCAGACGCGCCTGCTGGATCTGACCCGGAACGAACAGGGGCGCATGGCCGCACTGCTCTCGGCCATGAGCGTCGGCATCCTGTTCGAGGACCGCGAGGGCCGGGTGGAATACGTAAACCCGGCCTTCCGGCGCATGTGGGCCATCGGCAGCGAGGTGGAACTGGTGGGTCGTCCCTCGCGCGAGGTACTGGAACATTCCACCCACCGCTTCGCGCGGCCGGACCACGCCTCGCGCCACGTACTCCACGTGCTGGATACCCACGAGATCAGCGAACGCTTCGAGGTTGACCTGTACGACGGCCGCATCCTGACCCAGGTCTCCTACCCCGTGCACGACACCGACGAGCGTTCCATCGGCCGGCTGTGGCTGTACGAAGACGTGACGCACGAGCGCCAGACCGCCCAGCAACTGGT
>JBJHBC010000090.1:0-2113 GCA_050485285.1 Thioalkalivibrio sp.
CTCTGTCTGTAACGTCTCGCGCAGCCCGTGGCAATCTTCGAGCCAAAAAAAGCGATTCACAGGAAGATGGGAAGACGGGAAGAAATGCTGGCAATGCGTTGGTGGTCCCTGGGCTACCCATTCCATCTTCCAATCTTCGCGTCTTCCTGTAGATCGTCCTTGACCTTGACCGGTCCCTTCTCCGTGTTCTCTGTGTCCTCCGTGGCGAATCCAGCGCCGCGTCGGGTTCAGCGGCGGCGGGCGAGGGTCAGGCCGTCGCCGATGGGGGCCAGCGAGAGGTCGATGCGTTCGTCGTGGTGCAGGGCATCGTTGAAGGCGCGGATCGCGCGGGTGTCTTCGCGCGTGTCGTCCGGGTCGGCGACGCTGCCATGCCACAGGGTGTTGTCGACCAGGATCAGTCCGCCGGCACGGACCAGGCGCAGGCAGTGCTCGAAGTAGGCGGGGTAGCCGGTCTTGTCCGCGTCGATGAAGGCCAGGTCGAAGCGGCCGGCCTCGCCTTCGGCCTCCAGCGCCTGCAGCGTGTTGCGGGCCTCGCCCAGCTCGAGCCGGGTGCGGCCGCTGACCCCGGCGCGTTCCCAGTAGCGCCGGGCCGTGGTGGTCCACTGCGCGCTCTTGTCCAGGGTAACGACCTCGCCGTCCTCCGGCAGGGCCAGCGCGATCGCCAGCGCGCTGTAGCCGGTGAAGGTGCCGATCTCCAGATAGCGCCGCGCCCCCATGAGCTGCGCCAGTAGCGCCATGAACTGGCCCTGTTCCGGGGCGATCTGCATGTTGGCCTCGGGCAGGTTCGCGGTCTCGGCACGCAGCTCGGCGAGTACCTCCGGCTCGCGCAGCGAGTGCTCCAGCAGATATTGGTACAGCGGTTCATCGAGTCCGATGGAACGATTGGACATCACGCGCTCCGGGGTTGTGGGTGAGGGATCAGACGGTCCAGCCATCGGCGCAGGACCGGTGTGGCCAGGACGATCAGGATGACCAGGGCGCTCCACTCGAGCCAGGCGGGCAGCAACTCGCCGGCGGTGCCCATCTGCGTGGCGACGTCGACCCCGGTACGGGCGAGGCCGGCGTCCAGGGCGAGCCCCAGCGCGATGGTGGTGACCGCGATTCCGGTCAGGTAGAGCAATAGCGCCGGCGTGCCCAGTTCGCGGCGGAATACGCCCAGGGTCGCCAGGCTGGTGATCGGCGCGGCGAGCAGGAACACCAGCACGGTGCCGGGGGAGACCCCGGCCGCGATCAGGCCCACGGCGATTGGTGTCGCGGCGGTCGCGCAGAGGTACATGGGGATGCCGATCACCGCCATTACGAGCATGGCCGGGAGGCCCGAGCCCCAGTCGGCCAGCGTGGCTGGCGGGACCATCGCGAGCAGGGTGCCGGCGACCAGCAGGCCGATCACCAGCCACAGGCGGATATCGTCGAGCACGTCGCGAAAGGCGTAGGCGAGTCCCGCGCGCAGCCGCGCGGACAAACGCTCCGGGGCTTCGGGTGTGGCGCAGCCGTCGTCGGTACCGCAACATCCGCCGCAGCTGTCCGGTTCGCCCCGGGCCAGCTCCGGACGCTCGGTCGCGGCGCGCGTGCGTCCCACCAGCAGGCCTGTAGTAATGGCGGTCACGATGGCGCCCAGGGCTCGAGCCACGGCCATCAGGGGACCCAGCAGGGCATAGCTGATGGCGACCGAGTCGACGCCGACACCCGGCGTGCCAATCAGGAAGGCGGTGGTGGGCCCCCGCCCGGCCCCGCCGCGGTGCAGGGCGAGCGCGGTCGGGATGGCCCCGCAGGAACAAAGGGGCAGGGGGGCTCCGACCACGGCGGCCCGCGCGGTGGCGGAGATGCCCGAGCCGCCCAGCCAGCGCTGCAGGGCGGACTCCGGGATCAGCGCCTTGACGGCGCCGGCCGCGAGCAGCCCCAGCAGCAGCCAGGGCGCCGCGGTGAGTGCAACGCCCAGTGTTTCCCGAAGGATGTCGTTGACCATGCCCCGATCTTCCGCCGCGGCCTGCCCGTCTGCAAGAAGGCCGTTCGCCGTGTGACGGAACGACCGGCGTCAGCCGCGCTGGCGCGAGATGCGCAGGACGTCGGGCAGGCGGCGCAGACCGCGCATGATCTGGGCCAGGTGCTGGCG
>JBJHBC010000090.1:2213-8774 GCA_050485285.1 Thioalkalivibrio sp.
GCGTCGCGCGGGAGGACCATGATGTCGCCGCCGGGGGTAAAGGTGTAGACCTCGTCGGGGAACAGGTCGACCTTCACGTTCTCCAGGAACTCGATCGAGTTGCCCACGCTGTTCTGGATCTCGAGGACATCCTTCAGCCATTCGCGCGCACGGCTCTGGGCGGTCCGGGTGGATTCGCCGCCGGCCTTGTACTGCCAGTGCGCGGCGATGCCGCTCTCGGCCACGCGATCCATCTCGGTGGAGCGGATCTGGATCTCGATGGGCACGCCCTGCGGACCGAACAGAATGGTATGCAGCGACTGGTAGCCGTTGGATTTGGGGATCGCGATGTAGTCCTTGAAACGCCCCGGTACCGGCTTGTAGAGGTTGTGCACCACGCCCAGGGAGCGGTAGCAGGTATCCACGTCGTCGACGATGATGCGGATGGCGAAGACGTCGAACACTTCCTCGAACGAGTGGTGCTTGTCGCGCATCTTGCGGTAGATGCTGTACAGCCCCTTCTCGCGTCCGGAGATGCGCCCGACGATGCCTGCGGCCTCCATGCGCGAGCAGATCGCCTGCTCGATATTGCGCATGGGCTCGCGGCGGTTGCCGCCGGCACGGTGCACCGCGCGTTCCAGTACGGCCGCGCGCCACGGGTGCTTGGCGGAAAAGCCGAGGGCCTCCAGTTCGCGGCGCATGGCGTTCATGCCCAGGCGCTGCGCGATGGGGGCGTAGATCTCGAGGGTTTCCTTGGCGATGCGGCGGCGCTTGTCCGGGCGCATCACGCCCAGGGTGCGCATGTTGTGCAGGCGGTCGGCCAGCTTGATCAGGATCACCCGGATATCGCGGGTGATCGCCAGCATCATCTTGCGGAAGTTCTCCGCCTGCGCCTCGGCCTTGGACTGGAACTGCAGGTGGGTGAGCTTGGAGACGCCGTCCACCAGCTCCGCGACCTCCTCGCCGAACTCGGCGTGGATGCGGTCCTTGCTGGTGGCGGTGTCCTCCATCACGTCATGCAGGATGGCGGCGCAGATCGCCTGGTGGTCCATCCGCATCTCGGCCATGGTGCGGGCCACGGCCAGGGGGTGATAGATGTAGGGTTCGCCGGTCTTGCGGGTCTGGCCTTCGTGGGATTCCGCGCCCAGGAGGTAGGCGCGATAAACCTCCTCGACCTCTTCCGGCTCGAGATAGGCCTCGAGCTCGGAACACAAATCGCTGATCAGGAATCGGGTCGAATCACCCGTTGCCGCCGAAACGGCCCCGGGCGCGGCTGGCTGCCCAGCGGCCATTGAAAACCCTCGCCTAGCGTTCGTCGGCTTCCAGCTGTTCCAGATGACGGATGGTGCTGAAGTCCAGCATCTGGTTCTGGGGCCGTTCGTCGTGTTCGTCGAACACCTCGACACCGACCACGCCGGCGGCGATCTCGCGCAGGGCGATCACCGTGGGCTTGTCGTTGTCCTCGGGTACACGCGCTTCCTTGCCGTGGGCGATGTGGCGGGCCCGGCGGGCGGCCATCAGCACCAGCTGAAAGCGGTTTTCGACATTTTCGAGGCAGTCCTCGACGGTGACGCGTGCCATCGGATACTCCGGTCAGTAAATTCTTGAAAAAGTGTAGCGAACTCCACTACACCATGTTACGCCGACCCCGGCGCCGCCGCCAACAGATTCCCGATCGTGGGTGCGGATCGGGTCTCCTGCTCCACCGTGCGCAGACGATTGGCGCGGAAGATACAGGCCAGGTCGCGCACGGCCTCATCGAAATCGGCATTGACCACGGTGTAGTCGTACTCGCGGAAATGCGTGCAGTCGGATTCGGCGTCGCGCAGGCGGCGCTGGATCACGTCCTCCTCGTCCTGGCCGCGGCCGCGCAGACGGCGCTCCAGCTCGTCGCGCGAGGGGGGCAGGATGAAGATGGAGTGGGCGTCCGGTACTGCCGCGCGCACCTGGCGCGCGCCCTGCCAGTCGATCTCCAGGATGACGTCGACGCCGGCGTCCAGGCGCTCGTCGACGCTGGCACGCGCGGTGCCGTAGAAGTTGTCGAAGACCTTGGCGTGTTCCAGCAGCTGCCCGTCCTCGATCATGCCGAGGAAGGTCTCGGCGGAGACAAAGTGGTAGTGCTGCCCGTCCACCTCGCTGGTGCGCGGCTTGCGCGTGGTGTGCGAGACCGAGACCTCCACGGCCTCCACCGTCTCCAGGAGCGCGGCGACCAGGCTGGTCTTGCCGGCGCCGGACGGCGCGGAAACGATGTAGAGGGTGCCGCGAGCGGCCGGGGTGCTGGCGGTCATGGACGTGTCCGCGGAACCTGAACGTGATCGGGGCCTGGCGGTCTCCCGGGCGGGCCGTTTGCGGCGAGCCACAGGCGGGTAGCCAGGGTCAAAGAAGAAGGTTGGTCGGAGTGAAAGGATTCGAACCTTCGACCCCTGCCTCCCGAAGGCAGTGCTCTACCAAGCTGAGCTACACTCCGAACCGAGCCCGCTATTATGCCGAGCCTCTCCGGGCGTGTCCATGCCCCCGCAGGATGAAAATCGGGTCGGGCGCGGGCGTCAGTGGTTGCGCCCGACGGCGAAGCGGGCGAGGTCGATCAGGGCCTGGCGGTGCGGCGAGTCGGGCAGGGTGGAGATGGCCTCGATCGCGGCGTCGGTTTCCGCCTCCGCGCGGGACCGGGTATAGGCCAGGCCGTCCGTCCCGTGCACCACCTGCAGCACCGTGTCGACCCGGTCGCGCCCGCCGTCCTCGATGGCCTGGCGCACGATCGCCTGTTGCTCCGGTGTACCGACGCGCAGGGCGTGGATCAGCGGCAGGGTGGGCTTGCCCTCGGCGAGGTCATCCCCCATGCGCTTGCCGGTGACCTCGTCATCCGAGGAGTAGTCGAGGACATCGTCGATCAGCTGGAAGGCGGTGCCCAGGTGCATGCCGTAGCGTGCCAGCGCCTGTTCGTCGGCCTGCGGCCGTTCGCCCAGGATCGCGCCCAGCTGGCAGGCGGCCTCGAACAGCTTGGCGGTCTTCGACTGGATCACGTGCATGTAGCGCTGCTCGTCGACGTCGGCGTCGTGGCAGTTCATCAGCTGCATCACCTCGCCCTCGGCGATCACGTTGGTCGCGTGGGACAGGATTTCCATCACCCGCATGGAGCCGACCTCGACCATCATTTCGAACGCGCGCGAGTAGAGAAAGTCGCCCACCAGCACCGCGGCCTCGTTGCCGAAGATGTGGTTGGCCGTCTCGTTGCCGCGGCGCATCTCGGAGGCGTCGACGACGTCGTCGTGCAGCAGGGTCGCGGTATGGATGAACTCCACCACCGCCGCCAGCGTCACGGGGTCCTGGCCCTGCACATGGCAGGCGCGCGCGGACAGCGTGGCCAGCAGCGGCCGCAGCCGCTTGCCGCCCGAGTGGATGATGTAGTGCCCGAGCTGGTTGATCAGCACCACCGGCGAGCTCAGGCGCTCGCGGATGCACTGATCGACGGCCTGCATGTCGTCGGCCGCCAGTTCTCGGATCGCGTCAATGGACATGGGGGTAGGCAAGCGGGCTCTGTCGGGACAAGTAGAGTGGTCGGGAGGGGCGAAGGCATGCTAGGGAAACGCCACCGAATGTACAAGCTCGCGCGCGAGTCGCTCTTGCGTGCGTTTAATGCGCGGCGACTGCCGTGCAGTCATTCTGCACAGGGGAGCCGCAACGCTGCGCGCGCGCCCGTGTACATTCATCAGCGTTTCCCCGGCGTCGCGGTCGTCGGCGCGCGCCGGTGATGGGCTTGTCCCGGCATTGACCCGCAAGCGAAGCGCTGCTAGCATTTCCGCCCTTTCGCGAGACCAGTCCCGTCGGCTGGTCCACACAAGGTATCGCAACGGAGTCCCAGGGAAATGTACGCGATCATCGCAACAGGTGGTAAACAGTACCGCGTCGCCGAAGGCGACGTGATTCGCATCGAAAAGCTCGAGGCCGAGGCCGGTTCCGAGGTCGAGTTCGACCAGGTGCTGATGGTCGGTGCGGGTGACGATGTCCGCGTGGGGGCCCCGCTGGTGGATGGTGGCAAGGTCACCGCCAAGGTCGAGGACCATGGCCGCGCCAAGAAGGTCCACATCATGAAATTCCGGCGGCGCAAGCATTCCCAGAAGCAGATGGGGCACCGCCAGCACTACACCACCGTGCGCATCACCGGCATCGCCGGCTGATCGGCGCAGGCATTCAGGAGAGCTGAACCATGGCACATAAGAAGGCAGGCGGGAGTACCCGCAACGGGCGCGATTCCGAGAGCAAACGCCTTGGCGTGAAGCGCTTCGGCGGTCAGGTCGTGCGCGCCGGCAACATCCTCGTTCGTCAGCGCGGGACGCAGTATCATCCCGGCGAGGGCGTGGGTTGCGGCAAGGATCATACGCTGTTCGCCAAGGTCGACGGCCAGGTCGTCTTCAAGGTGGGCGGTCCGCACAACCGTCGTTTCGTGAGCATCCAGCCGCAGCAGTAAGCCGGCCGGACAGCGAAGCGTTCGCGAAAAGCCCCGTTCGACGGGGCTTTTTTTGTTCTGTACTGCGGGAAACAAGCAATGAAGTTCATCGACGAGGCCACCATCACCGTGAAGGCCGGCGACGGCGGCAACGGCTGTGTCAGTTTCCGCCGCGAGAAGTACATCCCCTTTGGCGGCCCGGACGGGGGCGACGGCGGGGATGGCGGCTCCGTGTGGCTGGTGGGCGACGAGGGTCTGAACACCCTGGCCGACTTCCGCTACCAGCGTCGCTTCGATGCCCAGCGTGGCGAGAACGGCATGGGGCGCCAGCGCACCGGTGCCTCCGGCGAGGACCTGGAGATCCCGGTCCCGGTCGGCACCCAGGTGCGTGATGCCGAGACCGACGAGATCCTCGGCGACGTGACCCACGAAGGCCAGCGGCTGCTGGTCGCGCAGGGGGGCTTCCATGGGCTCGGCAACACGCGCTACAAGTCCTCCACCAACCAGGCGCCGCGCCAGAGCAAGCCGGGCACGCCGGGCGAGCTGCGCAAGCTGTCGCTGGAGCTGATGGTGCTGGCGGATGTCGGGCTGCTGGGGCTGCCGAACGCGGGCAAATCCACGCTGCTCGCGCGCGCCTCCGCCGCGCGTCCGAAGATCGCGGACTATCCGTTCACCACCCTGATCCCGCAGCTGGGCGTGGTGCGCATCGGTGTGAACCAGAGCTTCGTGATCGCCGACATCCCCGGGCTGATCGAGGGCGCGGCCGAGGGGGCCGGCCTGGGCACGCGGTTCCTCAAGCACCTGGCCCGCACGCGGCTGTTGCTGCACGTGGTGGATGTGGCGCCGCCGGACCCGGAGGCCGACCCGCTGGTCGACCTGCGCACCGCGATCACCGAGCTGGAGCACCACAGCGACCAGCTGGCGTCACTGCCGCGCTGGATCGTGTTGAACAAGAAGGAGCTTCTGGACCCCGAGGAGCTGGCGGCCCTGGTCGAGCGGGTGCGCGCCGATCAGGGGGCGGAACGTCCGGTGTTCGCCATCTCCGCCGCGACCGGTGAGGGCGTGGATGCCCTGCTGCAGGCCGTGATGCGCCATATCGAAGAGACCGCGCAGGCGGCGGCCGAGGCTGGCCGGCGCGATGCGATTGCCCACCCGGAGGACCCCGCGTGACCGCGGGGGACATGCGTGCGCTCCCGGCGATCCGCCGGGTGGTGGTCAAGATCGGGAGTGCCCTGATCACCGCGGATGGTGCCGGGCTGGATCGCCCGGCGCTGGAGTCCTGGGCGCACCAGATCGCGGCGCTGCGCCGCCGTGGCCTGGAGGTGATCCTGGTCTCCAGTGGCGCGGTGGCCGAGGGCATGCGCCGGCTGGGCATGACCGAACGGCCGCATCAGTTGCACCACGTGCAGGCAGCCGCGGCGGTCGGGCAGATGGGGCTGGTGCAGGCCTACGAACGCGAGTTCGCCAGCCATGACCTGCACGCGGCCCAGGTCCTGCTGACCCACGACGATCTGGCCGATCGCTCGCGCTACCTGAATGCCCGCAGCACCATGCAGGCGCTGCTGGAGATGGGCACGATCCCGGTGGTCAACGAGAACGACACGGTGGCCTACGAGGAGATCCGGCTGGGGGACAACGACACCCTGGCGGCACTGGTCGCGAACCTGGTGGTGGCCGACCTGCTGCTGATCCTGACCGATCAGGACGGGTTGTTCGACCGCGATCCGCGCAAGCATGCGGACGCCCGCCTGATCGCCGAAGGCCGGGCCTCGGATGCCCAACTGCACCGCTACGTGGCCGCCGATTTCGGGCGCCTGGGGCGCGGCGGCATGGCGACCAAGCTGCTGGCCGCCGAACGCGCGGCGCGCTCCGGTACGCATACCGTGATCGCCTCCGGGCGCGAGGCGCAGGTGATGGGACGGGTGCTGAAGGGCGAGCCGCTGGGGACCTGGCTGAAGCCGGACCGCGAACCCCTGGCGGCGCGCAAGCGCTGGCTGGCGGACCAGCTGCACTCGCGCGGGCAGTTGCAGCTGGATGCCGGGGCCGCGCGCGTGCTGCGCGAGTCGGGCAGCAGCCTGCTGCCGGTGGGCGTGGTCGGCGTCGAGGGCGATTTCCGCCGCGGCGAGATGGTGACCTGC
>JBJHBC010000091.1:0-8614 GCA_050485285.1 Thioalkalivibrio sp.
CTTACTCACCGCATCCCTCCGCGGGGCATGGCCGGCTGCGAACCCGCCGCGCCTCGCGATGGATGGCCTTGCGCACTCACCGGGCGGTACCTCAGGACGAGGAGGGACGCCGGCGGCGACTGCGGCGGCGGCCGGAACCCGCGGGCTTCTTGCCCGCGGCCTGGGGCTGCGGCTCCGACTCGACGATGGTGTTGCCGTCCTTGTCGGTTTCCGGTCGCGGCGGCGGGACCGCCTCGTTGCCGGGTTCCGGGGCATCGGGAATCTGCTCGTCAGGGTCGGACGCCGGGACCGCCTCGTTCCCCGGCTGGGGGGGCCGAGCCTGATCCGGAGCCGTGTCATCGGAGGCCGAGCCGCGGCGGCGACCGCCGCGGCGGCGACGCTTCTTCTTCGGTGCCGGGGCCTCGTCGTCGCCGGCCGGCGCGGCCGCGCTCGGTTCCACTGCGGCTTCGGCGGGTTGGCTCTCGGCCTCCTTGCGGCGCTTGCTGCGGCGGCTGCGCTTCTTCGGCGGCGCGTCCGTCGGCTTCGGCTTGCCCGGTTCCCCGGCCAGCGCGAGGTCGATCTTGCGATCATCCAGACTCACCCGGGCCACCTGCACCTGCAGCTCGTCCCCGATGCGGAACACCCGCCCGCCGCGCTCGCCGGTCAGGGTGTGACGGGTCGGGTCGAAGTGGTAGAAGTCATTGTCCAGGCTGGTCACGTGGACCAGGCCCTCGATGTAGACATCCTTGATCTCGACGAACAGGCCGAACCCGGTTACGCCCGAGACCACACCGGTGAAGGTCTCCCCGACCTTGTCCTGCATGTACTCGGCCTTCAACCAGGCCTCGGCATCGCGGGTGGCATCGTCGGCGCGACGTTCCGCCATCGAGCAGTGCTCGCCCAGCGATTCCATGTCGCTGTGCGAATACGGGAACGCCTTGGCGCTGCCCTTGCGCAGCACATGACGGATACCGCGGTGCACCAGCAGGTCGGGATAGCGCCGGATCGGCGAGGTGAAGTGTGCGTAGTCGTCCAGCGCCAGACCGAAGTGCCCATCCAGTTCCGGGGCGTACACCGCCTGGCTCAACGAGCGCAGCAGCACCGTCTGGATCAGCTGCTGGTCCGAGCGCTGCCGCGCGGCCTTCAGCACGGCGGTGTAGTCGGCCGGCGTGGGTTCGGCCCCGCCGCCCAGGCTCAGGCCCGCCCCATTCAGGAACTCGCGCAGCTCCTCGACCTTCTCCGCTGGTGGCTGGTCGTGGATGCGATAAAGCGCCGGGACCTTGTGCTTCTTGAGGAAGCGCGCAGCCGCGACGTTCGCCATGATCATGCATTCCTCGACCAGGCGATGGGCATCGTTGCGTTCGGTCGGGACGATCTTCTCGATCTTGCGGTCCTCGCCGAAGACGATCTTGGTCTCGGTGGTATCGAAGTCGATCGCGCCGCGGCGATTGCGAGCCGCGTGCAGGGCCTTGAAGACCTTGTGCAGGGTCTCCAGATGGGGCATCACATGGGCGTTGCGCTCGCGCAGGCCCGTGTCGCCGTCGAGCATCGCCGCGACGTCGTCGTAGATCAGGCGCGCGTGCGAGCGGATCAGGCCCTCGTGGAAGCGATAGCTCTTCAGCGCCCCGCGCGCGCCGATCTCCATCTCGCAGATCATGCCGAGGCGGTCCACCTCGGGGTTCAACGAGCACAGGCCGTTGGACAAGGCCTCCGGCAGCATCGGGATCACGTTGTCAGGGAAGTACACCGAGGTACCGCGGGTGCGGGCCTCGCGGTCCAGAGCGGCATCGCGCTCGACATAGTGGGACACGTCGGCGATCGCGACCCACAGGCGCCAGCCCTTGCCCTCCGGCTCGCAGTACAGGGCATCGTCGAAGTCGCGGGCATCACTGCCGTCGATGGTGACAAACGGCTTCTCGCGCAGGTCCAGACGGCCCTTCTTGTCCTTTTCGGCGACCTCGGCGCCCAGTGCGTCGGCGGCGGCCGTGACCTCGTCCGGCCACTCGTGCGGCAGGCCATGGGCACGGATCGCGATGTCGATCTCCATGCCCGGCGCCATGTGTTCGCCCAGGACCTCCAGCACGTCGCCCTTCAGGCGCGCGGTGCGCGAGGCGGATTCGCGGATACGCACCACCACGATCTGGTCGTCCTGCGCCTCGCCCAGGCCGTCCGGCGGCACCAGGATGTCGTGGGTGATGCGCTTGTTGTCCGGGGTCAGGACACCGACCCCGTCCTCGATTTTCAGGCGCCCGACCACCTGGGTGGTGTTGCGCTCGAGGACCTCCACGATCCCGCCTTCACGGCGGCCACGACGATCCACGCCCATGACCCGGGCCAGCGCCCGGTCGCCATGGAAGACCCCGCGCATCTGCTTGGGCGACAGGAACAGGTCGTCGTCCTGTTCGTCCGGCACCAGGAAGCCGAAGCCGTCCGGATGACCGATCACGCGACCGCGGATCAGGTCTTCCTGGTTAACCGGCAGATAGGCCCCTCGGCGATTGCAAAGGGCCTGGCCGTCGCGCTCCATCGCCTTCAGGCGGCGGCGCAGGGCCTCGAGACGATCGTCATCGTCGATGTGCAGCCGCTCCGCGATCTCGTCGTAGGACAGCGGATTGTCGGCTTCCTGCAGGAGCCCGAGGATGAACTCGCGGCTGGGGATGGGGTTGTCGTACTTCTGCGCCTCGCGCTCGAAGTTGGGATCGGCGGGGGTCTTGCGACGTTGTCTTGGCATTCAGTGAACTCTGTGGATGTTGCAATGGGCAGCCCCTCACCGGGAACCCGGCCGGGCGCGCAAGGGAAACGCTGATTCATGTGCATGCTCGCGCTCGAGCACGCTTTCCAGCGTGCGAACACCGCGCGGTGAGCGCAGTGTAGCCGAGCGACTCCAGCGGACCGCAAGGCGAGCGGGTACATGAATCGGCGCTTCCCGAAGCGCCCATTATGAGGCATGCAGAATTTTGTTGCGCACCCGGCTTCGCGCCGGCCCGCCGACGGCCGTCCCGGACGGTGAATTTCCGTCCCCGGGGCGTTGACAGCCTCGCGGGCGCGCACTATATTGCGCGCTCCTGAAGCGCAGGACACTCGGTTTTCACCGCGGTGTCGTCCCTCGTGCCGAGGTGGCGGAATTGGTAGACGCGCTAGCTTCAGGTGCTAGTGGGGGTAACCCCGTGGAGGTTCAAGTCCTCTCCTCGGCACCATTTTTCTGCTTCAACGCACTCGCTGAACCACCCCGGACGCGCGGCATCCACATGGATGGCGTGGATTTTTCGTGGGCGTTGCCGTCGTGGGCGCGGCCCGCGGATCATTCACCCGCGCCATTCAGATGGCCTATGGGCGAACCGCGGCGCCGCTTCATGCACACGCGTCATGCACACCCGGGTGCACAGGCGCCGGACCCTCGGGCCGGGGCATCACCGCAGCCTACGCTTGCTGACGCCCCGACCCTCCGGGCGGGATATCAGCTGTCGAACGGGTCTCGCAGCACCAGGGTTTCGTCGCGATCCGGACCGGTGGAGACCATGTCCACCGGCACCCCGACGACCTCGCTCAGACGCTCCAGATAGGCGCGCGCATTCGCCGGCAGCTGCGCGTACTCGCGGATGCCGACCGTGGACTCCGCCCAGCCTGGCATCTCCTCGTAGATCGGGGTGCAGGCGGCATAGGCCTCGGCCCCGGACGGCGGCACCTCGCGGCGCTCGCCGCCGCAGTCATAGCCGACACAGATCTGCACACTCTCCAGCCCGTCGAGCACGTCCAGCTTGGTCATGCACAGGCCGCTGATCGTGTTCACCTGGACCGCCCGCTTCAGCGCGACCGCGTCAAACCAGCCACAGCGCCGCGCACGCCCGGTGGTGGAGCCGAATTCGTTGCCCTGGCGCGCAAGGTGCTCGCCCATGTTGTCGAACAGCTCGGTGGGGAACGGACCCGCCCCCACACGCGTGGTGTAGGCCTTGGTGATCCCCAGCACGTAGTCGATGTCGCGCGGGCCCACCCCGGAGCCGGTGGAGGCGCCCCCCGCGGTGGTGTTCGACGAGGTCACAAACGGGTACGTGCCGTGGTCGATGTCCAGCAGCGTGCCCTGGGCTCCCTCGAACATCACGTCCTTGCCCTGCTCGCGCAACGCGTGCAGACGCCCGGCCACGTCCGTGACCATCGGCTGCAGTCGTTCGGCATGCGCCAGACACTGCTCCAGCACTTCCTGCTGATCGACGGTCGGCGCCTTGAAGTAGTGCTTCAGCGCGAAGTTGTGATAATCCATCACCTCGCCCAGCTTGGCCGCCAGGCGTTCGCGGTGGAACAGGTCGTCCAGGCGCAGGCCGCGCCGTGCCACCTTGTCCTCGTAGGCCGGCCCGATGCCACGCCCGGTCGTCCCGATGGCCGCCTTGCCACGCGCCTTCTCGCGCGCATGGTCGAGTGCCACGTGGTAGGGCAGGATCAGCTGGCAGGCATCCGACAGGCGCAGGCGGTCGGCGACTGGCACCCCCTTGGCCTCCAGCTCTTCCATCTCGGTAATGAGGGCCTCGGGCGAGAGCACCACCCCGTTGCCGATCATGCACTCCACGCCTTCGCGCAGGATGCCGGACGGGATCAGGTGCAGGACGGTCTTCTCGCCGCCGATCACCAGGGTATGGCCGGCATTGTGCCCGCCCTGGAAGCGGACCACCGCGGCCGCATCCTCGGTCAGACGATCGACGATCTTGCCCTTGCCCTCGTCCCCCCACTGGCTGCCCAACACGACTACAAAACGTCCCATCGTCATCAATGCTCCACTACCGTCCATTCGCCGTCGCGCTGCTCCAGACGCGCGCCGGCAGGTGATCCATGGTCCTGGCCATCCAGCTCGCGCACTACGCGCACACCCCGCGCGCGCAGGTCCGCGATCGCGGCCTCCAGGGCCGCATCGCCGCTGGCCGGCGCACGCACGCTTTGCCTTGTCGCGGCCGCCACCCCGCCTTCGCGGCGCACGAAGGCGCGCAGATCGGTACTGAACCCGGTCGCCGCCCGCGCACGGCCGAATACCCGCCCGATGTCGTTATACCGCCCGCCCCGGGCGATGGCCTGGCCGGAACCCGGGACGAAGGCGGCGAACACGAGCCCCGTGTGATAGGCGTAGCCGCGCAGTTCCGCAAGGTCCAGGTGCAGGTCCAGTCCCGGCTCGCCCGCCTCGAGGCGGGCGACCACGGCCTGCAGGTGATCCAGCGCCGACTGCACCTCGGCCGGTGCGCCGTCCAGGGCCCGGCGGGCCTCGTCCAGTACCGTGGCGTCCCCATTCAGGTCGACCAGCGCCCGCAGACGCGCGCAGGCGACCGGGTCCATGCCGGAGGACTGCCAGGCCGCCAGGGTCTCGTCGATCTCGGGCACGCTCTTGCGCTGGAGCTGGTCGAAGAAGTCCTGCTCCTGGCTTTCGTCGAGGCCGGCGTCGCGCGCCAGGGCGCGATAGATCCCGACATGGCCGAGATCCAGGCTCGGACGGTCCACGCCGCAGACGGTCAGGGTCGCCAGCATCAGACGGATGATCTCGAGATCGCTGTCGATCCCGTCGTGGCCGAACAGCTCGGCACCCGCCTGCAAGGGGCTGCGCGAGCCGGACCATTCGTCCGCGCGGGTGCGCAGGGCGGTGCCCACGTAGCACAGGCGATTCGGCCCCTGCACGCGCAGGCGATGCGCGTCGATACGCGCCACCTGCGGGGTCAGGTCCGCGCGCACGCCCATCATGCGCCCAGTAAGCTGATCGGTGAGCTTGAAGGTCTGCAGATCGAGGGCATGCCCGGCCCCGGTCAGGAGGGATTCCAGATACTCGGCCAGGGGCGGCATCACGAGGTCGTAGCCCCAGGTGTCGAACTGGTCCAGTACGCGGCGCCGGAGCGCCTCCAGACGCCGCGCGGCATCCGGCAGGGCCTCCTCCAGGCCGTCCGGCAGCAACCAGCGGTTGATATCGGTCATGTCATCCCTGTCCTTGTCCTGTCATCCACCCCGCCCGGCCGGCAAAAGTCGGGCCCGGAAACCTCCGGGCCCGTGGCAAACGGCGACCTTCGGGGCAGCCCCGCGGCCACCCGGATTCCGGCCCGCTCAGCGGGCCTGCAGCGGTGCCGGACGTTCGCCCCCGGGGGCATTGAAGTACTGGAAGAACTCGGAGTTCGGTTCCAGGATGAAGGTGCTGTTCTCGCCGCTCATGCTGTTGCGGTAGGCAATCAGGCTGCGATAGAAGCGGAAGAACTCCTGGTCTTCGCCGAACGAACGCCCGAGGGTCTCGGTCGCCCGGGCATCACCGGCACCGCGGATCTCTTCGGAGTCGCGGTAGGCATTCGCCAGGATCACCGTGCGCTCGCGGTCGGCCCGCGACCGGATGCGCTCCGCCTCCTCCTGCCCGCGGGCCCGGAAGTCCTGGGCCACGCGCTGACGCTCGGCGCGCATGCGCTCGTACACCGACTCGGATACCTCGTCGGGCAGGTCCATGCGGCGGATGCGCACATCCACCAGGTTGATCCCGAGCTCCTGGGCAGTCTCCAGTGCCGTCTGACGCACCGCACCCATGATGGTCAGGCGCTCGCCAGCGACCACGTCCTGCAGCTCGAAGCGGGCGAACTCGTTACGCATCCCGTCCCGCAGGATCTGGGCGAGGCGCTCCTCGGCCAGACGTTCGTCGCCGCGCGTGGCGCGATAGAACTGCCCGACGTCGTCGATCCGCCACTTGGCGTAGAAATCGACGATGATGTTCTTCGCCTCGGAGGTCAGGAACCGGTCCGGCGGGATATTCAGCGTCATGATCCGGGCGTCGAACTTCTCGACGTTCTGAATCAGCGGGAACTTGAAGTGCAGGCCCGGGGCCGGATCGACCTCGCGGATCTCCCCCAGGGCGAACTTGATGACGCGTTCGCGCTCGTCAACGGTGTAAGTCGACAGGGCGACGACGATACCGAGCACGACCACGGCAATACCGGCTATGCGGAGCATTAGCGCACCTCCCGCGAACGCTGGGCGGCCGGGTCGCGATCACCCAGCCGGCTGCTCGTACCCGAGCCACTGTTGCTGAAGACACTGCGGCTGGTATCCAGCGGTCGCGGTGTCGGTGTGTCGCCGGAACTGTTCCCGCTGCGCGCGGTGCCCTGGAACAACTGATCCAGCGGCAGCATCATCAGGTTGTTGCTGCTACCCACGTCCAGCATCAGCTTGCGCGAATCCTCCAGCACGGCCTCGACCGCCTCCAGGTAGAGACGATCCCGGGTCACGTCCGGGGCCTGCTGGTATTCGGCCAGCAACTGGTCGAAGCGCGAGGCATCACCCTCGGCCCGGGCGATCACCTGATCGCGATAGCCCTCGGCCTCCTCGATGATGCGGGCGGCCTGACCGCGGGCCCGCGGGATCACGCCATTGGCGTAGGCCTCGGCCTCGTTGCGGAAACGCACCTCGTCCTCGCGGGCGCGGATCGCGTCGGCAAAGGACTCCTGCACCGGTTCCGGCGGCTGCGCCTGCTGCATGGACACGGCGGTGACGATGATGCCGGCCCCATAGGCGTCCAGGTTTTCCTGCATCACCACGCGCGACGACGAGGCGATCTCGCCACGCCCCTCGCCGAGGATGAATTCGAGGTTGTTCTTGCCGATGCGCTCGCGGATCGCCGACTCCATCACCCGATTCACCGTGGCGTTCGGGTTGCGGACATTGAAGAGATAATCGACCAGGTCGAGGATGCGGTACTGCACCGCGATATCGACATCGATGATGTTCTCGTCGCCGGTCAGGATCAGCGCGCGATGCTCGAGCGTCCGGACGTTGTCGACGTTCTCGATCTCGATGCGCTCGATGGGATAGGGCAGATGCCAGCCCGGTCCCGGGTTCTTCACTTGCTGGAACTCGCCGAAGCGCAGCACCACGCCACGCTCGCCTTCCGAGATGATGTGGAAGCCGGACGCCAGCCAGACCACCAGCGCGATGATCAGACCGAGGCTGACCAGGGCCTGTGCGCCCCGGCCCATGCCACCGCCGGAACCACCCGAACCGCCGCTGCCGCCCCCGCCGAAGATGCCATTCAGCTGACGCGACAGTTTGCGCATCATCTCCTCGAGGTCGGGGGGCTGATTGCCACCCCCGCCACCGCCACCACTACCGCGCTGGCCACCGCCACCCCCGCTCCAGGGGTCGCGGTTGTTGTTTCCCGGTTCGTTCCAGGGCATTGACTGGACTCCGTCGCTCGCTCAGGGCTGGCCTGCCGCAGCATCCGCGGATCGCGGCAGGCATAAGGAGCCACATTCTAGGGAGCCGCCCCAACCCGGGCAACCTCGCCCGGAGGGAAAGACGGGTTACTCGCCGCCCCAGGGGAACACAGATCAATGCACCCGCTCGCGCTCGAGTCGCTTGTGCCTGCGCTTAATGCACGGTGACTGCCGTGCAGTCATCCGGCACAAGGGAGCCCCAACGCGGCCCCACGCCCGGTCTTGATCAACAACGGGCGGGCAGAACCACTACCCGCAAGCGGCGCGTCTTGCCTCGGAAGACCGGGGGTGCAAACGAACGCGAGCGTGTCAATTAATCCGTGTTTCCCTCCAGGACCACGAAGGCCTGGGCGTATTCGCGTTCGTCGCTGATGCTGAGATGGATCGCGCGCACACCGAGGCGGTCTGCGGTGGCGCGGGCC
>JBJHBC010000092.1:0-8598 GCA_050485285.1 Thioalkalivibrio sp.
CCGTCGATGCTCGGCAACTTCGGCGAGCCGATCCTGTACCTGCTGGCGTTTGGCTACGGTTTCGGCAGCCTGGTCGGCGACCTCGACGGCATGCGCTACATGGTGTTCATCGCCTCCGGCATCATCTGTTCCTCCGCGATGTTCACCGCCAGCTTCGAGGGCATGTATTCCGCCTACACCCGCATGGCGGAGCAGAACACCTGGCTGGGCATGCTCGCCACGCCGCTCACGCTGGACGACATCGTCTTCGCCGAGGCCGTCTGGGCGGCGACCAAAGGCCTGATCAGCGCCGTCACTATCCTGGTCGTCGCCAGCCTGCTGGGGCTGGTCAGTGATGCCCGCGCGCTGCTCGCGCTCCCGGTGATCTTCCTCGCCGCGTTCACCTTCGGCGCGCTGGCCCTGGTGATCACCGCGCTGGCGCGCAGCTACGACTTCTTCCTCTACTACTTCACCCTGGCGGTCACGCCCATGCTCCTGCTCTCCGGGGTGTTCTTCCCGCTGACCGAACTGCCCGGCTGGGTGCAGAGCCTCGCGCTGGCCCTGCCACTGGCGCATGTGCTGGAGATCGTGCGCCCGCTGATGACCGGCGCCTGGCCGGGCGCCTGGCTCCCGCATCTGGCCGTGATCACCACCTACGGCGTCGGCGCCATCGTCCTCGCGACCTTCCTGATCCGCCGGCGCCTGCTGCGCTGAGGGCACCGACCACGCCGCCGGGTGTGCCAGAATAAGCGGCCTTCCCGCCCTGCCTGGCCGAGCCCGCAATGACCGACGCCCCTGCCGACGACACGATCCTGCCCTACGACGCGGCGGCCACCACCCGCGCGTATCTCGCGACCGCCGCCGGCGGGCTGGCCCCGCTGGTCGCGCGGGAGCTGGAGGGCTTCGGCGCGACGGATCTGCGCGAGGACCGCGCCGGCATCCACTTCCGGGCGGACCTGGCCACGCTGTACCGCTGCCTGGTCGGCAGCCGGGTGGCCAGCCGCATCCTGCTGCCCCTGGCCCGTTTCGACGAACCCGACGGCGATGCCTGCTACATCGCCAGCCGGGCCCTGGACTGGCCCGCCCTGTTCGGTCTCGGCGCCACCTTCGCGGTGGACGTGACGGGCAAGAGTTCGCACATCCGGCATACGCATTTTGCCGGGGTGCGGGTCAAAGACGGCATCGCCGACGCCTTCCGCGACGCCACCGGCGAACGCCCCGACGTGGACGCGGCCGACCCGGACGTACGCGTACTGCTGCAGCTGCAGGGCCGACAGGCGCAGCTCAGCCTGGACATTGGTAACGGAGGCCTGCATCGACGCGGCTATCGCGGCGCGGGCGGCCAGGCCCCGTTGCGGGAGAACCTGGCCGCCGCGCTGCTGATGCGCGCCGGCTGGCCGGAGCACCTGGAGGCCCATCCGGACGCGCAGTTCCTCGACCCGTTCTGCGGCAGCGGGACGCTGGTGATCGAAGCGGCGCTGATGGCGACCCGTACCGCACCGGGGCTGCTGCGCGCGGGATTCCGGGCCCGGGGCTGGTCCGGTCATGACGCGGAGCTCTGGGACCGCTGCCTGGCCGAGGCCCGCGATGCCGTGCGCCCCTGGCAGGGCCCGCCGCTGCTGGGCAGCGACCACGACCGGGGGGCAGTGGCCGCCGCCCGCAAGGCGGCCCAGGCCGCCGGCGTGGGCGACTGCACGCGCTTCGAACAGGCCGATGCCCTGACCCTGGAGCCCCCGGCCGACCACGGCATGCTGGTCAGCAACCCGCCTTACGGCGAGCGCATCGGCAACACACCGGAGCTGATCAAGCTCTACAGCCTGCTGGGCGAGCGCCTGCGCAGCGCGTTTGGGGGCTGGCACGTGGCCCTGCTGGTCGCGGACACCACCGACTCGCAGCGCCTGGGCCTGCGTGCCAGCCACAAGCACCGCTTCTACAACGGCACCCTCGCCTGCCACCTGCTCCAGTTCGAGATCCATCGCCGCGAGGAAGCACCGGCCGCCCCGGCGCCGGATTTCGCCAACCGGCTGCAGAAGAACCTGCGTCACCTGACCCGCTGGGCGCGGCGCCAGGGCATCACCTGCTACCGCATCTACGATGCCGACCTGGCCGAATATCCCCTGCAGATTGACCGCTACGAGGCGGAAGACGGGACGCTGCATCTGCATGTGCAGGAGTTCGCCGCCCCCGCCAGCGTCGAGCCCGCCCGAGCCGAGGCCCGCCTGCGCGGCGCACTGGCCGCCACCCTGGAGGTCACCGGCGTCGAACCCGCCCACCTGCACTACAAGCAGCGCCGGGCACAGAAGGGGCGTTCACAGTACCAGCGCGCCGAAACCGCCGAAGCTGCGCCGTTCACGGTCATGGAACACGGCTGCCGCCTGCGGGTGGACCTGGATGCCTATCTGGATTCCGGGCTGTTCCTCGACCACCGTCCGATGCGGCTTCGCCTGCAGCAGGAATGCCGCGGCCTGCGCCTGCTGAACCTGTTCTGCTACACCGCCGCGGTCAGCGTGCACGCGGCGGTGGGCGGCGCACGCCAGACCGTATCAGTGGACCTGTCCAATACCTACCTGGAATGGGCCGAGGCGAACTTCCGCGCCAATGGCCTGGAGGCCGAGATCCGCGATGGCCGCAGCCGTCGCCTTCCGGGCAGCCACACGCTGCTCCGCGAGGACGTGGTGCGCTGGCTGAAGGGGACCGCGGACACCCCGGGCATGGTCTTCGAGCGGATCTTCCTCGACCCGCCGACTTTCTCCAATTCCAAGCGCACCGAGGAAGACTTCGAGGTACAGCGCGACCACGTCCACTTGATCCTGGCGGCGGCGCGCCTGCTTACCCCGGACGGCATCCTGTACTTTTCCACCAATCGTCGCCGCTTCGAGCTGGACCACGCCGCGCTGACCGGCCTCCAGGCCCGCGACATCACCCGCGAGACCCTCGACGAGGACTTCCGCCGCCCGCCGCCACCCCACCGCTGCTGGGCCATCACACCCGCCAACGACGGATAGCCGGATCGCCGGGACGCTTCCGCCGACCCGCGCGATGCCCCGCCAACAGGCAAGCGCCCACAAAAACGCCCCGGACCAGCCGGGGCGTTTCGTCATCACCGTGTCGGAATCAACGCGGTGGGTAGTAGGTCTCCAGGTAGTCCAGGATCTCTTCCTCCACTTCGGGAGCGAATTCCCAGAGCCCCTGGGTGTCCTGCATCCACCGGATCTGTTCCAGCCAGATCTTGCGGGTATACCCCCGGTTGGTAAACAACCGGGCCGAGTGACAAACCGTACAGTTGTTCTTGACGGTATCGAACCCCGGGGCCTTGATCAGGCTGGTTTCCGGATCGGTTTCGTACTCCTGCGCCGCCTCGACGTGGTCGCCCGCAATCGCGGGCGAGACCCAGAAGAGGCCCAGGATGGCCGCCACCGGCAGGACCATCTTCGACTTCATCCCAACTCCTTACGCTTCTACGTGGACATCAATGTGGTGGGCCCGGTTATTGCCGTAGCCACGCGGGTTCCAGCCCGGGACACGCATCGGCTGAGTCTCGCCACGGCTGTTGGTTGCCACCGCCCAGACCTGATAGAACCCGTCGGACGGGAACTCGATGTCCGCCTCCCAGGTCTGCCAGGCGAACTTGTTACGCGGTGCATTCAGCTTGGCCTTCTGCCAGGTCGCACCGTAGTCGATGGAGACGTGCACTTCGGCGACATCCCCATACCCATCCCAGGCCTTGCCGGAGATCGCCAGGCCGTCGGCGAGTTTCGCGCGAACGCCGGTTTCGTGAGAGGTAATCAGCGACTTGACCGGCATCTCTTCCAGGATGCACATATCCTCGGCCGGCACGTCGGCACCCGCGGCCACCGGCTTGCACGGCACACGGTAGCTGTGACCGGTCATCTTCTCGCCGTCGTGTTCACGGTCGCGAATCATGATGCCCTGCAGCCACTTGCCGCTGGCGGAGCCCGGGAAGCCCGGCACGATCAGGCGCAGCGGATACCCGTGCTGCTCGGGGATATCCTCGCCGTTCATCGCGAAGGCGATGATGGTCTCGTCCTCGACCGCCTTGCGCATCGGGCAGCCACGGGAGATCGCGTCAAGATCGGCGCGGCCGCTGAGATGCGCATCGCCGGCATCATAGCCAATATAGACGGCCTTGTCCTTGTCGTAGCCGACATCTTCCAGCACATCCCGCAGGCGCACGCCGGTCCAGGTCGGGCAGCCAATCGCGCCCAGATCCCACTGGTTACCGCGCGGCGACGGCTCGAACGCGGCACGGCCGTTGCCGCCGCACTCGATCCAGATCTGCAGTTCGACGTTCTCGAACTTGTTCTTCAGATCGTCGATCGAGTAGGTCACCTCGCGGTTGGCCGCTTCGCCGTTGACGGTCAGCGTCCACTGCGTCGGATCGATGGAATCCTTCGCCGGCGGTACCCCGTTGTTGCGGATGAACATGTTGGGGAACGGGGTGACTTCGTCGTGCAGCAGGTGCGGCGGCAGCTCGCCGTTGATCGGGCGATCATTGAGGTAGATGAATCCATCCACCTTGCCCGGGACACTGAAACCCTCGATGCCCGCGGCGACGGCGCTCGACAGGGTGCTGCGGTTGAACATGGTCTGCATGGCGGTTTCCGCCCCCATGCCGAACACGGCCAGGGCGGCGCCACCCTTGCCCAGTTTGCCCAGGAAGCTGCGGCGGGCCGCGCCCGTCTCGGTCAGCTCCCCGGTCTCCTTGATCTCTTCTTCGGACTTGTTTTCCAGCTCGGTATGGTCGTTCTTGTGGTCGGTCATTTGCCAGCCTCCGGCTTGTACTCGGATCGAAATCGCATGTGCTGCCCCTCTCTCCCTGGGACAGCCGAGTGCAGTTTTAGTACATCCTCTAAAAACCTGCAATAAAAGATCGGGATTTTTTACAGATTCCAGAATACCGCTTCTAACACCTGTATTCGGGACCCGGAATACGGTGTAGAATGCCGACCACAACGACACCGCAAGTCACTGACAATAAAGACCGATCACCAATTTGTAATATTAGTGGAATCTACATAATGAACAACCGAATTCATCAGTTCGCATATACCCCTATTGTTATGTTTTCGGCTGCGCTGGTTGCGGCCCTGATGGTCACGGGAACCGCCAGTGCGGAATCCGAGCCTTCCATCGAAATCCACGAGGTGGAACGCGGGGAGGGTCCAGAGATCGTTCGCCACGACACGGCGATCCTGCATTACACCGGAACCCTCGAAGACGACGGCAGCGTGTTCGACTCCAGTCGCGAATCCGGCGCCCCGTTCGCGCTGACCCTGGGCGCGGGCCAGGTCATCCCCGGCTTCGAGCAGGGCGTGATGGGCATGCGCGAGGGCGGCAAGCGGGAGATCGTGATCCCGCCGGAGCTTGGCTACGGCGAACGCGGCGCGGGCAACATCATCCCGTCCAACGCCACGCTGCGCTTCAAGGTCGAGGTGCTGGAGGTCGAGCGGGCGCCCTTCAGTGGCCTGGACAACGAGGGACTGGCGGAGAAGATCCAGGAAGGCGCGACGATCGTCGACATCCGCCGACCGGACGAGTGGGCGGAGACCGGCGTGATCGAGGGCAGCCATCGCATTACCGCTTTCGACGAGAACGGCGACCTGCATCCGGAGTTCGGGCAACGCTTCACCGATCTGGTGGCCCCGGACGAAGAGGTCGTGCTGATCTGCCGCGTGGGCAACCGGACCAGTGCCCTTGCCCGCGCACTGGCGGACGGTCTCGGCTACGACAACCTCTACAACGTGACCGACGGCATCATGGAGTGGCTGGCCGAGGACCGTCTGGTGCAGCACGACTGCCCCGAGGCGGCCGAAACGGCCCAGTGCTGATCTCAGAATGAGTGCGTCGGGGGTGCCGGCTCCGGATCCGGATCGGCATTCCCGTCATCGAAATCGAGACTCTGGTTCGTGCCCGGGCCAGCGTCTTCTTCCGCTTCCGGCGGTGCCAGGCTCAACCCCGCGTCCGACGCCACGTCGGCCAGATCGCGGATCTGGTCCAGCGGCGGCAGCTCCTCCAGGCGCTTGAGCCCCAGGTCGTCCAGAAAGCCGCGCGTGGTCGCATACAGCGCCGGGCGTCCGGGGACCTCCTTGTGACCCACCACGCGCACCCATTCGCGCTCCTGCAGCGTGCGCATGATGCCCGAGCTGACCGCCACCCCGCGCACGGCCTCGATCTCCGCGCGCGTGACCGGCTGGCGGTAGGCGATAATCGCCAGCGTCTCCAGCAGCGCCCGCGACAGGCGCGCCGGGCGTTCGGGCTGGGCCGCCTGCACGGTGGCGGAGAAACGCGAGCGCACGCGGAAACGATAGCCACCGGCGGACCGCACCAATTCGATGGCGCGGTCCCGGTAGCGCTCCTCCAGACGGCCCAGCGCCTGTTCGAGTAACCCCTGATCGATCTCGCCGAGGTCCTCACAGGCCGCCTTCAGGTCGCGGGGGGCGACGGGCTCGGCGGCCGCGAACAGTACCGCCTCCACCGCCAGCTCGACGGCGCGCAACTGATCGTCATCCGCGGCCGCCACGGTTGCGTGGATCGCTGAATCCATCGTGTCGCTCACGCCGGCTCTCCCCCCTCATCGTCTACGGCCGCCCCGCGCCGGCGCAGCCGGATCGGGCTGTAGGGCTCGCTCTGGCCCCATTCGACCAGGCCCGCCTTGGTCAGCTCCAGCACCGCCAGAAACGATACCACCACGCCCTGGCGCCCTTCGGCGGCCATCAGCAGGGCCACGAAATCCGTGAAGCGCTCGGGGTGCAGGCTGTCGAGGATGCTGGACATGCGCTCGCGCACGGACAACTGCTCGGTGGAGACATGGTGATGCGCCATCAGGCTGGCGCGGTGCATCACCGCGGCCAGGGCCTCCATCAGCTCGTCCATGCTCGGGGCCGGGGGCGGCGGGCCCTCCAGTCCCTCGACGCTGGCGCCCGCGGCGAACACGTCACGGTCCATGCGCGGCAGGGCATCCAGGCGCTCGGCCGCCGTCTTGAACTGTTCGTACTCCTGCAACTGGCGGATCAGGGCCATGCGCGGGTCAGCGTCCTCGTCCGCCTCGGCCTCCTTCGGCCGCGGCAGCAGCATGCGCGACTTGATCTCGGCCAGCAGCGCGGCCATCACCAGGTATTCGCCGGCCAGCTCCAGGCGCAGGGCCCGCATCACCTCGATGTAGGCCATGTACTGGCGGGTGATCTCGGCGATCGGGATCGCCAGGATGTCGAGGTTCTGCCGCCGGATCAGATACAGCAGCAGATCCAGCGGCCCCTCGAAGGAGTCAAGAAAGACCTCCAGGGCATCGGGCGGGATGTAGAGATCGGCCGGCAGTTCGGCCACCGGCTCGCCGTGTACGCGATAAAGCACCTCCCCGTCCGCACCGGTCTCCGCGGTCGCGGCCGGGTCGGGAATGGCGTTCAGTTCATCGCGCGTGGCCATGACTCATCGCAGGTAGTCCAGCCCCATGGCCCGGCGCACCTCTTCCAGGGTCTCGCGCGCCTCCTCGCGGGCCGCCTCGGAGCCCTCGACGATGATGGACCGGACCAGCGCGGGGTCCTCGGCGTATTCCTTCGCGCGCTGCTGGATCGGCTCCAGCTCCGCCTGCACCGCCTCGATCAGGGGCCGCTTGCAGTCCAGACAGCCGATGCCGGCCGTGGTGCAGCCGGTGTAGAGTTCCTCACGCTGACTCTCGCTGGTGTAGACCTTGTGCAGGTCCCATACCGGGCACTTGGCCGGGTCGCCGGGGTCCGTGCGCCGCACCCGCGCAGGGTCGGTAGGCATGGTGCGGATCAGGCTCTCCACCTCGGCCGGCTCGGTGCGCAGGCTGATGGTGTTGCCGTAGCTCTTGGACATCTTGCGCCCGTCCAGCCCCGGCATCTTCGAGGCCGGAGTCAGGCGCGCCTGCGGTTCCGGCAGGATGATCTTGCCGCCCCCCTCGAGGTAGCCGAACAGGCGCTCGCGATCCCCCAGGGAAATGTTCTGCTGCGACTCGAGCATCGCCCGCGCCACCTCCAGGGCCTCGTCCTCGCCCTGCTCCTGGTAGCGCTTGCGGAGATCGCGGTAACGCTTGGCGGCCTTCTTGCCCATCTTGTCGGCAGCGGCCTCGGCCTTCTCGGCGAAGCCCGGCTCGCGGCCGTAGAGGTGGTTGAAGCGCCGCGCGATCTCGCGCGTGACCTCGAGATGCGATACCTGATCCTCGCCCACCGGGACCATGCCGGCGCGGTAGGCCAGCACGTCCGCGCTTTGCAATACCGGATAGCCGAGGAAGCCGTAGGTCGCCAGATCCTTCTCGCGCAGTTGTTCCTGCTGGTCTTTCCAGGTCGGTACCCGTTCCAGCCAGCCCAGCGGCGTGATCATCGACAGCAGCAGATGCAGCTCGGCATGCTCGGGCACGCGCGACTGCACGAACAGCGTCGCGGACCCGGGGCTGACTCCCGCCGCCAGCCAGTCGATGACCATCTCGGTCACATGCTGCTGCAGATCGCCCGGGTCCTCGTAGTGGGTGGTCAGCGCATGCCAGTCGGCCACGAAGAAGAAGCACTCGTAGTTGTGCTGCAACTCGATCCAGTTCTTCAGCACACCGTGATAATGGCCCAGATGCAGGCGCCCGGTGGG
>JBJHBC010000093.1:0-8588 GCA_050485285.1 Thioalkalivibrio sp.
GTGCTGGCCCTGCAACTGATCGGCGCCGGCGTGGGCAACATGATCTCGCTGCACAACATCGCCATGGCGGCCGGGGCCGCCGGGCTGCAGGCCCGCGAGGGGCAGGTGATCCGCGAGACGATCGTCCCGGTCATCGTGGTGTGCGTCGGCGCGGGTCTGCTCGCCCTCGCCTGGTAGTGCCCGTCCTGCGCCTGCGCCTCGGCCCCATCGCGCGGGGCTGGCGTCGCCGGCCACACTCCTGTACACAGGAGGCGCAACCCCCGCATCCCAGGAGACCGCATGTTCGCCAAGCCGCTTCTTCTCGCCGTCCTGCCACTCGCCGCCGTGATGTCCTCCCCTGCCTGGGCAGCCGAGGACACGATCCAGCAGATCCTGGAGGCCAAGGCGGCCGCCTGGGAGGCCGGCGACGGCGCGGCCTGGGCGCGCGACTATGCGGAGGATTCCGGAGTGGTCAATCTGGTCGGCACGCGCTTCGAGGACCGCGCCGGCAATGCCCGGCGGCATACGGAGCTGCTGCAGGGCCCCTTTGCCGGCACCTCCCTGGATGTGGACGTCCAGGACATCACCCTGCTGAGTGAAGACACCGCCTTCGCCGAGGCCCGGTTCCGGGTCTCCGGTATCGAATCCATGCCCGAGGGCCTGCCGGACCACGGCGACGGTGAGCTGCACACCCACATGAGCTTCCTGTTCGAACACGACGATCACCACGGCTGGCAGATCCGGTTCGGCCAGAACACTGCGGTGCACCGGTAGACCGGGCCCCGTTCACGAACGCCTCAACGGCTGGCGTACTCACCGGGTGCCTCCCGGCCAGGGGGGTCCCGGTGCTCTTCCAGCAGCCGCTTCAGGCGCTTCAGATCGTCCTCGACCGCGTGACGATCGGCCCGGAACTGCTCGTCCGTCATACCCGGCTGTCGGAACAGGCTGAACACGAACTCGCTGCCCGCTCCGTTCGGCAGCACGCGCATGGGGTTGTGGATCACCGCGCCGGTGGCCAGCTCGACCTCATGATCCAGCACTCCAAACGGGTTGGCCGGGGCAAACCGCAGCGTGACCGTGCCCACGGGCCCGTCGACAACCCACGCACCCCCCGCCTGCCGCACGCTTGAACGCGCCAGCCCCGCCGCCCATAGGGGCAGGTTTCGAGGGTCGCAGGCGAAGGCGTACACGTCCTCGGGAACACGCGCGATCGAGGTGGTCAGGTGCACCACCTCGGCCAGCTGCTGCCCGCGCACGTCCACGTTACCGACCTTCGTACGCGCGAACGAGCGCCGCGATGTCGAACTTCTTCATCGGCAGGAATGCCTGCGTGACCCGGGTCAGCGCCTCGGGGTCACCGGGCCGCATCATCTCGTCCATCACCGCGGGGACGATCTGCCAGGACAGGCCGAACTTGTCCTTCAGCCAGCCGCATTCCACCGCCTGCCCGCCATCGGCCGTCAGCCTGTCCCAGTAGTCGTCGATCTCCTGCTGGGTATCGCACTTGACCACGAACGAGATCGACTCGTTGAACGGGAACAGCGGACCCGCACTAATCGCCTGGAACTCCTGCCCCAATACGAAGAAGGTGACCACCTCCACCGCGCCGGAGGGGGTCCCCTCCAGGGTGACCGAGCGCTCGACCCACGAGTTTGCGAACACCGACGCGTAGAACTCGGCCGCCTCCCGAGCCTGATGATCAAACCACAGATGCGGAACGAGCTTGTGCCGAATGGTTGCCATCACGTACCTCCCGCAAGGCCCGGGCCAACGACTCTGACCTCACCCCCAAGTATTGGCTCCCTGTTCGAAGCCTTCCCGACAGGGGCTCCCGACACAGAAGCGATGGCCATTCTGTCGGCATCGAAGTCTTCGGGTATCGGGTAGCCCAGCGCCCCCGCCCAGAAACGGGCCTCGGCAGCCAGATCCTGCGTCCGGCAGTCGATCACGAGGTTGCCCAGTCGGCTTCTGTGCACGGCACCCTCGCATCGGCGCGGTACGACACGCGGCCGCCCGCCCCGAGGTTCACGCTTGCGCAGCGCAGCGGGAGGACACGCAGGCGCGCGTGTCCTCCCGCCGGGTCAGCCTGGCTTGCAGGCCAGGCCGTACTCGAAGGTGTGGATCTTGACCCCCTCGGGGAAGGCTTCTTTCAGCCGCCGTTCGAACTCGGCGTAGATCTCGGCCTTGTGCTGCTGAACGTCCCAGTCGCGGCTGTCACAGTCGACGCCTTCGACGTCAAGTTCCATGTTGAACTCCAGATCCGGGGCCATTTGTACGCGGATTCTCGGCATGTCGATTCTCCTTCCGGTTCAGGGCCCTACAGAACGGGCACGAGCAGCAGCGCCATGATGTTCAGCACCTTGATGAGCGGGTTGATCGCGGGCCCCGAGGTGTCCTTGTAGGGGTCGCCGACCGTGTCGCCGGTCACCGCGGCATGGTGCGCTTCCGACCCCTTGCCCCCGTGATGTCCGTCCTCGATGTACTTCTTCGCGTTATCCCAGGCGCCGCCGCCCGCGGTCTGCGAGATCGCCACGAACAGCCCGGTCACGATCGTCCCGATCAGCAGCCCCCCGAGGGCCTCGGTACCCAGGAACACGCCGACCAGAACGGGGACCAGCACCGGCAGCAGCGAGGGCACGATCATTTCGCGGATCGCCGCGCTGGTGAGCATATCCACGGCTCGAGTGTAGTCCGGCTTCGTGGTGCCCTCCATGATCCCGCTGATCTCGCGGAACTGGCGCCGCACCTCGTTCACGATGCCGGAGGCCGCGCGGCCGACCGACTCCATGGTCATCGACGCAAACAGGTACGGGATCAGGCCGCCGATGAACAGGCCCACGATCACGTTCGGATTGCTCAGCTCGAAGTTGTGCCCACCCCCGGTGTGATACACCAGCTCGTGGGTGTAGTCGGCAAACAGCACCAGTGCCGCCAGGCCCGCCGAACCGATGGCATAGCCCTTGGTCACGGCCTTCGTGGTGTTGCCCACCGAATCCAGCGCATCGGTGGTGTCCCGCACCTCCGAGGGCAGGTCGGCCATCTCCGCGATGCCACCGGCGTTGTCCGTGATCGGACCGTAGGCGTCCATCGCCACGATGATCCCGGTCATCGACAGCATCGTGGTCGCGGCGATCGCGATGCCATAGAGCCCGCCAAAGGCATAGGCCACCAGGATCGCGGCGCACACCGCCAGCACCGGCGCGGCAGTCGCCTTCATCGACAGCGCCAGCCCGGCAATGATGTTGGTCGCGTGACCGGTCGTGGAGGCCTCGGCCAGATGGCGAACCGGCCGGAAGACCGTGGAGGTGTAGTAGTCCGTCGCCACCATGATGACGCCGGTCAGCACCAGCCCCACCAGCGCCGCCCCGTACAGGCGCAGCGCGGCCCCGGTCTCGATGCCCATGCTGTTGGCCAGTGCGGTATCCGGAACCAGCACCAGGGTAATGGGCAGGAAGGCCACGGCAGCCAGCCCCCCCGAGACGATCAGCCCCTTGTAGAGCCCCCGGATAATCTCGGAGCCCTCGCGCGCCTTGACCACGAAGGTACCGATGATCGAGGCCAGGATCGCCCCGCCGCCCAGCACCAGCGGATACACCGCGGCCATCAGCCCCAGCTCGGGGATCAGCAGTGTGCCCAGGATCATCGTCGCGATGATGGTCACCGCATAGGTCTCGAACAGGTCTGCGGCCATCCCGGCGCAGTCGCCCACGTTGTCGCCCACGTTGTCGGCGATCACCGCCGGGTTGCGCGGGTCATCCTCCGGAATACCGGCCTCGACCTTGCCCACCAGGTCGGCCCCGACATCCGCGCCCTTGGTAAAGATGCCACCGCCCACACGGGCAAAGATGGAGATCAGCGAACCGCCCAGGGCCAGCCCGACCAGGGGCGAAAGGCCCACATCGCCCCCCTCCGGTGTCAGCCACCAGAGCACGGCGAAATAGCCCGCCACCCCCAGCAGCCCGAGCCCGACCACCAGCAAGCCGGTCACCGCGCCCCCTCGGAAGGCCACATCCATCGCCGCCTCCAGGCTCGACTTCGCGGCCGCGGCCGTGCGCACATTGGCGCGCACTGCCACATGCATGCCAATGAATCCGGCGGCCCCGGAAAGCACGGCACCGATCAGAAACCCGACCGCGGAGCCGATGCCGATCACCAGCCACAGCCCTACAAACAGCACCACCCCGACCACCGTAATGGTCGTGTACTGCCGCTTCATGTAGGCCGAGGCGCCTTCCTGGATCGCGCGGGCGATCCGCCGCATCTCGTCGGTACCCTCCGATCGCGAAAGCACCCAGCGGATGGACAACAGACCATAGCCCAGCGCGACAACGCCGCACAGCAGCGCAAACACGAGGCCGGAAAGTGGCATGGACATGAACTCCCCCTTCGATACGTCGTGACACAAGATCCTCCGGCGCAGCGGCCACCCGCGACGTTCAAGAAGAACGCGCCAGGCGCGACGCTGCCGCCCGGGCCAGGCCCGGACATCCGGTTTGTGCAGCCCGGTCGTGCCTGCGCGCGACCGGTCGTCGAGGCGCGCGGCGGCCGCTGGCGCGGGCGTACAGCCTCGACAAACGTATCGGGGGGATGGTGGGTCGACCGCAATTTTATTCAGTGACCAGACCGCAAAAACCCCTTACAATGCTAGGGAACTTACGTGGTGCGATACCCGCCGTCAAGCCATGCCGCCATCATGGTCTTCGGAACCTGCGCCGACATTACCGTTCATAGAGAACGTTGCTCGCGCGCGACCGGGCCCGATTCGTCCCGCAGCCACACCACGTATCCGGTTCGCCGCATACAGGGATCCGGGCACGCAAGCACGGAAGTCGCGTAAAATCCGCTACTTTCCAACTGATGCAAGCCCCTACTCGCAGGCCTTCCCATGACCAGTGCCCAACCAGCCACCCCGAACTGCTACTTCTGCCGGGTATCCGCCGGTCTGGCCGATCCGCTGATTTACGAGAACCGCTCGTTCGTCGCTCTGTTCGACACCAATCCGGTCAACCCCGGGCACGCACTCGTCATCCCCCGGCGCCACGTGGTCTCCCTGTTCGACCTCGACGCGACCGAACAGGCGGACTACTTCGATGCGCTCCACGGCGTGCGCCGCGTCATCGAAGCCACGGACCTGGAGAAGCTGTACCGCAACATGCGCGTCCGCGAGGACCTGCGCGAGCGCCCCAAGGACCACATCGACAACGTCCTGGAGCTGCCCTTCCTGGGCAATGCACCCGATGCCTATACCGTCGGCAACAACGACGGCCGCATGGCCGGGCGCAGCATCGACCACCTGCACGTGATCCTGCTGCCCCGCTACGCGGGCGACGTGGAAGACCCCCGCGGCGGCATCCGCAACGTCATCCCGGATCGCGCGAACTACCACCGCCATGCCCATCCGGGCGTTCGCACCGACACGGCCTGAACAACGCCAATGCCATGCGCGCGGCCCGCCTCCACCAACCCCTCGCCGCAGTCGCCTGGCTCGCACTGACCGCGGCATCGTTGGGTCTGCCGACGACCCGTGCCAGCGCGGAAGGGGACCTCAGTGCACGCATTGCCCAGGAAGGCAACGAGCGCGGGGCGACCGCCTGCATCCAGTGCCATGGCGAACAGGGTCAGGGCCAGTCGCAGCCGCCGTTCCCGCGCCTGGCGGGGCTGCCGGAGCAATACCTGGTGGAGCAGATGGAGGCCTACCGGGACGGCCTGCGCCCGAACGCCACCATGGCCCGGATCGCACAAAATCTGGACGACGAAGAGATCGAAGCGATCAGCCAGCACTACGCGGAGATGGAACCGGCGGGCGGCCCGCATGACGTGCCGGGCGATCTGGCGGAGCGAGGGCGCGAGATTGCCCTTGCAGGATTGCCGGAACGCAACGTCCAGTCCTGCGCCTCCTGCCATGGGGAAGAAGGACGCGAACGGAACCCCAGCCTGCCGCCGCTGGCCGGCCACCCGCCCCGCTATCTGATGGCACAACTCCAGGCCTATGCCCACGGTGCGCGCGAAACGTCCCTTGCCGGTCTGATGCAGGGCATCGTGAGCGAACTGGAAGAGAAAGAAATGGCGGCACTCGCGGCCTACTACGCCTCCCTGCCGGCCCGCGACGAGTAACCAGGGCGCGCGGCAACCTGTCCATTCGGCCTGGCACTACTCCGCTTCCACCGCCCCCGTGGCCGGATCCAGCACCCATGGTTCGTCGCCGAGGCGGAACCGAAGAGTTCCCTCCGCCCAGCCCAGCGCCTCGTAGCGTTGCTCCTCCGGATCCAGCTCTCCGTGGTGCTCGACGCGCACCGGGATCGCATTCGCTTCCACCGAGTCGCCCAGCGATTCGCGATCCACGACCGTCAGCGTACGGTTCCCTGCAGGCCCTTCCTGCGCGAACACCACATGGCGCCCATCATCGCTCCAGGGCCCGATCGTGACGCGGCCCCCGTACTGAAACGCCGCCGGGCTCGCCGCGCCGCTGTCCGCCCGTACCAGCCAGCCGGCGCTGTGGGCTGCACCGCTGGTGACCACCGCTACCCAGGTATCGTCCGGGGATGCCCTTGCCTCCCGGAATCGCGTTGTCGCACCGAAGGCGTTCTGCGCGTCCACCTGGATATCCCCCGGCAGGTCTTCAATGCCAAGGAGCGTGGCACCCTCCGCCGTCCGAACAGACGCCTCACGGATGTCGAGCGGCGCCAGCACGGACGCCTCGCCGTACCCGGACGGATGCTCTTCCTCCCCCGACGGCGTGCAACCACTGATCACGGCCAACGTGACCACCACACCCGCGGCCAACCGGGGCGCGAGGCGCCGAACCGAGCGGCCACGCCCAGGCCAGAACGCGGTCGCGCCCGACCGCTCCGCCAGCACATCCTTGCATTTTCGACTGTTCGCGAGACCCCGCATCCCCCTCCAACGACACACACCTGCATCCGCAGAACTCATAGTGGGTGTCCTCTTTGGAATCAGTAAGGAACGGGGCCCCACTCCCGGCGCAGCCGGGTCAGTGTCGGATCGAATTGGCAGCCAATCCGCCGGTCCACCTGCTCGAAATGGCGAGTCAGTTCCGGCATGGCCCGGCGCAGCTTTTCCACTTCGTCCGGAGGGATGTCCGGATCCCCTTCCTCCAGGCAGATTCGCGCCAGATCATAGCCCCAGGCCTGACCGAGGTAGTTCACCTTGTGGTGATCACAAACGTCTTCCGTACCCCGCGCTACCTGTATCAACTGCCGCGTGAATGCATCGTACTGCCGATGCTTGATGGCGCATTGCTCACCCCCGCCGGGCGCGCCCGCGACACCCTCGGCCACCGACTCCGGCGTGATCCCTGTCTGTGTCGGGTCATACTCGTCGTCCAGGACCGCGGCCAGCAGCGCGTCCGTCGTCTCGCCGGTCTTCCGCCATTGCTCGGCGGCCTCGGCCAGCTGACTGCGTTCCTCGTGCAGTTCACTGTACTGCTCCACCGAGCGCTGGACCTCTTCATCGAGACGCCAGTAGGCCTCCAGGGATGGTCGCGCGTCCCGGTTCAGTTCCGCTTCGCACCGCTCTTCCATCCGCCACGGATCGTTCTCCCATGCACGGCGCCCATACTGTTCAAAGCAGTACCCAAGCGCCGACCGGGCAATCGTGTCGTCCATATCCGGGCCCGTGAAGGGTGGGCGCACCTGCCACCGCCTTTCCAGCTCATCCCGGAGATCGTCTTGCTGTGCCACAAGCTCTTCGTAACGCGCACGACGGCGGTCCAACTCCTCTTCCTGCCGCTCTAGAGCCACCCGCACCCGTTCGCCGTCGCTATCCAGCCTCCGAGCGTCCCGAGCGACGGCGGCTTCCTCGTCGCCATCCTCCGCCTCAGTGCGCGCAACCGGTTGCTCCTCGCCCACCGGCTCCGAACCGGACTCCGACTCCGACTCCGAATCAGAGGCATCCACCTCGGCCTGAGCCTGCCGGCTCACCGGCACGAAACGGGCGGCCTCCGGATACGCCTGCAACAACTCCTCGTAGCGCGCCTCCGGGGCGTCCGACTCTTCAATGCGGTCCACCATGCGCTCGAACACCGCCTCCCGCAGTGGCGTCGCGGGATAGGTTTCGAGAAATTCCTGATACGCCTCCAGCGTGTCGCGCTCCCGATACGGCGCGAAATCTTCCTCATCGCCACGGGGTTCCAGCTCCAGATGGATCGCGATGGGCTCGCCCCCCATAGCCGACGTCGGCTGTTGATGAAGCTCCGAGTCGTGATACCCCTCCTTGCGTGCCAGGAAGTACATCCCGGACCACCCCTCGGACCGCGAGGTCGTCAACCGGAATGGGGTCGTCGTGTAGTGATAAAGGCGATCCGGACGGTCCCCTCGATAGATCTCGGCTCCGGGCGGATCCGACGTCAGCACATACTGGGTGGGCCCATGCTGGACACCTGCACATCCCGCCACGACCCAGGTCAGCCATAGCCCAACCGCCGCCAACCCTGCCCGCCTCAGCCCCTTGATCATCCTGCCGCTCCCTGACCCTTGCCCGTGCCAAACGAGCCTAGGCCAGTCCGTGCGAAGTTGCCATCGCCGCCATCGGCGGACGAACCTTGCCTTTGGCCGGATGCGCTTACACACCCGAACCCGTCAATTCGCGCA
>JBJHBC010000094.1:0-8575 GCA_050485285.1 Thioalkalivibrio sp.
GGCGGGTAGCCGGTGACCGCCAGTTCGGGGAAGACGACCGCCCGGGCGCCACCGGCGCGAGCCTGCTCGATGGCCTCGAGGATCTGGTGGCGGTTGCCGTCCAGCCCACCCACGACGGGATTGATCTGGGCCAGAGCCAGACGCATGGGCTGGTCAGAGGTCATCGACGACTCAAGCGCTGGAAAGAGCAGACTGCATCGCGAAGCCCAGTTCCGCCGGGCTCTCGGCCACGGTCGCACCGGCCTCGCGCAGGGCGGTCATCTTCTGCTCCGCGGTGCCCTGACCACCGGCGATGATCGCACCGGCATGGCCCATGCGCCGGCCCGGCGGCGCGGTGGCACCGGCAATATAGGCGGCCACCGGCTTGTCGAACTCGTCCGCGATAAAGCGCGCGGCGCGCTCCTCGGCGTCGCCACCGATCTCGCCGACCATCAGCACGCCGTCGGTCTCCGGATCCTCGCGGAACAGGCGCAGGCAATCGACAAAGTCGAGGCCCTGGATCGGGTCGCCACCGATGCCCACGCAGGTGCTCTGGCCGAGTCCGAGGTCCGAGGTCTGCTTGACCCCCTCATAGGTTAGCGTACCCGAGCGCGAGATGATGCCGATGCGCCCGCGGCGGTGGATATAGCCAGGCATGATGCCGACCTTGCAGGCGTCCGGGGTGATGATGCCCGGGCAGTTCGGGCCAATCAGGCGCGTCGGGCTGCCGGCCAGCACCTGCTTGACCCGCACCATGTCCTGTACCGGGATGCCCTCGGTGATGCAGACCGCCAGCTCGATCCCGGCATCCGCCGCCTCGCAGATCGCGTCCGCGGCGAACGGGGCCGGGACATAGATCATGCTGACGGTCGCGCCGGTGGTCGCCACCGCGTCGGCGACGGTATCGAACACCGGCCGATCCAGATGCGTCTGCCCGCCCTTGCCGGGGGTCACGCCCCCGACCAGGCGGGTGCCATAGGCGATCGCCTGCTCCGAGTGAAAACTGCCCTGCTTGCCGGTGAAACCCTGGCAGATCACCTTCGTATCGCGGTCGACAAGGATACTCATGCCACGGCCTCCACCACGGCCCGCGCCGCCGCGTCCAGATCGGCGGCCGGGATCACGTCCAGGCCGGAGTTGGCCAGCGCATTGCGGCCCTGTTCGGCGTTGGTGCCCTCCAGGCGCACCACCACCGGCACCTGAACCTGCACCTCGCGGATCGCGGCGATGATGCCCTCGGCGATCAGGTCGCAGCGCACGATGCCGCCGAAGATGTTCACCAGCACCGCCTTCACCGACGCATCCGACAGGATCAGCTTGAAGGCCGCGGTCACCCGCTCCACCGTCGTGCCGCCGCCGACGTCCAGGAAGTTGGCGGGTTCGCCGCCGTGGTGCTGGATCAGGTCCATGGTCGCCATCGCCAGGCCGGCACCGTTGACCATGCAGCCGATGGAACCGTCCAGACGGATGTAGTTGAGGTCATGCTCGTGCGCCTGCTCCTCGGCCGGGTCGCGCTGGCGCGCGTCGCGCTCCGCGAACAGCGACTTCTGACGGTAGGCCGCGGAGTCGTCGATGGTCAGCTTGGCGTCGATCGCCAGCAGCCGGTCATCCCCGGTCAGCACCAGCGGGTTGATCTCGAGCAACTGCGCATCGATCTGCTGGAACAGGGCATGCGCGTTGGTCACCAACTGGGCCATTGCCTTCGCGGTGGCGCCGGCCAGGCCCAGGGTCGAGGCCACCCGACGGCCATGAAACGGCATCACTCCGGTGGCCGGGTGGATCGGCAGGGTCACGACCGCCTCGGGACGCTCCGCCGCCAGCGTCTCGATATCCATGCCGCCCTCGGCGGAGACCACCAGCGCCAGGCGCTCGCGCGAGCGGTCCACCAGCATGGCGAAGTAGAATTCGCGGGCGATATCCACCGCCGGCTCCAGCAGCAGCTGGTCCACTGGCAGGCCCTCGGGGCCACTCTGACCCGTCACCAGGCGCGAACCCAGCAGTTTATCCGCCGCCTCGCGCGCGCTGTCGAGGGAGTCCGCCATCACCACGCCGCCGGCCTTGCCACGACCGCCGGAGTGGACCTGGGCCTTCACCAGCACGCGCTCGGCGCCCAGCGCCTGCCAGGCACCAGGAAGCGCATCGATCGCGGTGATCACCTGACCGTCGGGAACGGGGATGCCGGCGTCGCGAAAGCGCGCCTTGGCCTGAAATTCGTGGAGATTCATGGGCGTCGAGGATAGCGGCGCGCCCCCGGCCCGACAACTGCGGACCCGGCACGTGCGAGGGAAGGCGATTCAGGCGGCCTGGACCGGGATGCCGTGACCGGTGCGAATGATCCGGTTGCTGGCGTCGAGATAGACCAGGTCGGGGGTGAATTCGCGGGCCTCGGCGGCCTCCATCTGACCATAGGCGCAGATGATCACGCGATGGCCCACCGCCGCCTTGTGCGCGGCCGCGCCATTGACCGAGATGATGCCGGAACCGGCCTCGCCCTCGATCGCATAGGTCGTGAAGCGCTCGCCGTTGTCGATGTTGTAGATCTGGATCTGCTCGAACGGCAGGATGCCGGCCGCCTCCAGCAGGCGGGTGTCGATCGCGCAGGAGCCTTCGTACTCCAGCTCGCAATGCGTGACCCGGCCCTGATGCAGCTTGCCTTTCAGCATAGTGACAACCATACGGCGAATTCCCGGCTTGTACCTCGGAAGGGCGGAAAATTATCCGCGATCCCGGCGACCACGGCAAACCCGCCTGTTCGGCTCAATGGTTTTTTCACCACGAAGCCCACGAAGACACGAAGAAGTTCAAGGGCCATTCACAGGAAGTCTGGAAGACGGGAAGGAATTCTTGATTGGCAGTGCATAGACGATCGGGGCCATCTGGCTCTCTTCCGATCTTCCCGTCTTCCTGTGAACGCTCTTTCGTGCGTATTCGTGTGCTTCGTGGTTACAACGAGATGAGATCAGTCCGAGCGGGTGCGGACGTTGTCGATCAGGCGCACGTCCTCCAGCCAGGCGGCGGACAGGACCACCAGGTCCTGCTCCGCCAGCGGTACGCCCGAGGCCGGTTCCAGCAGGTCCTCGGCGCGGCGGATGGACACATACTCCGGGTCGAAACCGGCCTCGCGCAGTCGTTCGCAGGCCCGTCCCTCGACCTCGGGGATACGGTCGGCGTCGAACACGGTGGCCGTGCGGCAAACCGTCGCGACCTCGTCCAGCACCCGCTTGAGCTCGGGGGCCAACGCACGGGCGTCCTCCGACAGCTGACGGTTGCGCGAGCTGAAGGCCAGACCATCCGGCTCGCGCACCGTGGGGATGGCCTCGACCCGGGTCGGGATGTCCAGCCCCTGCACCATGCGCTCGATCAGCTTGAACTGCTGGAAATCCTTCTCGCCGAACAGGGCCAGGTCCGGGCGCACCAGGTTGAACAGCTTGGTCACCACGGTGGCCACCCCGTCGAAGTGCCCCGGGCGGTAGTCCCCCTCGAGGATCTCCGACAGACCGGGCACGACCACGCGCACCGGGGGCATGCCGTCATCGGGATACATGTCCTCGTTGCTGGGGCAGAACAGCGCATCCACGCCGGCATCGGTCGCCAGCCGGGCGTCCTCCTCCAGAGTGCGCGGATAACGTTCCAGGTCCTCGGCGCGATCGAACTGCAACGGATTCACGAAGATCGAAACCACCACTCGCTGGGCGCGCGCCCGCGCATGCCGGATCAGGGTCAGGTGCCCCTCGTGCAGGTTGCCCATGGTGGGCACCAGCACCACGGTGCCGCGCCCCTTGCGCGACCACTCTCGATGCATGGCCACCAGCTGTGGCCGATCACGCAGGATTCTCATGCTCGGGCTTCCGTGTCAGGTGAAGGTATGGACGCCGGATTGCGGGAACGCCCGGGTCCGCACGGCATCGCAGTAGGCGCGTACCGCGCCTTCCAGGGAGCCCCCCTCGGCGAGGAAATCCCGCGCGAAGCGCGGCGGCTCGGGGGTCAGGCCAAGCACATCCGACAGCACCAGCACCTGGCCGTCACAGCGCGGACTGGCACCGATGCCGATCACCGGCACCCCGGCACTGCGCACGATGGCATCGGCCAGGCTCTCCGGGATGCCCTCCAGCAGCAGGGCCTGCGCACCGGCGCTCTCCAGGCGTGCGGCCAGGGATTCCATCTCGGCCGCCGCCTTCGGGTCGCGCCCCTGCACGCGGTGGCCACCAAAGCGGTGAACGGCCTGTGGCGTCAGTCCAAGGTGGGCGCAGACCGGGATGCCGGCGGACACCAGGCGTTCCACAATCGGGACCTCCACCGCCCCGCACTCGACCTTGACCATGTGCGCCCCGGCCCGCAGCAGTGCCCCGGACTGGGCCAGGGCGGTAGCGACATCGACATCCCCCAGAAACGGGATATCCGCCATGATCAGGGCGTTCTCGCTGCCGCGCGCGACGCAGGCGACGTGATAGACCATGTCGTCCAGCGTCACCGGCAGGGTGGTCGTGTGGCCCTGCACCACCATGCCGAGGGAATCGCCGACCAGGATCACGTCGACCCCGCAGCGGTCCAGCAGCCCGGCGAAGGCCGCGTCGTAGGCCGTGAGGCAGGCGATCGGCTCGCCGGCCTGCTTGCGCCGGGCCAGGGTGTTCACGGTAATCGGCCGCATGTTCTTGCCTCCCGGGCAGTCCGGCTTGCCACCCTCTAGAGCGAGATCGGCAACGGGTTGAAGTAGTGCCGCCCGCCCTGGATCGGCTCCAGAAACTGCACCAGCTGGTCGAAATCGGCCGGGTTGTTCACCCAGTCGATCTCGGTGGCGTTCACAATCACGAGCGCCGGTCCTTCGAAATGATAGAAGAATTCCGCGTAGGCGGCGTTCAGCCGTTCCAGGTAACCGGCCTCGATGTGACGTTCGTACGGTCGTGCCCGGCGGCGGATGCGTTCCTGCAGCACGTCCACCGGCGCCTGCAGGTAGATCACCAGGTCCGGACGCGGCAGGCCGCCGCGCAGATGGCGGAACATCTCGCGATAGATCTCCAGCTCGTCCGGGTGCAGGTTCAGCTCGGCGAACAGCGGGTCCTTGTCCATCAGATAATCGGACACGTGCCGCTGCTCGAACAGCCCCTTCTGCGCCACTGGCGTCAGCTGGCGCACGCGCTGCACCAGGAAGTGCAGCTGGGTCGCCAGGGCGTGCTTGTCCGGCTCCTGGTAGAAGCGGTCGAGGAACGGGTTCTCGTCCGGCGCCTCGAAGATGCCCTCGGCCTGCAGATGCTCGGCCAGGCGTTTCGCCAGGCTGGACTTGCCAACCCCGATCGGCCCCTCCACCGCGATGAAATCGAAATCGGCCAGGCTCATCGGCGCCCCTCCGCCGCCGCGACGCTCGCCTCCGGTTCCGCGATCGGGCTCAGGCTCGCGCCATCGAAACGCTGCGCCAGCCGCTCCAGCGGACCCAGTCCGGGGATTTGCAGCCCCGGGGCCAGCTCCAGCAGGGGCAGGATCACGAAATCGCGTTCAGCGATGCCGGCGTGCGGCACCTGCAGGCCCGGAAGATCCAGCGACTGTTCGCCGAACAGCAGCAGGTCCAGGTCCAGCAGCCGCGGCCCCCAGCGGGTCCCGTCACGCTCGCGCCCGCAGGCACACTCGATCGCCTGCAACCCGGCCAGCAGATCCAGCGGCTCCAGCCGCGTGTGCAGACGAGCGACCGCGTTCACGTAGTCGGGCTGGTCCTGCGGCCCCATCGGCGGGTTTCGAAACAGCCGCGAGCGGCCGGTCAGACGCGTCTGCGGCAGCCCCTGCGCCAGGCGGACGAAGGACTCGCGCACCTGGGCCTCGGGATCGCCCAGATTGGCGCCGATCCCGATGAAAGCCTGCACACCGTGGTCAGCCGCGCTCATTCACCACCTCCGGAGTCCGGGTTGGCGGCCGATCCGGCGTTCTCGCCACCCCCGCCCTTGCGTCCCCGGCGCCGACGCCGGCCACCCCGCCGGGACTTGCCCTTGGCGCCGGACTTGCCGTCGCCCTTGGGCCCCTTGCCCTGGGCGCCCGCCATGGCCTTTTGTCCGTCCTCGTCCAGTTCCTGGATCTCGGTCCACCAGCGGCACAGCTCGGGGTCGGCATCGCCGGCACGGGCCCGCAGGCAGAGGAAGTCGTAGCCCGCGCGAAAACGCGGATGGGTCAGCAGGCGCAGCGCGCGGCCGCCCCGATGGCGCTCCAGGCGCGCCTGCAGTTCCCAGATCTCGCGCACAATCAGGCTGAAGCGCTTGGGGATAGAGACCGTCTTCACCTGCCGATCGAGCACCTCGGCCATGGCCTGCTGCCAGGCGGGGATCTCCTGCTCGCCGTCGTCAATCCGTTGCGCCGCGGCCACCTGCACCGGGGCCCACAGGATCGCGGCATAGAGGAAGGCCGGGTTCACGCCCAGCCCCTCGTTGATGCGCTTGTCGGTGTTCAGCAGCGACTCGACCAGGAACTGGCGCCGCTCGGGACCGAGATCCGGATCGGCAAAGCAGGCCGCCGCCTCGGGGAACATCGCCTCGAACAGGCCAAAGCGCTCGAGCTCGTCCAGGCAGGTCACCGCCGCGCCGCTGTGGAACAGCTTGATCACCTCGTCGAACAGCCGCGCGGGCGCCACGGTCTGCATCAGCGAGGCCAGCTCATGGATGCCGGCCTCGACCTCCGGCGCGATGGTCAGCCCCAGCTTGGCGGAGAAGCGCACCGCCCGCAGCATGCGCACCGGGTCCTCGCGCAGCCGGGTCTCGACGTCGTCGCCGATCAGGCGCAGCACGCCCGCGCGCAGGTCCTCGACCCCGCCGGTGTAGTCCAGCACCGAGAAGTCCTCGATGTCGTAGTACAGGGCGTTCACACTGAAGTCGCGACGGATCGCGTCCTGCTCGATGGTGCCGTAGCGATTGTCCCGCAGGATGCGGCCTTCCTCGCTCAGGGCCACCTGACCCTCGTCCCCGGACTCGTCGTCATGCGGGGCACGGAAGGTCGCCACCTCGATCATCTCGCGCCCGAACAGCACATGCGCCAGGCGAAAGCGTCGCCCGATCAGGCGACAGTTGCGGAACAGCCCGCGCACCTGCTCGGGCGTCGCGTCGGTGGCAACGTCGAAATCCTTCGGTTCGCGGCCCAGCAGCAGGTCACGCACGCCGCCGCCCACCAGGCAGGCCCGGTAACCCGCGTCGCGCAGGCGATAGAGCACCTTCAGGGCGTTATCGTTGATCGCCGCGCGCGAGATGCCGTGATCCGCGCGCTCGTAGACACGCGGTTCCGGCAGCTCGCTGTCGGGTCGAGTCGGGGTTGCGGGGTCAGCCTTTGTCACGCGATACCGTAGCGGTGGTCGAAAGCGCCGTATGGTAACAGCTTGGCCGGCTTCATCCCGCTTTTCGCACCGGGCGCGGCGCGGCGGTTTCACCGGTCAGACGCCAGCGGCGGTAGTCATCGAGGATGCGCCGGTGATCGAACACCAGGACCGGATCCGGATCCTCCGGGTCCAGCCAGGCGCAGTCGGTGGCATCGTCGGCGGCCTTCGCCTCGCCCCGGCCACGGGCGATATAGACCGCGCTGACGGTATGCCCGCGCGGATCGCGCTCCGGGTCGGAATAAACACCCAGCAACACCTCCAGCTCGACCTCCAGCCCGGTCTCCTCGCGCGCCTCGCGCACCGCGGCATGCTCGGCGGACTCGCCAACGTCGACGAAGCCCCCGGGGAGCGCCCAGCCATGCGGGGGGTTGCGCCGCTCGATCACCAGCACCCGACCGGGCTGGGCCGGATGACGAATCACCAGATCCACCGCCACACGCGGGGTCACCGGAGGGCCACTGCCTTCGAGGGATGTCACTCGGATTCGCTCCTGTCGCTGTCATCCTGGCGAATGAAACGGCGAATCTTGCGCCGCTCGCGCTTGTCCGGCCGGCGGCTGGGCGCACTGTCCGCCACCGCGCGCTCGGCCCGGCGGCGTTCGCTTTCCGCCTCGCGCCGGGCCTGGCTCTCCGGGGTCTCCTCGTACAGGGCCTGTGCCTCGCGGGCCGGGCGGCGCTGCTCGTTCAGCCCCACCACGTCCAGCTCCCAGACCTGCGGACCCCGATGGATGGTCAGACGATCGCCGGGATGCACGCGCCGCGCCGGCTTGCAGCGCTCGCCGTTCACGTGGACCTTGCCGCCGCCCACCGCCTCGCTGGCCAGCCCGCGCGTCTTGTAGAAGCGCGCGGCCCACAGCCACTTGTCGATCCGCAGCCCGGCGCTGGGCGCCTCGTGATGGCCGCTACCCTTGGCCAAGGCTTCCCCGGGCCTGCGCGAGGGGGGACAATGCGCAACCTTTCCAGGCAAGGCACCGACGTTCCGCGGTCATCCGGACCGTGACCTGCCCCGACCCAGGACGCCGAGGACCCTCATGAATCTGCCGCATCTGCACCTGATCAGTTTCGCCATCTGTCCGTTTGTCCAGCGTAGCGTGATCACGCTGAAATACAAGCAGGCCCCGTTCGAACTGAGCCTGATCGACCTGGCCGACCCGCCGGAGTGGTTCCGCGCGCGCTCGCCGCTCGGAAAGGTGCCGGTGCTGATCGTCGACGACGACACCGTGCTGTTCGAGTCGGCGGTGATCAACGAGTA
>JBJHBC010000095.1:0-8489 GCA_050485285.1 Thioalkalivibrio sp.
CACAATCGGCGGGTGCAGCAGGGCAGCGCGATCCTGCATGCGGAGATGGATGCGCTGGAGAACGCCGGGCGCCAGCCGGCGCGGGTGTACCGCGAGTGCACCCTCTATACCACGCTGTCGCCCTGCGCGATGTGCAGCGGGGCCATCGTCCTCTACGGCATTCCGCACGTGATCATTGGCGAGAACGACTCCTTTCTCGGTGAGGAGGAGTGGCTGCGCGGGCACGGCATTCAGGTGGACGTGGTGCAGGACCCGGGCTGTCGCGAGCTGATGCGGTCGTTTATCGAGACGCACCCGGAACTGTGGCACGAGGATATCGGCCACTGACACCACCTTCCGTCGGGTGTGCGGGCTCAGGGGCCTTCGCGGGGCGGCGGGTCGGCGTAGGGATAGTCGCTCGCCTCCAGGTTTTCCTGGAAGCTCTCGAGGCGTTCCACGGCCAGGTCGGTGCGGTTGAACTGGGCGATGTGGAACAGGGCGTCGCCCTCGTTGATCAGCGGCAGGTTGAGTTCGCCGATGATGATGCCGGAGGCGGGGGCGAGGATCTCGGTCTCGGTCTCGCCGAAGGGGTCGGACACGAGGGCCAGCCGGGTCTGGTCGCGCACGACCCGGTCGCCCTGGCGCACGAAGGTTCGCAGGATGCCGCTTTGCGGCGCCCGCACCCAGCCGCTGGTGCGCGCCATAATGGGCTCCTTGCGTGCCCGCCGGCGCACGGCCGGGAGCATCTCCAGGTGACGCATCACTTCGATGATGCCGTGCACTCCGCCGCGGATGGAGAGCTCGTCGAAGCGCAGGGCCTCGCCGGCCTCGTAGAGCAGGATCGGGATCTGGCGTTCCGCGGCGGCCTCGCGCAGGGATCCGTCGCGTAGCGCCGAGTTGAGGATCACGGGCGCACCGAAGGCGCGAGCAAGCTCGCGGGTCTCCGCGTGATCCAGGTTGGCGCGGATCTGCGGCAGGTTGGAGCGGTGGATGGCGCCGGTATGCAGGTCGATCCCGTGGGTGCTGCGCTGGACAATCTCGCGCATGAACAGTCGCGCGACCCGGGCACCCAGCGAGCCCTTCTGTGATCCCGGAAAACAGCGGTTCAGGTCGCGCCGGTCCGGCAGATACCGGCTCTGGTTGATGAAGCCGTGCATGTTGACCACCGGCACGGCGATCAGGGTGCCCTTCATGCGCCGCAGCGCCGGCACCTTGAGCAGGCGGCGGATGATCTCGACGCCGTTGATCTCGTCGCCGTGGATGGCGGCACTGACGAACAGCACCGGCCCCTTGCGCCGGCCACACAGGACCTGCACCGGCATGTGGGTCGGGGTGTGCGTGTACAGCGCCCCCAGTTCCAGCTCCACCGTGCGGCGTTCGCCGGGACGGACCGTGGTGCCACCGATCGTGATCGGCTTGTTGCGCAGCGCGCGCGGTATGCCGGGCACTAGTGGGCCCTGCGGTCAATAAGGTAACGCTCAGAGCCCACTAGCCGCGTCCTTTGGTCTTGGTCCGGTTGGGCTTGCCGTTCTTCTCGATGAACTCGATGATCATGCCCGCGACGTCCTTGCCCGAGGCGTTCTCGATGCCCTCCAGGCCGGGCGAGGAGTTGACCTCCATGACCACCGCGCCGTGATTGGAGCGTAGCAGGTCCACGCCGCAGACGTTCAGGCCCATGACCTTGGCCGCGCGCACGGCGGTGGCGCGTTCTTCCGGGGTAATGCGGCACAGCGTGGCGCTGCCGCCACGGTGCAGGTTGGAGCGAAACTCGCCTTCCTTCGCCTGGCGCTTCATGGCGGCGACCACCTTGTCGCCGATCACGAAGCAGCGGATGTCCGAGCCCTTGGCCTCCTTGATGTATTCCTGCACCAGGATGTGCTGCTTCAGGCCCATGAAAGCCTGGATGACGCTCTCGGCCGCCTGTTTGGTCTCCGCGAGGACGACGCCCAGACCCTGCGTGCCCTCCAGCAGCTTGATCACACAGGGCGCGCCGCCCACCGTGGCCAGCAGGTCGTCGATGTCGTCCGGCGAGTGGGCGAACCCGGTGACGGGCAGGCCGATGCCGCGGCGCGACAGCAGCTGCAGGCTGCGCAGCTTGTCGCGCGAGCGCGAGATGCCGACGGACTCGTTCAGCGGATAGACATTCATCATCTCGAACTGGCGCAGCACGGCGGTGCCGTAGAACGTGATGGACGCGCCGATGCGCGGGATGACCGCATTGAACTGGTCGAGGATGTCGCCCTTGTAGTGGATCTGCGGGTTGTGCGCAGTGATGTTCATGTAGCAGCGCAGCGGGTCCACCACACGGACCTCGTGGCCGCGCTGGTCGGCGGCCTCGACCAGGCGCCGGGTGGAGTAGAGCTTGCTGTTACGCGAGAGGATGCCGAGTTTCATTCAGGCGCCTGCTGGGCTGTCGGGATGGACGGACGATGGCTGGCAACGAACGAGGCCTGGGGGTCGACCAGGAAGCGACCCCGCATGGCCTCGCGGCCAAGCAACATGCGAAAGAGCATGGTATCGCGGCTGGTCAGGGAAAGCTCAACGGGCAGCAGCAGGGGGCCCAGTTGCACACGGGTGGCGATGAAATAGCGATCGCCGCTGTGTCCGCCGGAGTCGGTGACGCGGCGGATGTCGAGTACCGGGGCCTCGCACCAGACCTCGGTCGTGGCGTCGTGCTGGTGAGGGTGAATGCCGAAACGTACCCATTCGTGACCGTCACGGGTGAATGGCTCAATGTGGAAGGTGTGAAGCGCGGAGCTGCGCGCGCCGGTGTCGACCTTGCACTTGATGGCGGGGATCCCCAGATCGGGGAGCCCGACCCATTCGCGCCAGCCGAGGATGGGCGGGTCCTGTTGGGTGGACGGGCTCTGGCTGGAAGGGGACGGCTGATCCACGTCGGCTCCCGGTACGGGTGGAAGCCTCACTATAACGAATCGACCGTCCGCTGCGACGGTAAAAGGAGCCCGTATCCGGGCTCCTTGCGAAAGGCTTAATCCCTGGAGATCGCTGCGTTGGTCAGATTGTCCAGCGCGTTGCTCATGGTGTCGAGGACGTCGTCCCGGTCGTCGATCCCGTGGCGCTCGGCCATCCATTCCGGATCGTTGTAGGCCAGCCAGGTCTGGCCATCGTCATCGGTCCAGGCCAGGGCCTTCATCGGCAGATCGATGCCCGCGGTCTGCTGACTGGTGAACATGTGGCTGCCCAGTGCCGGATTGCCGAACAGCAGGAGCTCGGTCGGACCCAGCTCGATGTCGACTCCGGCAGCCTTCGCGGCGTGATCCCAGCGCAGCGCGACGCCGACATCGTTGGCCTTGAGCGCGTTCTCCAGCCGGTCCAGGGTCTCGGAGGCTGAATGCGGGCTGGCCTTGGCGATCATGCCGGGGACGTCGACGGCCAGCGCCGGTGTCGCGCCGAGGGCCAGAGGCAGCAGGGCGGTGAGCAGAGTCTTTTTCATGACGAGGTCCTTGTCTCGGGGAGAATTGAACAGGTCGGGCCGGAGAGTGGTCGTGCCGTTCCCCGGGTTGCGCCTGCGTGGGAAACCCACGGCGGGGAAGGTAGACGATCGATGCAGATTTTGCAGGGCCCGTCGCCGTGAACTTCTGTCCGCGGCCCGAATTCAGGGGTTAGTCTGCCGGGCTGGACGGACGCCGGCCATGCTCGACCGGACGGGAAACAGGTTTCGGCGTCCGCCAGAGTGGGGCAGGTGCCGAGGTCTGCGTCACTGCATCAGCAGGTAGCCTTCGTGCTGCAGTTCGATGATCTCGGCATCCGCCATGGGCACGACGTTCACGAAGCCATGGACGTCCTCGACGTCGATGCCGCGCAGGCGGGCGGAGGCTTCGCACATGCGGAACTCGATGTTGCCGGCCTGGGTCAGCGAGCGGGCGCGGCGCATCAGTTCTTCGTGCTCGTCGAACTCGTCGCGGGTGAAGTAAGGCACTTCCTGCCCGTGCAGCACCATTACGATGTGGGAGTCGAACGGGTCGGCCTCGTAGACGTTGTTCAGCATGCTCACCCGATCCATGACCATCTCCAGCTCGCGCGGGCTGCTGGTGTAGACGTCATAGACGACCTTGCGGGGCTCGTAGGGGCGATCCATCTTCTCGGCGGAACCCCACGGCAGGTTGTCGTCCGCGCCGGCGACAACGGGGAGGGCCAGCAGGCTGACGGCGGCCAGCAGGATCAGCAGCAGTCGGGTTACAGGGGCGTTGTTCCGGTTCATGGGTGGCTCCTTGGTTGCTTTGCCTCGTGAAGGGTGGACGCGTTGGCGTAGCGAAACGTTCCTTGCGACGCGGGTCGCTACATGCGGGTCTCGGGCCCCTGGTTCCGCAGTACGCGCTCGAGGACCGATTCCATCGCGAAGGTAATGCGTCGACCCAGCGTCTGGGGCCGGTGATAGGTCAGTTCGAAGACATCCGCCTCGCGGGTCAGTTCCAGCAGCAGGTCATCGCTGGTGCGCAGTTCGTCGGCCAGCCCCATCTCGCGGGCCTGTTCGCCGTACCAGTGTTCCCCGGTGGCGACCTGCTCCAGGTCCAGTTGCGGGCGGTAGCGGGCCAGGAAGGTCTTGAACAGCTCATGGGCCTCTTCCAGTTGTTCGCGGAACTTCTTGCGGCCCTCGTCGGTGTTCTCGCCCAGCATGGTCAGGGTGCGCTTGTACTCGCCGGCGGTCAGCAGCTCGACGTCGATGTCGTTGCGCGACAGCCAGCGGTGAAAATTGGGGATCTGCGCGACCACGCCGATCGAACCCAGCACTGCGAAGGGGGCGGCCACGATACGGTGCCCGACCGCCGCCATCATGTAGCCGCCGCTGGCGGCCACGCGGTCCACGGCCACGGTCAGGTCCAGACCCCCTTCGCGCAGACGGGCCAGCTGGGCGGCCGCCAGCCCGTAGGAGGGGACCAGGCCCCCGGGGCTTTCCAGGCAGACAATGGCCCGGTCCTGGTCCGGCCGCGCCATGGTGAGGATCGCGGTGACCTCCTCGCGCAGGCTTTCGACGCTGGAGGCCCGGATGTCGCCGTCGAAACGCAGCACGTACACGCGGGGGCGTTCGGTCGTCGAGCCGCCGTCCGGAGGCGCATCGCCGGTGGTCGCCTCGCCGGATTGTGTGATGTCCCCGCTCCCCGATCCTTCCGCCTGCGACGGGGCATCGTGGGCTCGCCCCAGCTTGCGACGGCTCCAGCCGCGCAGGCGCTCGAGCCGGCCGCGGCGGCGTTCAACGGCTCGGCGCACGGTCTTCTCCATGCGCTCGAAGCGGTCGTTCAGGCGCTTGACCTGCAGGCGGTCCGGCCGGCGTTCGCGCGACCGGGCAAGCAGGCCGGCGAACGCACTCAGCACGATGAGCGCGGCGACTACGGCCGTGGCGGCCTTGGCGAGGAAGAGTCCGTATTCCTGCAGAAATTCCATTTCGTGTCCCGGTTGAATGGGGTTGCGTGGTGAGCCGCGAAGGCGGTGTGTGCATAATGCCAGCATGGATACCGATACAGTTGAAGACCCCCGCAGCGCGGGACGGTTTCACGGCCAGGAAGGTTCTGCGGCCGGTCCGGTTCCGGAACCGATCATTCACGCCGGGTATGCCACGCTGAGCCTGCGCCAGATCGACGACTGGAACGGGGTGCCCAAGGGCACGGCCTTTCGCCTGTTCAAGGCGCGCAAGGACCAGCTGCGTGAGGGCGTGGATTTCTTCTACATCCCCGAAGGCAGCCACCCCGAGCTGACCGAGACCCTGCGCCTGGATGGCCGGATCTACCCTTCCACCGTACACCTGGTGTTGCTGACCGGCGCTGCGTATGCCCGCCTGCGCGAGGAGTGGCATGCGCGCACCCATAACCCGGGTTGCGGATGCCCCGAGTAACCCTGGAGCAGTGGCGGATGCTGCAGGCGGTGGTGGAGGCCGGCGGCTTTGCGCGGGCCGCCGAACGGGTGCACAAGAGCCCGTCGAGCATCAACCACGCGGTGCAGAAGCTGGAAGAGCAACTGGGCGTGGACGTGTTCGAGGTGCAGGGCCGCAAGGCCGTGCTGACCGCGGCTGGCGAGGCGCTGCTGCGCCGGGCCGGGCACCTGCTGGAAGAGGCCTCCGAGATCGAGACCCTGGCCGGCGCGCTGGCCGCGGGGGTGGAGTCCGAGATCCGTCTGGCGGTGGACCAACTGCTGCCGCGCGAGCCGGTGATCCGGGCCCTGGAGACCTTTTCGAAGGCCTACCCGGCCACCCGGATCCAGCTGCACGAGGTGGTGCTGAGCGGGGGGCCGGACATGCTCCGGGAAGCGGCCGTGGACATCCTGCTGGGGCCGGAACTGCCTTCCGGTTATCTCGGGAGCTGTCTGGGCGAGTTGTCGATGGTCTGCGTCGCGCACCCCTCGCACCCCCTCGCCCAGGCGGAAACGGCCCTGACCCGGCGCGATCTGCAGGCACACCGCCAGGTAGTGGTGCGCGATTCCGGCGACCAGGGGGATGGCGAGGGCGGCTGGGTCGAGGCGGACCAGCGCTGGACGGTCTCGCACATGGGCACCGCCTGCGAGATCCTGCGTTCGGGCATCGGGTTCGCCTGGGTGCCGGAGGATCGCATCGCGGGGGATCTTGCCGCCGGCCGCCTGGTCGAACTGGACCTCGAGGCCGGGGCGCGCCACCGGGTGCCGTTCTACATTGCGCATGCCGATCGTGACCGCGCGGGCGTGGCCAGCCAGTCCCTGATGGAAGCACTGGAGCGGGCTTTTCGCGCCGATCCCGCTTCCTGACAGGAAGTCCCGGGTAGGGGCGTGCTCGCACGCGAAGCCCCTGCCTGGGTCGGAGAATGGCGGCGCAACCGAACCCAACAAGAATCAACAAGGAAATAACCGATGTGCGGGATCGCAGGAGAGTTCGTCTGGGGCGAGCGGCGCGCGAGTGGCGAGGCCGTGGCGCGCATGCTGCCCTGTCTGGAGCGACGCGGGCCGGATGCCGACGGTCTGTGGGCCTCCGGGCGGGTGGCGCTGGGGCACCGGCGGCTGTCGATCCTGGACCTGTCGCAGCGCGCCCACCAGCCGATGTTCGACCCGGAGACGGGACTGGCGCTGGTGTTCAACGGCGCGATCTACAACTTCCGGGCGCTGCGTTCGGAGCTGGAAGGGCGCGGCCACCGGTTTTTCTCGACCGGTGATACCGAGGTCATCCTGCGCGGCTATGCCGAGTGGGGCGAGGGGGTTGTCGCGCGGCTGCACGGCATGTTCGCCTTTGCCCTGTATGACGGTAATGCCCAGCGCCTGCTGCTGGCGCGTGACCGTATGGGCATCAAGCCGCTGTACCTGGCGCGCACCGGCGACGGCATCCGCTTCGCCTCCAACACCCAGGCGCTGCTGGCGGCCGGCGACGTGGACACCGAGCTGGATGCCGAGGCGCTGCACATGCTGTTCTCGCTGCATGCGGTCGTGCCGGCACCGCGCACCGTGCTTCGCGGCATCCGCAAGCTCGAGCCGGGGCACTACCTGAGTATCGACGCACGCGGCCAGGAGCGGCTGCAGCGCTACTGGACCCTGCATGCCCACCGCCCCGACGAACCCGTCTCCGACGCCGAGTGGCAGGAGCGCATCGAACACGCCCTGCGTGCCGCCGTGCGCAAGCGCCTGGAGGTGGCCGACGTGCCGGTGGGTGTGCTCCTCTCCGGCGGACTGGATTCGTCGCTGCTGGTGGCGCTGGCGATGGAGGAAGGCGCGCGGGATCTGCGGACCTTCACCGTCGGGTTCGAGGACCAGCCGGAGGAGAAGGGCTCCGAGTTCGAATACTCCGACCCGGTCGCCGAGCGCTACGCCACCGATCACCAGGCCACGCTGATCCCCAACGACCAGGTGCTGGCACGCCTGCCGGAGGCCGTGGGTGCGATGGCCGAGCCGATGTTCGGGCAGGATGCCGTGGCCTTCTATCTGCTGTCCGAGCAGGTCTCGCAGCATGTGAAGGTGGTGCAGTCCGGCCAAGGCGCGGACGAGGTCTTCGGTGGCTATTTCTGGTATCCGCAGATGGCGGAGGATCGCCATGGCGACTGGGTGGAGCGCTTTCGTCGCCACTACTTCGACCGCGACCACCCGGAGATGGCCGAGATGCTGCGCCACCCGCCGGCGAACGACGTGACCGGGGACTGGCTGCGCGAGCAGTTTGCCGAGCTCGAGACCGACCGCGCGGATTCCTTCATCGACGCGGTGCTGGCGCTGGATGTGACCACGCTGATCGTGGACGACCCGGTCAAGCGCGTGGACAACATGACCATGGCCTTCGGCCTGGAGGCGCGGGTCCCGTTCCTCGACCACGAACTGGTGGAGACGGCCGCCGCAATGCCGCCGCACCTGAAGCTGGGTGACGGCGGCAAGGACGTGCTGCGCCGCATCGCCCGCGGCCGCCTGCCGGACGCGGTGCTGGACCGGCCCAAGGGCTACTTCCCGGTGCCGGCGCTGAAGTACGTGCGCGGTGATTTCCTCGAGTTCATGCGCGACATCCTCACCTCGCGCGCCTCGCGCGAGCGGGGCCTCTATCAGCCGGCCTACAT
>JBJHBC010000096.1:0-8471 GCA_050485285.1 Thioalkalivibrio sp.
GGGGATTGCCTCCGGCGAGATGCCCACCGAGGCCATGGGCTGGTCCTGGGCATCGAGCACCACCGCGTAGAGCACGTGGGAATCGTCCGCGACCAGGTCCAGCAGGTCCTGCAGCATTGCCGGATCGGCGTAGGCCAGCCCGGGAGTCAGCGCGCTGGACAGGAGGCGCCCCTGCTGCTCGGCAAAGCGTTCCAGCATCTGCGCCTGGTTCTGCTGCACCTGGGAGATGCCACTGAACATCAGCACCGCGACCATCGCGACCTGGATCGCGACCGTGCCGATGATGATCTGCCAGGCGAAATTCAGGCGCATGCGGGGCTTGGCTCGCATATTCGCGGCGCCACCAGAAGGCTGGGGCCGAAGCTGGTTGGAGCCAGGCCGGAGGAGGTCATGACGGTTACCCGGGTCGCGTTTGCGCCCGTCTCGAGGGCGGGACGGGACGTGATGAAACGGCTCCTTAGTCTACGGGAATCATCGAGCGAAGCCCATCCGCGGGCGTCCCGGCGGCCAAAGGCTGTGCCCGCTGTGACAGGCCAGGCCACGCGGTTCTACGCAGGGGAGCCGAGACTCTACAGCTAAGGCGGGCTCGGGGTTTGTCGTTCGAGTTGTTGTTCCATCTGCTCGAGCGCCCCACGGAAGGCCGAGAATTCACCGGCATGCGTGGCGACGAATCCACGATGCCCGATCGCACGCAGCAATGAGGCTTCCGCAGGATCGCGCGGCATGGTGGTCAGTTGCTCCCCCAGCCGTGGTGCATGTTCGAGCAGGCGGTTGTGGGCCAGGAGTGCCAGGCCCGGGAAGCGTTCGGATTGGGCAAGGATCCGCACCAGGCTGCCGTCCGCCAGGGAGAGGTGTCTCGGACGCGACCCCCGCGATGTAGGTGATCCGGGCAGCACGGTTCCCTCGATGATGAGCACCAGTGCGTCGGTGAGGTCGCGCTGGAACGCCGCTACGGCCGCGCTGTTGTGATGGTAGTGCCGATAGCTCGGTGGACCGGGCGGGTCGGGCCAGTCATGGGTGTCCACGAGTTGTCGGGCCAGGGTCGCGGCTCGGCTTTCCTTGTACGGCGCGGCGATGGTCTTCCCGGCAAGGTCGGATATCGACGTGATCGAATCGGCAGGTCGGACCACCAGAACCATTGCGAGTTGCTCTTCGGTGCGCGCGACGAGGCGGTAGGGGGCGTGATCCAGTAGCAGGGGAACCACGTGGGGTGCCACCAGCATGAGGTCATAGTGCCCGTCGCGCCCCCGGGCAAGGTAGGTGGCCAGGTCGCGTGCGGACTGGAGCCGTGTCGGGTTCCCCGTCTCCTCTGTCAGCCAGTCCCGCAGCGGGGCATAGCGCTCGAACAGGCTTGGTGGGCTGGCAAAGGGTTGCACGCCGAAGATCAGGGATTGTGGCGGTGCTTCGGGCTGGGCCTGGGCTTCGGCTATCGCCCATGGCTGCAGCCATCCGGCGCCGATGAGGATCACGAGGATGCCCTGAAGGGTCCGTCTCGCACCGCGGGGGCCGGGGCTGCGCCTGCGGGGCTCGGAGTCGTGCAAGGGGTCCATGGTTCCGCCCGGGTTAGTCGGGAACTCGGGAGATAGACGGATTGAGGAACGGATTCCGTCCCTGATGCATGTGTCAAATACCGGACGGGCGTTAGTCGGGCGTGCTTCCGTTTCGCCCTGCGGCGTCAAAAAGGTGTCGTTTTGGGGCCGAGTGTCGCCACACGGCAGGATGGCGCTTTTTTTGCTTGTCCATGGCGAGAGATTCGCAAAACCGCGTGGCATGCGAGGTGCCCGGGTGTGGAGGAATGAAGATGACCGGAATTCTGGATCGGGTGGCCGAGGCGCTTCTGGCCAGCCTGCAGGGGCTCAGCCCGCTGACCGTAATTGGCCTGTTCGCGCTGGTGTTGTTCGCGCTGTTCCTGGTGGCCCTGGGCGCGACGGCGCTGCGGCGCGCGAAGGCCCTGCAGGGGGCCGCACCGGCCTTGCTGACCACGCTCGGGATCCTCGGGACGTTCCTGGGGGTGGCGATTGGCCTGCTGGACTTCGATGCGGGACGCGTGGAGGCAAGCATCCCCGCGTTGCTGGAGGGGCTCAAGCTGGCCTTTGTGACCAGTATCGTGGGCATCCTGCTGTCGGCGGTGCTGCGCATGGTGCAGGTGTTGACGCCCACCCCGGATCTCGCGGAGCGCGAGCTTCCCACCGAGGCGACGAACGGCGCCACCGATCCGGCGCAACTGGCCGCGCAGCAGCGCGATGCCGCACTGGCGATGGTTGAGGCCGTGCGGACTCTGGACCAGCGCCTCGATGCCCGGCTGGAGCGGCAGCACCGCGAACTGACCGGGGCGCTGGACGGCATGGCCGAACGCATCACCGAAATGAGCAGCACGCATCTCGTCGAGGCGCTGGAGCGGGTGATCCACGATTTCAACCATCGTCTCGGCGAGCAGTTCGGGGAGAACTTCCGCCGCCTGGATGACTCGGTCGCGCGACTGGTGGAGTGGCAGGATCAGTACCGTCAGCAGATGGAGACCCTGCAGCGTGCGTTTGATCAGGCGCGCAGCGGGGTCGAGCAGACCGAGCAGACGCTGGAGCGCATGACGGGTCAGGCCCTGCAGATCACGCGTCACGTGGAGGATCAGGAGTCGACGCTCGCCAGTCTGCGTCGCGAGACGGTCGAGCTGGAGGCGCTGCTGGGCAGTATCGCGGCCCTGCGCGATCGCGCAACCGAAGCCTTCCCCGCCATGGATGCCCGCCTGGAGGCGATGCTCGAGAGCATCGAGAACGCCGTTCAGGCCGGACACGCGGCTGAGCAGCGCTGGGGCCGACCGGTGGCGTCAGCGGGCGGGCGTACCTGATGTTTGCGTGGCTGGTACGGCGCGGACGCCGGGCCGAAGGGCCCGGCAGCGAGGCGGACCAGGGTTCGCACTGGCTCGCGGTGGCGGATCTGATGGCCGCCCTGATGATGATCTTCCTGTTCCTCGCCCTGCTGCATATGGTGCAGGTGGAGCGCGAGAGTGCCGCCCACACGGAGGTGCGCAACGAGGCGGCCGCGCTGCGCGCGGCGATCTATTCGGTGCTGGAGGAGGAGTTCCGGGAGGATCTGCCGCGCTGGAACGCGGAGCTGGATCGCGACAGCCTGACGCTGCGTTTCCGCGAGCCGGAGGTGCTGTTCGAGCGCAGTTCGGCCTCCATCCGGCCCCGATTCGAGGCGATCCTGGCGGATTTCATGCCGCGCTATGCCGAACAGCTGCGCCCGTTCGCCGAGGTGATCCGGGAGGTGCGCATCGAGGGCCATACCTCGAGTGAATGGGCCGGGAGCGACGATCCCCTGGAGGCCTATTTCGGCAACATGGACCTCAGCCAGCGGCGCACGCGGGCAGTGCTGGAATATGCCTACCAGCTGGAGCCCCTGCAGGAGGCGGACTGGTTCCGCTCGCGGGTCGCTGCGGTGGGCCTGTCGTCTTCACGGCGGGTGGTGGACGCGCAGGGCGCGGAGGACCGCCGCGCCTCCCGGCGGGTCGAATTCAGTGTGCTGACGGACTTTGAAGCCCGCCTGCTGGGCGCGGCCTCGCCGGAGGCGCCGGAACCCTTGCCGCTGGAGGCGCGTGGGCGCTGACCGCCGATCGCAGGGGGAATCCCCATTCCGTGGTTCCCTCGGCGTCAGAGGGCCTGAAGCAGGGCCTCGCGCAGTCGGGTCTGTGCCTCGGCGTCCAGCGGGGTGCGCCCGGGTCGGCTCAGCAGGAAGCTGTCTTCGACCTGTTCGCCCGCCGTGGCGATGCGGGCGGTGCGGACGTCGATACCCTGCTCGCCAAGGATATGCCCGATGGTGGACAGCAGGCCCGGTCGATCCAGGGCCCGCAGGCGCATGCGCGTGGCGTGGCCCCCGGGGGCCGGCTCGAATTCGATGCGGGTGTCCACGTCGAAGTGCTTGAGCCGCCGCGGAAGCTGACGCGTGGCGGGGTTGGGGGTGCGGCCCTGGCGGGCGAGTTCCTGCTCCAGGGCGTGGCGGATCTCGTCGGCGCGATAGCCGGCATCGACGGTCTGGCCGCCGCCGCTCTCCAGGACCAGAAAGGTATCGAGGGTGCGCCCCCCCGCCGTGGTGATGATGCGAGCGTCCACGATGTCGAGCCCGAGCTGGGTCAGTGCGCTGGTGATGCGGGCGAAGATCTGCGGGTGATCCTCGGCATAGACGAAGATCTCGGTGCTGCCGCGAGAGGTTTTGGGGCGTACCAGGATCAGCGGGAGCGCGTCCGGTTCCAGCGGAAGCAGAGCCTGGGCATGCCAGGCGATCTCGTCGGCGGAATGGCGGAGGAAATACTCGTCGTCGAGTTCATCCCACAGCCGGCGCGCCTGTTCCGGATCGAAGCCCTGTTGCTGCAGCCGCTCGAGCGCCTCGGCGCGCGTCTGGCGGATCTGCTCGTCCATGTCCGGCGGGGTGTCCAGGCCACGATCGAGGACGTTGCGCGTGGCGTGGTAGAGGGTCTGGAGCAGGGCGTCCTTCCAGCTGTTCCATAGCTCCGGGTTGGTGCCGCGGATATCGGCAATCGTGAGCAGATAGAGAAAGTCCAGGCGTTCGCCGGTGGCCACCTCCCGCGCGAACCCGAGGACGACCTCGGGATCCGAGATGTCCTTGCGCTGGGCCGTGAGGGACATCAGCAGGTGCGAACGTACCAGCCAGGCCACCAGTCCGGCATCGGCGTCCGAGAGCCCGTGTTGCTGGCAGAAGTGCAGGGCGTCGTGGGCACCCAGCTCGGAGTGGTCGCCGCCGCGGCCCTTGGCGATGTCGTGAAACAGCGCGGCCAGGACCAGGCGTTCCGGCCGCTCCAGGCTCGCGTGGATGCGGTGCGCCAGGGGTTGTTCGTGCGCAAACTCGGGCAGCGCGAGGCGGCGCGCATTGCGCACCACGTTCAGGGTGTGTTCGTCCACTGTGTAGGCGTGAAACAGGTCGTACTGCATGCGCCCGATGATGCGGCCGAAGGCCGGCAGATAATTGCCCAGCACGCCATAGCGGTTCATCCGGCGGAGCTGGCTGGTGATGCCGCGCGGGGCGCGCAGGATGTCCATGAACAGCTCGCGGCAGACCGGGTTGCGCCGGAAATGACCGTCGATCAGGTGGCGATGCGCCCGAATCAGGCGGATGGTGGAGGCCCGTATGCCCTGGATCTCGGGGTGCTCCTGCAACAGGCGGAAGACCTCCAGCAGGGCCGGCGGGTAGATCATGAAGACCTGGTCGTGGGCGGCCTCCAGGTAGCCGCCGCGCACCTGGAAGCGCTGATGGATGCGCACGGGATCCTGCAGGTCTTCGGGGTCGTCCAGGATGGCCTCGTTGAAGTGCTGCAGCAGCAGCTCGTTCAGGCGCTCGAGGTCGTTGATGGTGCGGAAGTAGCGCTGCATGAACTGCTCGACCGCCCGGTTGTGGTTCTGGTCGACGAAGCCGAAGGTGTTGGCCAGCTGGCGCTGCAGGTCGAACAGCAGGCGATCCTCGCGGCGGCCGGCCAGCATGTGGAGGGCGAAGCGCACGCGCCAGAGGAAGTTCTGGCCCTCCATCATCTCGCGGAATTCGCCCTCGCGCAGGAAGCCCAGCGAGACCAGTTCCTCGATGCGTTCGGCGCCGTAGTGGCGCTTGGTGACCCAGCCGATCATCTGGATGTCGCGCAGCCCGCCGGGGCCTTCCTTGACGTTGGGCTCCAGGCGGTAGGCGGTCTCGCCGAAGCGGCGATGCCGGGCCTGCTGTTCCGCCAGCTTGGCAGCGTAGAAACTGCGCGAGTCCCAGATACGATCCGGTTCGATGGCCTGGCGGAAGTCGTTGAACAGGCCCAGATGCCCGGCCAGGTAGCGGGCCTCGATCAGGTTGGTCGCGACGGTGATGTCGTCGCGTGCCTCGCGGGTGCAGTCTTCGATGCTGCGTACGCTGTGCCCGACCTCGATGCCGATATCCCAGAGGAAGGTGACGAACTCGCTGATGCGATCGAAGCGCGCGCGGTCATGCTCGCCCTCCAGGATGATCTGGATGTCGATGTCGGAGGCGGGGTGCAGTTCGCCGCGGCCGTAGCCGCCCACCGCGATCAGGCAGAGCTGGTCGTCGTCGGCCAGACCCTTTTGCGCCCAGATCAGCTTGAGCAGCTCGTCGATGCGCCGGGCATGGCCATGGATCAGTTCGGCGATGGGCATCCCGTCGCGAAAGCCCTGGTATTGCTGGTCGAGGATGGCGCGGCGGCGGTCCCGAAACAGGGCGATATTCCCCGGGTTGCGGCTTAACCGCTGGTAGTCCTCGCCCCAGTCCGGGGTGAAGGCCGGGGTATCGAGTTCGCCGGGTGTGCTGCCCGCTGGATTCATTGGAGCTCCGTGGAATGGGCGGTTCGAATCGGCGGGGAACAGATGCAAAGGCCTTCGATCAGGCCGCGATCTCCTGGGGTGGCGTTTCGTCCTTGCGCAGGGTCAGGATCTCGTAGCCGTCCGCGGTCACCAGGATGGTGTGCTCCCACTGGGCCGAGGGGCTGTGATCCTTGGTCACGGCGGTCCAGCCGTCGGCGAGGATGCGCGTATGCCGACGTCCGGCATTGATCATGGGTTCGATGGTGAAGCACATGCCTTCCTCCAGCGTCATGCCGGTGCCGGGCTTGCCGTAGTGCAGGACCTGTGGGTCCTCGTGAAAGCCGCGCCCGATCCCGTGACCGCAGAATTCCCGTACCACGGAGCAGCGCCGGGCCTCGGCGTATTCCTGGATGGCGTGGCCGATGTCGCCCAGCGTCGCCCCGGGGCGGACCTGCTGGATGCCGAGGTACATGCTGGTGCGCGCCACGTCGATCACCCGCTGGGCCTGGATGCCGGCCTTGCCGATCACGAACATGCGGCTGGTGTCGCCGTGAAAGCCGTTCTTGATGACGGTGATGTCGATATTGAGGATGTCGCCGTTCTTCAGCTTCCGGTCGCCCGGGATGCCGTGGCAGACCTGGTGGTTCACCGAGGTGCAGATCGACTTGGGAAAGCCCCGGTAGTTGAGCGGGGCCGGGATCGCATCCTGGGTGTTCACGATGTAGTCGTGGCAGATCCGGTCCAGCTCCCCGGTGGTTACGCCGGCCTGCACATGGGGCTCGATCATCTCGAGGACTTCGGCGGCCAGGCGGCCGGCGACGCGCATGTGTTCGATCTCTTCGGGGGTCTTGATGGAAACGGACATGGGGGCTCCCGCCGCGGCGCCCGGAGGGGCTCGGCGTTTGGTTCGGGTAAGCGTCCTATGCTATAAAGCGCGCGCCTCGCTGGCAATTCGGCGGGGCCGGATGCCGCCCTTTGCCGGGCCGGCATTCGAAACCTTAATCCACACACGTATCGGCACGGTCTGTCGGGTGCCCGCTCGCGAAGAAGATTCGGTTCGGGTTTCAGATCGGGATACGTGGAGGCTCAACCCGTTACAGGAGAAAACTCATGTCCCTCGTGACTATGCGACAGATGCTGGAGGCCGGTGTTCACTTCGGCCACCAGACGCGTTACTGGCATCCCAAGATGGCCCCGTACATCTTCGGGGAACGCAACAAGATTCATATCATCAACCTCGAGAAGTCCCTGCCGATGTTCAACGACGCGTTGAACTTCCTCGGCAAGCTTGCCGCCGATGGCGGCCAGATCCTGTTTGTCGGCACCAAGCGCTCGGCGCGCGACGTGGTCGCGGAAGAGGCGCGTCGCTGCGGCATGCCGCACGTCAGCCATCGCTGGCTGGGTGGCATGCTGACCAACTTCAACACAGTCAAGCAGTCGATCAAGCGCCTGAAGGACCTCGAGACGATGGACGCCGACGGCAGCTTCCAGGTCCTCAACAAGCGCGAGGCCCTGAGCCGTCGCCGCGAGAAGGAAAAGCTGGATCGCAGCCTGGGCGGTATCAAGGACATGAACCGCATGCCCGACGCCATGTTCGTGATCGATGTCGGCTACGAAAAGATTGCCGTGGCCGAGGCGAAGAAGCGCGGCATCCCGGTGGTGGCCGTGGTCGATTCCAACCATTCCCCGGAAGGCGTGGACTACGTGATTCCGGGCAACGATGATGCGATGCGTGCGATCCAGCTCTACGTGGCCGCGATCGCCGACACGATCATCGAGGCCAAGGGCGCCGTGAGCACCGGTGGCGTGAGCGAAGAAGAGTTCGCCGAGCCGGCCGCGGCCGAAGGGTCCGACGATACCGCGTCGCCCGCCAACCCCGCTTGATAACCGGGACCGGCCGCCCGCGGGCGGCCGGTCCGAGCATGATTCAGGAGCACCAACGATGCAGATTACTGCTGCACAAGTGAAAGAACTGCGCGAGCGCACTGGCGCCGGCATGATGGAATGCAAGAAGGCCCTGACCGAGACCGGGGGAGACCTGGAAGCGGCCGTGGAAGCCATGCGCAAGTCCGGCATGGCCAAGGCCGACAAGAAGGCGGATCGGGTTGCGGCCGAGGGCCGGGTCGAGATCGCCTGCGAGGGTTCGCGGGCTGTGATCGTCGAGAT
>JBJHBC010000097.1:0-8275 GCA_050485285.1 Thioalkalivibrio sp.
CGCCCGAGGCCGATGCAGTGGTCAGCGACCGGCCGGGGGCGATCTGCGCCGTGCAGACCGCCGATTGTCTGCCCGTGGTGCTGGCGACGGTGGACGGCGCGGCGGTCGGGGTGGCCCACGCCGGCTGGCGCGGGCTGGCCGCTGGGGTCCTGGAGACCACACTGGTGGCCCTGCGGGATCTGCGCCCGGGGGTATCCATCCAGGCCTGGATGGGAGCGGCGATCGGCCCGGCCGCCTTCGAGGTCGGGCCCGAGGTGCGCAAGGCCCTCCGGGCGCAGGATCCGGAGGCCGAGGCCGCGTTTCGGCCCGGTGCCGGGGGGCGCCTGCTGGCGGATCTCTACCAGCTGGCGCGCCAGCGGCTGCAGCGGGCCGGCGTGGCGCCGGTCGCCGGCGGGGGCCGCTGCACCTTCACCGAGGCGGAGACCTTCTATTCCTATCGCCGCGACGGAGCGACCGGCCGCATGGGCACGGTGGTCTGGTTCGAGCCCGACAACCCGCAATAGCCGCCGGTCACCGCAAGGCCTCCCTCAGGGGCATCGGCAGTCACTGGATGCACCCCGAAACGGGTTTCACGGCCCTGGCCGACGCCCGCCGCGTGCAGGTGTTTCCGCGCGTCTATCCTTGAAGCCGGGGGGATAGTCCCCAACGTTGGTGTCAGTTCAACAAGATTCGACCGAGGGGTTTCCCAATGCGAATGGATCGCCTGACCACCAAATTCCAGTCCGCCATCGCGGACGCACAGTCGCTCGCGGTTGGCCGCGACCATCAGTTCATCGAGCCGTCCCACCTGCTGCTGGCCCTGCTGGACCAGGAGGGGGGCACGATCCGTCATGTGCTCGACCGCGCCGGTGCCAACGTGCGCCAGTTGCGCTCCGCTTTGGGCGAGGCGCTGGACCGCCTGCCGAAGGTGGAGGGCGCCGCGGGCGAGGTGCATGTCTCCAACGACCTGGGGCGCATGCTGAACGTCTGCGACAAGCTCGCCCAGGAGCGCAAGGACCAGTACATCCCCAGCGAGCTGTTCCTGCTCGCGGCGATCGACGAGAAGGCCGGTGTCGGCGAGATGCTGCGCAACGCCGGCGCCAACAAGGACTCCCTGGAGAAGGCCGTGGAGGATATGCGCGGCGGGGCCCAGGTGGACGACCCGAACGCCGAGGAGAACCGCCAGGCACTGGACAAGTACACCATCGACCTCACCGAGCGCGCCGAGCAGGGCAAGCTCGACCCCGTGATCGGGCGTGACGAGGAGATCCGCCGCTCGATCCAGGTGCTGCAGCGGCGCACCAAGAATAACCCGGTGCTGATCGGCGAGCCGGGGGTCGGCAAGACCGCGATCGTCGAGGGACTGGCCCAGCGCATCATCAACGGCGAGGTGCCGGAGGGGCTCAAGGACAAGCGCGTGCTCGCGCTGGACCTGGGGGCGCTGCTGGCCGGGGCCAAGTACCGGGGCGATTTCGAGGAGCGGCTGAAGTCCGTGCTGAAGGAGCTGTCGCAGGAAGAGGGTCGCGTGATCCTGTTCATCGACGAGATCCACACCCTGGTGGGCGCGGGCAAGGCCGAGGGCGCGATGGATGCCGGCAACATGCTCAAGCCGGCGCTGGCGCGCGGTGAGCTGCACTGCATCGGCGCGACCACCCTGGACGAATACCGCCAGAACATCGAGAAGGACGCCGCCCTGGAGCGCCGTTTCCAGAAGGTGCTGGTGGACGAGCCGACGCAGGAAGACACCATCGCCATCCTGCGCGGGCTGAAGGAGCGCTACGAGGTCCATCACGGGATCGAGATCACCGACCCGGCGATCGTCGCCGCCGCACAGCTGTCGCAGCGCTACATCACCGACCGGCAGCTGCCGGACAAGGCGATCGACCTGATCGACGAGGCCAGCTCGCGCATCCGCATGGAGATCGACTCCAAGCCCGAGTCCATGGACCGGCTGGAGCGGCGCCTGATCCAGCTGAAGATCGAGCGCGAGGCCCTGAAGAAGGAATCCGACGACGCCTCGAAGAAGCGCCTGGGCACGCTGGAGGAGGAGATCGAGCGCCTGGAGCGCGAATACTCCGACCTCGAAGAGGTGTGGAAGTCCGAGAAGGCCTCGGTCTCCGGGGCGGCCCAGTTGAAGGAAGAGCTCGAGCGCGCCCGTACCGAGCTGGAGACGGCCCGCCGCGCCGGGGATCTGTCGCGCATGTCCGAACTGCAGTACGGGCGGATCCCGGATCTGGAGAAGTCCCTCGCCATGGCTCACGAGATGGAGAGCCAGGAGACCCAGTTGCTGCGCAACAAGGTCACCGACGAGGAGATCGCCGAGGTGGTCTCGCGCTGGACCGGCATCCCGGTCTCCAAGATGCTGGAGGGCGAGAAGGACAAGCTGCTGCGCATGGAAGAGGCCATTGGTGACCGCGTGGTCGGTCAGTCCGAGGCCGTGCGCGCGGTGGCCAATGCCATCCGCCGCTCGCGGGCGGGCCTGTCCGACCCGAACCGGCCGAACGGCTCGTTCCTGTTCCTCGGCCCGACCGGCGTGGGTAAGACCGAGCTGACCAAGGCGCTCGCCAGCTTCCTGTTCGACACCGAGGAGGCGATGGTGCGCATCGACATGTCCGAGTTCATGGAGAAGCACTCCGTGGCGCGGCTGATCGGGGCGCCCCCGGGCTATGTCGGCTACGAGGAGGGCGGTTACCTGACCGAGGCCGTGCGCCGCAAGCCGTACTCGGTGATCCTGCTCGACGAGGTCGAGAAGGCGCATCCGGATGTCTTCAACGTGCTGCTGCAGGTGCTGGACGACGGGCGCCTGACGGACGGCCACGGGCGCACCGTGGACTTCCGCAACACGGTGATCGTGATGACCTCCAACCTGGGCTCGCAGCAGATCCAGGAGATGGCCGGCGAGGAGAACTACGACGCGATGAAGGGCGCGGTGATGGAGATCGTCGGGCAGCACTTCCGTCCCGAGTTCATCAACCGCGTGGACGACGTGGTGGTGTTCCACCCGCTGGAACGCGAGCAGATCCGCGCGATCGCGGACATCCAGCTGCAGTACCTGCGCCAGCGGCTGGAAGAGCGCGATCTGGGCCTGACCATCACCGACGCCGCGCTGGACCACCTGGGGGCCGCGGGCTTCGACCCGGTCTACGGGGCGCGTCCGCTCAAGCGGGCGATCCAGACCCAGCTGGAGAACCCGTTGGCGCAGTCCCTGCTGGCCGGCGAGTTCGGGCCCGGCGACACCATCGAGGTGGACATGGCCGGCGAGCAGCTGGCCTTCAGCCGGGCGGCGGCTGCGGCCTGATCCGTTCGGGATCCAGCGTCATCGACAAGGCCCGCCCCGCGCGGGCCTTTTTCATGCCGGCTCCGTGCTGCGGCACCATTGCGGACCCGGCGCAATGCGGCCCGCGAGCCGCGCCGCGCACGCCGAGGGGGGCTTGGGTATGCCGCATCTGATCGTCGAGTATTCGCAGGACCTGGCCGCGGGGCCGGAGGTGGCCGCCTGGCTGGACACCGTGCATGCGGCGGCCTGCGCTTCGGGGCTGTTCCCGCCGTCGCATGTCAAGGTCCGCGCCCACCCGGTGGGCCAGTACCGGGTCGGGGGCGAGGTGCGGCCTTTCGTGCATGTCGAGGTGCGTCTCAAGTCCGGCCGTTCGCTGGCGCAGCGTCAGGCGCTGAGCGAGGCGGTCCTGGGGGCCCTGCAGAACCGGGTCGGAGAGGCGATGATCACCGTCGAGGTGACCGAGATGGAGGTGGCGAGCTACGCGCGGCACGATCCGCAGGACGGAGCCCGGGACCGCCCGGACTGAAATACCGGTGAGCGTGGCGAGCCGGTCGCTCCGGACCGCTACACTCGAGGGGCAGGAAGGACGGAACGGGATGTTCTTGATGGCGGTGGTACGGGTGGTTGCGGTCCTGGCGCTGGGGTTCGCGCTGGCGGGGTGTTCGTTGCTGGATGCGCGCGAACAGCTCGCGCGCATGGGCGGGGCCTGCGTGATCAGTGGCACGGTGGGGCCGGACACGGCGGCGTCCGAGGCGGGTCGGACGGGGCCCTACGTCGTGGCGGTATTCCGCGAGTCGGTCGCTGGTGCCGGGGTGCCCGAGCCGGTGGACCATGTGGTCAGCGCCCAGGGCGGGAGCTGGTTCTTTGGTCTGGAGCCGGGTCGCTACCGCGTGCTGGCCTTCCGCGACGAGGAGGGTGATCGGGCCCATCCCGCCGGTGCCCCGGTACAGTATGTGGCCGGCGGCGATCCGCTGGACTGCGGCCCCGGAGGGCGGCTGACCGGGATCGAGATCCGTGTGAACGGGGACCATCGCCTGGCCCACCCGGTTGCCCTGCCGGCCACGCGCGGCCTGGTGGATGCCGAGGGCGCCAGCGACCTTCCGCTGAGCCTGGGGCGGGTGACCGCTTTCGGCGCGATCACCCACCTGGATGACCCGCGTTTTGCGTCCGAGGTGGCCCGCGGCAGCCAGTGGCGACCCCTGGACTTCGTGATGGACGGTTACGCGGGGGTGTACTTCCTCGAGCCCCATGATCCGACGCGGACGCCGGTGTTGTTCGTGCACGGGATGAACGGCTCACCGCGGGACTTTGCCGGGCTGCTGGAGGTCCTGGATCGCGAGCGTTATCAGCCGTGGTTCTACTATTACGCCTCCGGGTTGCCACTGCAGTCGGCGGCCGCGCACCTGGCACAGGTGGTGGAGGAACTGGAAGTGCGTCATGGGGTCGAGTCGCTGCCGGTGGTGGCGCACAGCATGGGTGGGCTGGTGGCGCGGGGTTTCCTGAACGAGCGCGCCCGGCGCGAGGCGGCGGCGCCGGTGCCGGTTATGATCACCCTGTCCACGCCCTGGGCCGGGCACGAGCGGGCGCAGCAGGGGGTGGATCGCTCGCCGGTCGTGATCCCGGTCTGGCGCGACATGGCACCCGGCAGTGACTACCTGGAGGGCCTGTTCACGGATCCGCTGGCGGAGGTGACCGAGCTGCATCTGCTGTTCGGCTACCAGCGCGGCGAAGGTGGCGCCCGCGCGACGGCCGACGGGGTGGTCACGCTGGCCAGTATGCTGCACCCGCCGGCGCAGGAGGAGGCGGCCTCGGTCTTCGGTGTGGCGACCACGCATGCCGGAATCCTGTCGCACCCACTGGTGCTGGAGCGGGTGGAAGGACTGCTGTCCGGCGCGCCGGGCGAATGAACCCCGGGCGGTTTCGTTGCACCGCGACGGCGCAGCGGGATCGGCGTAGTCTGAAGGGATGACTGCCGCCCGGATCTTCTTGCGGCGGGTCCGCCAACGGGGAGCACGATGCAGTTATTCGAGTGCGAGGTCTGCGGGCAGGGGGTGTATTTCGACAACACGTACTGCACCCGCTGTGGCCACCGGCTGGGGTTTCTCCCGGATCGTCTGGAGGTGTCCGCGCTGGCGCCGGCCGGGGAGGGTATGGATGCCCGCGGGCGTCCGGTGGCCGGTGGATTGTGGCGAGTGGCGGACGAGCCGGACGGGACACTGTACCGTCAGTGTCGCCACTACGCGGTGGACGCGATCTGCAACTGGATGGTGCCGCATGACGACCCCGACCCGTTCTGCCGCGCCTGCCGTCTCAATCGCACCATCCCCGACCTGAGCGTGCCGGGGAATGCCCGGCTGTGGGAGCGCCTGGAGACGGAAAAACGGCGACTGGTCTACGGGCTGTTGCGACTGGGGCTTCCGGTGGTGCCGCGGCGCGATGACGCCAAGGGCATTGCGTTCGACTTCCTGGCCGATACGGCCCCCGAGTTCCGCGAGGGCGGTGGTGTGGTCACCGGCCATGCGAACGGGCTCATTACCCTGAATATCGCCGAGGCCGACCCGGCGGTCCGCGAGCGCATGCGCGAGGCGATGGCCGAGCCCTATCGCACGATCCTCGGGCATTTCCGCCACGAGTCCGCGCACTACTACTGGGACCGCCTGATCCGCGATACCCCCTGGCACGCCGCTTTCCGCGAGCGCTTCGGCGACGAGCGCGCGGACTATGACGAAGCCCTGCGACGCCATTATGCCGAGGGGCCGCCCGCCGAATGGCAGGCCTCGTTTGTCTCCGCCTACGCCAGTTCGCATCCCTGGGAGGACTGGGCCGAGACCTGGGCCCACTACCTGCATATCGTGGATACCCTGGATACCGCGTCCGCCTACAACATGGACATCATGCCGGCTGCCGGCCCGTCGGCACGGCTGGGCGCGCAGGGCGATGCCCCGGCCTTTGACGCCTATGCCGCGGCCGATTTCGATGGACTGATGGAACACTGGCTGCCACTGGTCAGCGCCCTCAACAGCCTCAACCGCAGCATGGGGCACCCGCATGTCTATCCCTTTGTGCTGACGGCCACCGCGATCGCCAAACTGGCGTTCGTGCATCAGGTCATTCAGGATTTCCGGACGGATCGTCGTGCCGCGCCCGCGGGTGCCACCGGTACCTGAGTGAACGCCGTGGGCGTGCGGTCCCGGGCGCGCCCTGCGCCTGACTCGATTCCGTAACCAAGCGAAAGGACGCCCGATGTACAACGTTGCCACCCGAGGCCCGTTCAAGGGACTGAATCCGCGCGTCGCGCCGCTGGCGCTGATCCTGGTGGTGATCATCGCCCTGCTGGGGGTGTATCGCACCGAGCAGCTGGGTGCGGTGGTGGGCGATGCGCGTACCTTCGTGACGCCGCTGCTGGAGTGGTACTACGTGGTCGTCATGGCCTTTTTCCTGGTGATGGTGATCTGGCTCGGGGTCGGGCGCTACAAGAACGTGCGCCTGGGGCGCGACGACGAGGTCCCGGAGTTCACCACGCTGTCCTGGCTGTCGATGCTGTTCGCGGCGGGCATGGGCGTGGGGCTCCTGTTCTGGGCGGTGGCCGAGCCGCTGTCGCACTACGGCGGGAACCCGTTCCTGATCGAGAATGGCGACCGGGCCGCGGCCGCGGACATGTCCATGGTGCTGACCTACTTCCATTGGGGGCTGAATGCCTGGGGCGTGTTCGCCCTGCTGGCCCTGATCCTGGCCTATTTCGGGTTCCGCAAGGGCCAGCCGCTGGCGCTGCGCTCGGCCCTGCACCCGCTGATCGGCAAGTACAGCCACACCTGGCCGGGGGACCTGGTCGACCTGCTGGCGATCATCGCCACCGTCTTCGGGATCGCGACGACGCTGGGCCTGGGGATTCAGCAACTGGAGTCCGGACTCGCGCACACCGTTGGGCTCTCCCTGGAGGGGGACCGCGGTCTGCTGATGCTGACCGCGCTGTTGACCGTGATCGCGATCGTGTCCGTGGTGACCGGGATGCAGGCCGGGGTGCAGCGGGTCAGCCAGGCCAACCTCTGGCTCAGTGTCGCGCTGCTCGGGCTGCTGCTGGTGGCGGGGCCGACGCAGTACCTGCTGGCGCTGGTCGTGCAGTCCAGCGGCAGCTACCTGCAGAACCTGCTGGGGCTCTCGCTGTACACCCACGCCCACCATATGGACGAGTGGCATGCCGACTGGACGGTCTTCTACTGGGGCTGGTGGCTGGCCTGGGCGCCGTTCGTCGGGCTGTTCATCGCGCGCATCTCGCGCGGGCGCACGCTGCGCGAGTTCGTGATGGGCGTGCTGCTGGTGCCGACCCTGATCACCTTCTTCTGGCTCGCGCTGCTGGGCGGCACCGCCCTGCATGCCGAGGTCGAGGGCATCGCGAACATCGCCGAGCGCGTGTCCGAGGATCTGACCATGGCGACCTTCGCCACCATGGAGACCCTGGAGCCCTGGCTGATTGCGAAGACGGGGGCGATCCTGATCACGATCCTGATCGCGACCTACCTGCTGACCTCCGCGAATGCCGGGATCGTGGTCATCAATACCCTGCTGGCCCATGGATCCACCGAGCACCGGGCGATCCACCTGATCCTGTGGGGGGCGATGATCGGGCTGGTGACCGGGGTCCTGCTGCTGGCCGGCGGGCTGGAGGTCCTGCAGAACGCGGTCATCCTGGCGGCGCTGCCGTTCTCGCTGGTGATGCTGATGATGGTGGTGGGCCTGATGCGCGGTCTCGAAGACGAGCGCTACGCACCGCGCCCCGGCGAGCACACGGTCGCGCCGAGCGAGCCGTGGACGATCCCGCCGGACCGCGTCCACGAGGACTTCGACGTGGACGACGACGCCCCCGAGGCCCGCGACGAGGACGACCGCCGGGGTACCTGACGGCCCCGGTCTTCCACCACGACGAAAACCGTAAAGAGCGATTAACAGGAAGTTGGGAAGACGGGAAGAATGAATGGTTGGAAGCCCCTTGCGCTCCGCGGTGGGTGTTCGGGGCTATGC
>JBJHBC010000098.1:0-8204 GCA_050485285.1 Thioalkalivibrio sp.
CCAACATGCAGGGCAAGGCCGCCAACGCCATCACCTCCGGCATCGAGGGGGCGTGGACGAAGAACCCGACGCAGTTCGACATGGGTTATTTCGAGGCCCTGCTCGACCACGAATGGGAGCTCAAGAAAAGCCCGGCCGGGGCCTGGCAGTGGGAGCCGGTGGATATGCAGGAGGAGGACAAGCCGGTCGACGCCACGGATCCGTCCATCCGCCATAACCCGATCATGACCGACGCGGACATGGCGATGAAGATGGACCCCGTCTACCGCCAGTACATGGACGCCTTCCGCAAGGACCCCGAGTACTTCAAGGACTGCTTCGCCCGCGCCTGGTTCAAGCTGATCCACCGCGATATGGGCCCGAAGACCCGCTACATCGGGCCGGACGCGCCGCAGGAGGACCTGATCTGGCAGGACCCGGTGCCGGCCGGCAACACGGACTATTCCGTGGAGGCGGCCAAAAAGAAGATCGCCGCGAGCGGGCTGAGTATCGCCGAGATGGTCGCGACCGCCTGGGACAGCGCCCGTACCTTCCGTGGCTCCGATATGCGCGGTGGTGCCAACGGCGCCCGCATCCGCCTGGCGCCGCAGAAGGACTGGGAAGGCAACGAGCCCGAGCGCCTGGCCCGCGTGCTCAAGGTCTACGAGCAGCTCTCCGCCGAGACCGGCGCTAGCGTGGCCGACCTGATCGTGCTGGGCGGCAGCGTGGGCATCGAGCAGGCGGCCCGGGCGGCCGGTCACGATGTTCTGGTGCCGTTCATCCCGGGCCGGGGTGACGCCAGCGCCGAGATGACCGACGCCGACTCCTTCGAACCGCTGGAGCCGCTGGCCGATGGCTTCCGCAACTGGCTGAAGAAGGATTACGTGGTCAAGCCGGAGGAGATGCTGCTCGATCGCGCCCAGCTGATGGGCCTGACCGCGCCGGAGATGACCGTGCTGATCGGCGGCATGCGAGTGCTGGGTACCAACCATGGTGGCAGCAAGCACGGCGTGTTCACCGACCGCGAAGGGCAGCTGACGAACGACTTCTTCGTCAACCTGACCGACATGGCCTACGCCTGGCAGCCCGCGGGTAACGGCGTGTACGAGGTGCGCGATCGCCAGAATGATCAGGTGAAGTGGACCGCCAGCCGCATCGACCTGGTGTTCGGCTCCAACTCGATCCTGCGCAGCTACGCCGAGGTGTACGCCCAGGATGACAACCAGGAGAAGTTCGTGAAGGACTTCATCGCGGCCTGGACCAAGGTGATGAACGCCGACCGCTTCGACCTGGAGCAGTTCCAGCAGTAAGGCCCGAGCCGGGCGGTTCGCCCGGTTCAGATCCAAAGGCGCCCGGGGTTTTCCCCGGGCGCTTTTTTTGTTGCGCAGGGTGGAAGCTCTCGGCGTAGGCCCTGACGCCCGCCGGATCCGGCGCCCGGGCTGTCCCGGGAGATCGCCACGTCGCTGCGCTCCTCGCGACGACGGTGCTTCACTGGCCGTCATCGCGAGCTCCCGCGGGGGCTGCGGCCATCCGCAGGTCGTCCCGGGCTCCGGCCGGCATGTTCGAGGGCTTGCTGCGGAAGGCGGCCTGCAGCAGAAACTCCGGTCAGCGGCCCACTCTGGCGGACGCGTGATCTCGTGCTCCAGAACGGCGGTGTAGCGTCCTGACTGGGTCGTTCCAGCCCATGTGTCGTTTTGCGTCATTGCGGGTGGATGGTGTGTCCGCGCCTGCGGGAGAAGTGGATCACGGCGTTTGGCAGAAACGAGACCTTCGTTGCCGGATGTCGTTCTGGCATTCCGCTTGCTGTTCCTTCAGTGCAGTCAATTGAACGCCAGTTCGGCCCTGATCGATTGACTGCCATTCGATCCAATCCTGAAGGAGAAACGCATGATGTCGACTTTCCAGAAAACTGCGATCGCGATGGTCCTGGGTTCCATGTTTGCGCTGGGCGGCCTCGGTGCCGCGCAGGCCCAGACGGGTGGAGATGCCGGCGCGGGTGCCGATACGGGAGCCCCTGAAGCCGGTACCGGCGCTGAAGGCGGTGCCGGTGCGCCCCAAGGTGGCGCGGGTGCCGGCGGCGGTGCGCCGCAAGGCGGAGCCGGCGCGGGGGGTGGCGGCAGCATGGGCGGAGGTGCCGAGGCGGGCGCCGGCCCCATGGATGATGATGACGACGAAGACGAAGATGACGACGAAGGGGCCCCTGACTGGTAGGCCTCGCCTCCCCCTCGCCAAGCCGGGCACCCCGCCCGGCTGGCTTTTCCACGTTCGAACACCCGGCTCGAAACCCGTTCGGGTCGGAGTCCGCAGGGGATCGGGTCTGGCTCACCGCAGGGCCCGCAATCCGAAGGTCTGTGCCCACCCCCGCTTTGCTGAAATCAAGAGAACCGTGGAGGCTCCTGCGAAGGAGATGCCTTCCGCGATCTGGAGGATCGTTGGCCCGGCCTGTGGATTACAGGTCCGAGTATTTGCGGGCGTTGCCGCGGGCCTTGTGCACCGGGTATTTGCGGATGTTGATCTCCAGCTTGTCGCGGGCCGCTTGCAATAGGTCGATATCGAGTTTGCGGGCCAGCAGCAGGAGGTAGATCTGGACGTCCGCGATCTCCTGGCGCACCGCCTCGTGGGTCTCGGCGGACAGATGTCGCGACTGTTCCTGGGTCAGCCACTGGAAGTGTTCGATCAGTTCACCGACCTCGCCCGCCAGCGCCATCGACAGATTCTTGGGCGAGTGGAACTGGGCCCAGTCACGTTCCGCGACGAAGGCCTCCACCCGGGCGGTCAGTTCGTCCAGTTCCGGTGTGCCGCTCGATGGGGCGTCCATGGATCCTCCGTTTGCTCGGTGCCGCTGCGTTGCCGGCATCGTAACGGAGTCCGCGGCTGGACGTAATCGAGCGTGCGCATCGATCGGTGTTTCCCCGGCTGTGATCTCTCAACAGGTTGTCGCTTGGGTGCGCCCATTCCTGGAAGGGGGCGGGCTTTGCCTGCAAGCAGATCCCTGTGGGGTTCCGACGAACGAACAAAGAACCTGTGATATTCCTTCCGACTTTCGTGTCTTCCTGTGAATCGCTTTTGGCAGTTCGTGCGCCGGGGGGCGGTCGGGAGATCGCCACGGCCGCTTTGCGGCCCCGCGATGTTGGGCGCGGGGTCGTTATAGCCAGCCGCGGCGGCGGAAGAGGTAGAGCATGCCGAGGACGACGGCGAGCATAAAGCCGAGCAGTACGGGGTAGCCGTAGTAGGTGTAGAGCTCGGGCATGGACCAGGGGCTGTCCGGGTTGTCGAAATTCATGCCGTAGATGCCGACCAGGAAGGTCAGCGGGATGAAGATGGTGGCGATGATGGTGAGAACGCGCATCACGTCGTTGGAGCGCTGGTTGATCGCGGACATATAGGCCTCGATCAGGGTGGCGGCCATCTCGCGGTACGACTCCAGCAGATCCATGATCTGGATGGTGTGGTCGTGGGCGTCGCGCAGGTACGGGAAGAGCTCCGGGGTGAAGGGCTCCATGTCGTCGCGCATCAGACGGGCGATCACGTCGCGCGTGGGCCAGAGCTGGCGGCGCAGGACCAGGAGTTCGCGGCGAAGGATGTGGATCTCGTTCAGGGTCTGGCGGTCGGGCTGGTCGAGGACGGTTTCCTCCAGCGTTTCCAGGCGCTCGCTGATGTGCTCCAGCACCGGGAAGGCCTGGTCGATGACGGTGTCCATCAGGGCGTACGCAAGGTAGGCGGCCCCCAGACGGTTGAAGTTGCGGTTGGCGCTGCGCATGCGCTCGCGGACCGGACCGAAGGGGTCATGCTCGCCACTGTGAATACTGATGACCAGGCGGGTATTCACCACGAACACGTTGATCTGATCGAGTTCGATGTTGCCGTTGTGGTGATGCGGCTGGCGCAGGATGGCGACCAGTTGTTCGTCGAAGAAATCCACCTTGGGGCGCTGGCCCTGGTGGCGCACGTCTTCCAGCGCCAGCGGGTGCAGGTCGAAGGCCTCGCCCAGATCGTGCAGCTGACTCGGACTGGGCGCGCCCTGCAGGTGCAGCCAGACCAGGCCACCCTCGTGCGGTTGTGCGCCCTCGCGCAGGGCCCGCTGCGGGTCGAGCTCGACGAGCTGCTCGCGGTGGTAATGCCAGGCGGAAACGACAGCGTCGCCGGTGTGCGGGTGTTCGGTGGCGTGGGCGCCGTGGCCGGGGGCGGCGCCGGGCTTGAGGTAGGTCTTTTCGAACAGGCGGGTCATCGCGATTCCCGTGCGGATTTTTGTCCCCAGTATAGGGGGCCGGAATGGGGTGCGCGCGGGGGGCGAGTCTGGCAGTCTGGTCGGCGACTGAACGGCCCGGTTCCGGGCAGGTCCCACGGGTGAGGAACAAGGAGCGCGGTATGGAACTGAAGACCATGTTGGTGCCGGTGGACGGCTCTGCCAACGCCTGGCGTGCCGTGGAGGTGGCCGCGGATCTGGCGGCCAAGTATCACGCCCGGGTCGTACTGGTCAGCGTGCTGCTGCAGGGCGAGGTGCCGCCGCACATCCGCAAGCTCTCCGACTTGCCGGATCCGGATGATCCGCCGCTGGCGATGGGCGGTGCGGCCGTGGGCTCCGCGGTGCCGCCGAAAGTGCTGCGGGATATCGCGAAGAAGCTGGTGGAGCAGGCACACGAATATTTCACCGAGCTGGGCGTGACCGACATCGAGCACCATATCGAGGATGGCTCGCCGGCCAAGGTGATCCTGCAGCAGGCCGAGTATCACGACGTGGACATGGTGGTGATGGGTTCACGCGGGCTGGGTGGGCTGCAGGGCCTGCTCTCCGGCAGCGTGTCGCACAAGGTGCAGCAGCTGGCCCGCTGCATCGTGGTGACGGTGAACTGAGCCCGGCCTTCTCGCGATGTCGCGGTTGTCGGTCGATCTCCACGAGTGTTTCCGCAATGGCCGCCGGATCGACGCCGAGCTGAACGGTGCGATCGAGCAGGCCTGCGACAAGCGCATCAAGACAGTCGAAATCATCCATGGCAAGGGCAGCGGGCAGCTGAAAAAGCGCGTGCTGCGTTTTCTGCAGCAGCCGGAGATCAAGGCCCGCTACCACCGGGTGGAGAAGGACTCGAAGAACCACGGGCGGTTGTTTGTGCATTTCCGGCACTAAGCAGGCCGTTCCGTCTTTTCCGTTGTAGGAGGCCAGCCCTCTGGCCGATGGGTTTTGCCGGCGCTGGATCGGCCAGAGGGCTGGCCTCCTACAGGGGGTAGGGGCTTACGGCTTTTTGTCGCCCAGCTTGCGCTCGGCGAGGTGGTAGCCGAGGTCGATCATCTCGGCGGCGCGGTGGAAGTCGAACACGCCGCAGGCGTTGACCGGGACCTCGATCAGGTGTTCCGGGTTGTAGGCGGCGATGCGAAAGCGCGCGATGGTGCCCTGCATGGCCTCGATGGAGTGCGACACGATGTCGATCAGGCCCAGCGCGCGGGCCTCCTGCTCGCGGGACAGTTCGGGGTCGGTCTCGCCCAGGCCCAGCTTGTCCTGCCAGTCCTGCAGCCAGGTGCCGACCCGGTCGGGCAGGGCCTCGGCCAGCCGGTGATTCAGCAGGCCCCGGCTATCCGGTGCGCCCACGTTCGGGTCGGAAGTCCCGGTGTGTTCGGGGCGGATCAGTTCTGCGCCGACGCGGCCATTCAGGCTGACCGCCAGGGTGATGTCGGTGTCGTCGTTCAGGGTCGGCGCGATCGGGACCGGGTTCAGCAGGCCGCCATCTACCAGCAGCCGCCCCTTGTGGCGCACCGGGGTGAACACGGTGGGGATGGCAATGGACGCCCGTATGGCGTCGAACAGGGAGCCGGAGTTCAGCCACACCTCGCGTTCGCGCTCGATGTCCGTGGCGACGGCGGTAAACGAGATCGGCAGTTGTTCGATGTCGGTGTCGCCGAGCATCGCGCGCAGCTTCTCGATCAGGCGGTCACCGCGGATCAGTCCGGCGCCGCGGAAGGAGAAGTCCAGCAGCCGCCAGACGTCCTGGCGCCGCAGCGTCTTCACCCAGGCCTCGTAGGCGTCCAGCTGGCCGGCCGCGTAGATGCCGCCGACGACCGCGCCCATGGAGGCCCCCGCGATGGAGCGGATCTGGTAGTCCGAGTGTTCCTCCAGCCAGCGGATCACGCCGATCTGCGCCAGGCCGCGGGCGCCGCCGCTGCCAAGAACCAGGGAGATGGACTGGGGCTTTCGCGTCATGGTGGCCGGATTGCCTCTTTGAAGTGTTGGGAAATGCGATGGGCGCGCGCTGCCGGATTCGTTTGGCTTCAAGGATATGTTGGGGGTGTGACCGGGTTTTTCCAGCTTGAAGGCCGGGTTCCAGCGAATGGGTCTCACGGCAGGAGCCTGCTCGCAGGCGACGTTCCTGCCAGAGGTGGACACGGGCAGGGGCATTCGCCTGCAAGCAGGCTACTACCGGGGGCTGGTATGCGGCGATGGGCGCTATTCGGGGGCGCGGTTCGGGTCCAGGAGGTGATCGTGCAGGGCCTGGGCGGCCTCGCCGGCGGGTTCTTCCACCCGCAGTTGCCAGACGGCGGCGGGGTGATCCGGCGACCACTCGCTGAAAACGACCAGGCCGGAATATGGGCCGTGTCCACGGATGGTGCCCAGGGTCAGCCGGCCTTCCGGGCCGCCGTACAAGTGCACGTCGAACTCGGGGGCGGGCGGCGGCAGCTTCCAGTAGCCGTTGCGACCGGTCTCGCGGAAGGCGGCGTCGGAAGCCTCGGCGTCGTCGCCGAAGTGGCGGCGCAGTAGTGGGACCGAGAGACGGTGTGGCAGCCCCAGCACGGTCTCGATCCCGGTGCGACCATGGTCGACCGCCTGGGCGGCGGACTCCAGCGGGTCACGTGGGGCCAGCCATTTCTGCAGAAGTTTGCGCATGCCGGGATGATCCGCATGCCGGCGCCGGTCTGCAAGCGGAGATCGTCGCGTGACGGCTTGGAGGGCTGCGGCTGTCGGCGTTACCGTGCGGGCAGGTCACTCAAAAGGAGCCAGTCATGGGTTTTGCACTGTCCGAGATGCAGCTGTCGAGTTCCGCGTTCGGCCCCGGCCAGCCGATCCCCAAACGCCATAGCGGGGAGGGCGAGGACACCTCGCCGGCGCTGCAGTGGCACGGCGTGCCGCAGGGTACCCAGTCGCTGGCGGTGATCTGCCACGACCCGGATGCGCCGCTGATCCAGCCGGGGACTTACGGCTTCGTGCACTGGGTGCTGTATAACCTGCCGCCGGATTTGGATGGCCTGTCCGAGGCAACCGACCTGGGCGCGACGGGCCAGACGGACTTTGGCCGCACCGGCTACGGTGGCCCCATGCCGCCCGAGGGCCACGGCAAGCATCACTACTTCTTCTGGCTGCTGGCGCTGGACGCCGACCTGCAGCTACCGCCGGGGTTGACCCTGTGGCAGTTCCTGGAACACGCCGAGCCCCACGTGATCGGCATGAACCGCCTGGTGGGTACCTACCAGCGGGACTGAGGCCTTGCAGGAATGTCTTGTGGGAGCCGGCTCGCCGGCGCAGCCCTTGCCAGAGTCGGACGCGGGCAGGGGCATTCGCGTGCAAGCACGCTCCCACAGGGGCCTTATCCTGCTTGTGACGGTTCGGCCTTGACCGGGTGGGGCGACGGGTGCACGATATGTACCACTTTATGTACGTTTCGGGTGACTGGCGATGACGACGCTGACGGCTACCGAGGCCCGCAAGGGTCTGTTCGACCTGATCAAGGGCGTGAACGAACAGCACGTGATTTACCATATCCGGCATCGCAACGGCGATGCAGTGTTGATGTCGGAAGACGAGTACGCCAGCCTGATCGAGACCCTGGAGCTGCTCTCCGAGCCCGGCTTCCGCCAGGAATTCGAGCAGGGGCGCCGCGAGGCCGATGAGGGCGATACGCTGGGATTCGAGGAGGTGTTCGGGGAGAAGCAGTGACCTGGACCATTCGGTTTACCCGTCAAGCCGAGAAAGACTTGCGGCGTCTGACGCCGAAGCTGCGCGACAAGGTGAAGCAGATCCTGCGCAATCGGGTGGCGGTCGACCCGTACTGTGGCAAGGCGCTGGTCGGTGATCTGCGCAGGTACTACTCCCTGCGGATCAGCTACAAGGACCGTCTGCTGTACACGATTCGGGACGAGCAGTTGCTGGTGATCGTGATCCGGGCGCGTACGCATTACGGCGAATAGCGGGTAGGAAGCCTTGTGGGAGCCGGCTTGCCGGCGAAGCCCCTGCCCGCGTC
>JBJHBC010000099.1:0-8136 GCA_050485285.1 Thioalkalivibrio sp.
TGGAGGACTGCCTGGGCCGGAAGGCCGAGAAGAACCTGCTGCCGCTGCAGCCGGGGGATGTGCCGGACACCTACGCCGATGTCGAGGCCCTGCGCGAGGATGTGGGCTATGCCCCGGCCACCCGCGTGGAAGACGGCATCGCCCGGTTCGTGGACTGGTATCGCGAGTACTACCGGGTCTGATTCCCGGGCGGGGCCTGCCGGATGGCGAGCCCCGCCCGGGCCTTCCTCCGCCGGACCTTTCCTTGCCTTCGCGCAACCATGCAGCGGGTGGGTGCCAGGAACCTGTGACCGTCGGGTGAGTCCACCACAGACATGGACGCAAAGGAGGTATCGGGATGAGCCAGACAATACTGATGGTCGTCACCAGCCACGGCGAGATCGGCCCGGGCCAGGCGACCGGCGTATGGTTCGACGAGTTCGCCGAGCCCTATGATCGCTTTCGCAAGGCCGGTTTCGAGGTCAAGGTGGCGAGCCCGAAGGGCGGACCGGTGCCGCTGGATCCGAAGAGTCTGGAGGCCAGCCATCCGGGGGCGGCCGCCGTGGCGGCCCAGGAGGCCCTGGACGACACGATCGCACTCGATGCGGACATGCATCACGGGGCCTATGCCGCGATCTTCTTCCCTGGCGGGCACGGGACCATGTTCGATCTGCCGGACAACCCGCATGTGCAGCGCCTGGTCGCGGAGTTCCTGGAGAACGACAAGGTCGTGGGTGCGGTCTGCCACGGCCCGGCCTGTCTGGTCGGCGCGGTGCTGGCCGACGGGAGCTCGGCGGTGAAGGGGCGCAAGGTGGCCGCCTTTACCAACAGCGAGGAGAAGGCGGTACAGCTGGACAGCGCGATGCCGTTCCTGCTGCAGGACAAGCTCCAGGAGCTGGGTGGCGAGGTCGATACCGCCGATGACTGGGCGGATCACGTGGTGGTCGACGGGAAGCTGGTGACGGGCCAGAACCCGCAGTCCAGCAAGAGTGTGGCCGACGCGATCGTACGCCTGCTGCGCGAGGCGGGCTGACCCTCCGCCAATGAGGCCGGGGCCAGGTCCCCGGCCTTTATTGGGCCAAGTTGTGAATCCGGTTCAAAAATCGGCTTGGGTTCGATATGCTGCCCGCCATGAGCACCGAGGATCGCAGAAGGCGCGAGCGCGAGGCGCGCGAGGCGCTGTTTATCGAGCGGGCCCACGAACGGATCCGCGAGGATGGGCTGCTGGGCCTGCAGATGTCGAAGCTGGCGGCGGATTGCGAGTACGCCACCGGGACCCTGTACCAGCACTTCGAGTCCCGCGAGGACCTGCTGGCGGCGGTGGCGGCGCGCACGACCCGCGAGCGGGCGGGGCGATTCCGGGCCATCCCGGGGCTGGCTCTGGGCACGCGGTCGCGGATGCTGGCGATCGTGCTGACCGACATCGACTTCGCCGCGCAGAATCCGGACTACTACCGGCTCACCCAGTACCTGGTGACCGAGGTGGTGTGGGCGAATGTCTCGGTGCCCCGGCGCGAGGCGTTGCTGGAGGCGGGGCGTCCGATCAGCGAGGCGGTCCACGCGGTGGTGGCCGAGGCCCGCGAGCGCGGCGACCTGCCGCCGGCGCGGGAGATCTCCGAGGAGGAGATGGGGCTGGGGCCCTGGGCGCTGAACGTGGGGATGCAGAGCCTGGCGAATGCGCAAGGGCTGCTGGATGCCTATGACATCCATCGGCCCTATGACCACCTGATCCGCCATTTCCACGCCCTGATGACCGGCTGGCGCTGGGAGCCGCGACTGGATCCGGACGAGCCCGCGGTGGTGCGTGCCGAGACCGACCGTGTGCGGGCGGCGCTTCGCGCGGCCGGGATCGGCGAGCAGTAGGTCGATGACGGTTTGAACGCGGCGGACTGATCCGACCGCGCATATTCATGATGCCGGCGGGGATTGACCCGCCGGCCCGGGAGACTTCGATGAAGCGTTTCATCCTGATGCTGGCGGCGGTCGCCGTCGTGCTGGGCGGTATCTTCGGCTTCAAGGCCTTCGTGGATCAGCAGATCGCGGACTACTTCGAGGATATGCCGGAGCCGGTGGTCACGATCAACGCCGCCGAGGTCGTGACCGATACCTGGACCCCTCGGGTGCGCGCGATCGGCAGCCTGGAGGCGGTCCAGGGCGCGACCCTGAGCTTCGAGGCGCAGGGTATCGTGCAGGCCATCCATTTCGAGAATGGTGCCCGCGTCGAGGCTGGCGATTCCCTGGTGGACCTGGACACCACCCTGGACGAGGCCGAGCTGGAGAACCTGCGCGCGGCCGAGCGCCTGGCGCAGCGCGAGCTGCAGCGGGCGCGCGGGCTGATCGAGCGCAACGATATCTCCGACTCGGAGTTCCAGCGGCGGGTGGCGGAGGCCGAGCAGGCCGCGGCCTCGGTGAAGGCCCAGGAGGCCCGCATTCGCCAGAAGAGCCTGCGCGCGCCCTTTGCCGGGGAGCTGGGCATACGCGAGGTGAACGTCGGCCAGTTCGTGGGTCCCGGCGAACCGATCGTGGTCCTGGAGGCCCTGCAGCCGCTGTACGTGAATTTCACCCTGCCCGAGCGGCGTCTGGGCGAGGTCGCCCTGGGGCAGCAGGTCGAGGTGGAGGTCGATGCCTTCGGTGATGCCTTCACCGGCGAGGTGACGGCCATCGAGCCGCGGGTTCGCGCGGCCTCGCGCATGTTCCGCGTGCAGGCCGTACTCGCGAACGAGGAGGGGCGTCTGCGTTCCGGCCAGTTCGCCCGCGTCACGCTGGATCGCGGCGAGGCGGAGGAGGCCGTGGTGGCGCCGCAGACCGCGATCCGCTTCGCCCCCTGGGGACAGTCGGTGTTCGTGATCGAGGAGGATGACGAGGGCCAGCTGCGGGTGGAGCAGCGTCTGATCGAGACCGGCGAGCGCCGGGGGGACCTGGTGCGCGTGCTGGACGGACTGGAGCCGGGCGAGCGCATTGCCGCCAGCGGTCTGCTGAAGCTGCAGAACGACACGCCGGTGGAGATCACCGAGGACGCCCAGCCCGACGCCGAGCGCGATCCGCGCCCGGCGAATCGCTGAGCGGGGCCCGGCCATGCGCTTTACCGACATCTTTATCCAGAAGCCGGTGCTGGCCACGGTGGTCAGCCTGTTCATCCTGCTGTTCGGGGTGCGTGCGGTATTCGATCTGAATGTGCGCCAGTTCCCCGAGGTGCAGAACGCGGTGGTGACCATCAGCACCGCGTACATCGGCGCCGATGCCGATCTGGTGCAGGGGTTCATCACCACGCCGATGGAGCGCGAGGTGGCCGAGGCCGAGGGGATCGACTATCTGGTCTCCACCAGCCGCGCCGGCATCAGTATCGTCGAGGCCCACCTGGAGCTGGACTACGACCCCAACGAGGCGCTCACCCAGATCTCGGCGCAGGTCGACAAGATCCGCAGCGATTTGCCAGCCGAGGCCGAGGACCCTGTCGTGGATCTCTCGGTCGGGCAGGACGTGGCGGCCATGTACATGTCGTTCTACTCCGAACGGCTATCGAACAACCAGACCACGGACTACCTGATCCGCGAAGTGCAGCCGGAGCTGGCCACGGTCAACGGGGTGCAGCGCGCCGAGATCCTGGGCGCCCAGAGCTTCGCCATGCGTGCCTGGCTGGATGCCGATCGCATGGCCTCCTTCGGCGTGACCGGGCGCGACGTGCGCGAGGCCCTGGAGCGCAACAACGTACTCTCCGCCGTGGGGCAGACCCGCGGCTCGATGGTCGGGCTGGACCTGACCGCGGACACCGACCTGCAGCGCCCGGAGGCGTTCGAGCAGCTGATCCTGTTCGAGACCGACGGCGACCTGGTCCGCCTGGGCGATGTCGCCGAGGTCGAGCTGGGCTCGGAGAGCTACGACACCTCGGTGCGGTTCAATGGCCAGGCGGCGACCTTCGTGGGCATCGAGCTGGCGCCGGACGCGAACGCGCTGGACGTGATCGCCGAGGTGCGTGACGTCTTCGACGAGCGCATCCTGCCGCGCCTGCCGTCGGGGCTGGAAGGCGAGATCGTCTACGACTCGACCGACTACATCCAGAGCGCGATCGACGAGGTGCTGCTCACCATCGGGCTCGCCCTGGCCATCGTCCTGGTGGTGATCTATCTGTTCCTCGGCTCGCTGCGCAGTGTGCTGATTCCCGCGGTCGCGGTGCCGCTGTCCCTGGTGGGCACCTTCATGCTGATGCTGCTGATGGGGTTCTCGCTGAACCTGCTGACGCTGCTGGCGATGGTGCTGGCGATCGGCATCGTGGTGGATGACGCGATCATCATGCTGGAGAACATCTCGCGGCATATCGAGGAGGGGATGTCGCGCATGGATGCGGCGATCCAGGGTGCACGCGAGCTGGCCTGGCCGATTGTCGCGATGTCGACCACGCTGGTCGCGGTGTTCCTGCCCCTGGGCTTCATCGGCGGGCTGACCGGGACCCTGTTCATCGAGTTCGCCTTCACCCTGGCGGCGACCGTGGTCATCTCCGGGATCGTCGCGATCACGCTGTCGCCGATGATGTGTTCGAAGATCCTGCGCGATGGGGCCGTGGAGAAACGTGGCCGCATCGAAAGCTGGCTGGACGCGCGCTTCGAGTCCCTGCAGGGCCGCTATCGCCGGCGACTGCACGGGGCGCTGAACGACCGCTTCACGATTGCGGTGTTCGGGGCCATCGTGCTGGTGTCCTGCTACTTTCTGTTCGTGACCTCGCAGAGCGAGCTGGAGCCACCGGAGGACCAGGGCTTTGCATTCTCCATCATGGAAGGTGACGCCTACATGGGTCTGGACTGGCTGGAGCGCAACACCGCGCTGACCGATCGCTTTTTTGACGAGATCCCCGAACTCGAGAATATCTTCATCGTGAACGGCTTCGGCGGGGGTCCGGGCATCGCCGGTGCCAGCAACCAGGCCCTGGGCGGCTTCGTGCTCGCGCCCTGGGATCAGCGCGAGCGGGATACCGAGACCTTCCTCGAGCAAGAGCTGCAGCCGCGCCTGGACCGGATCCCGGCGCTGGAGGTGTTCGCCATCCAGCCGCCGCAGCTGCCCACCCCGGGCGATGGCGCGCCGGTGGGCGTGGTGCTCGGGTCCACCGGTTCGTTCGAGGAACTGGAGCAGTTCGCCAGCGAGATCCAGGAGCGTGCGATGGAGACCGGGCGCTTCATTTTCATGGATACCGATCTCGACTTCGACCAGCCCCAGGTGGACCTGAAGATCGACCGCGAGCGCGCCGCACAGCTCGGCATCGACATGGCCACGCTGAATGCCGATCTCGCGACCATGCTGTCCGGCGGCTTTGCCGGGCGCTTCGCGATGGAGAACCGCAGTTACCGCGTGATCCCGCAGGTGCAGCGCAGCGAGCGCCTGAACCCGGAGCAGCTGGAGGAGCTGTTCACCCGCACACGCGACGGCGAGCCGATCCCGCTGTCCAGCATCGTCACCCTGGAGGAGACCGTTACGCCGCGTTCGCTGAAGCGTTTCCAGCAGCTCAATGCGGTGACACTCTCGGGCGTGCCGCGCCCGGGCGTAACCCTGGGCGAGGCGCTGGACATCATCGACGAGATCGCTGCGGAGGTCCTGCCGCCGGACGTCAGTGTCGACTACGCCGGCCAGTCGCGGCAGCTGAAGGCCGAGGGCGGGGACCTGGTGGTCACCTTCTTCTTCGCCCTGCTGGTGATCTTCCTGGTCCTGGCGGCGCAGTTCGAGTCGTTCCGCGACCCGCTGATCATCCTGACCACGGTGCCGATGTCGATCGCGGGGGCATTGATCTTCATCAGCCTCGGGGTGACCTCGCTGAACATCTACACCCAGGTCGGCCTGCTGACGCTGATCGGCCTGATCGCCAAGCACGGCATCCTGATCGTGGAGTTCGCCAACCAGCTGCAGCGCCAGGGCCGGACCCTGCGCGAGGCCATCGAGGAGGCCGCGTCCCTGCGTCTGCGACCGATCCTGATGACCACCACGGCGACGGTGGTGGCCATGGTGCCGCTGCTGATGGCCGCCGGGGCCGGCGCCGGCTCGCGTTTCGCCATGGGGCTGGTGATCGCCAGCGGCATGGCGATCGGCACGCTGTTCACGCTGTTCGTGGTGCCGGCCATCTACCTCTACCTGGCGCGTGATTACCAGGCGGCCAGCCGCGCCGAGCCCGCCGCGGATGCCGCTTCCTGAAGCCGCCCGGTCCGGCCCGCGCGCCGGGGTTCGGGCCGCCGGTGAAGCCGTCTGTGCAATCCGTCGCGACAAAGGCATGCACGGACTACGGTCTTGGACTACAATCGCAATCCGCATTGCGGCGCGAGCGACGGATTCAGGCCTGGCCGCGCCACTGCGAACCGAACCCCTGCCGGTCAGCGGCCCTCCCGCTGCCCGGCTTTTATATAAACGATAGTCTATTGGTCGTATCTAGATTATTTATTTGTTATTAGTGATTGCCCTCCCTAATCTAGTCGACCGTCACGATTAACCAACGCGTAGGAGAAAGCCACATGGCCGCCAAGAAGTACTCCGCGGGTGTCAAGGATTACCGCGAAACATACTGGATGCCGGAATACATGCCGCTGGATACCGATCTGCTGGCATGTTTCAAGATCACCCCGCAGCCGGGCATCGACCGCGAAGAAGCGGCAGCCGCTGTGGCGGCCGAGTCGTCCACCGGTACCTGGACCACGGTGTGGACCGACCTCCTGACCGACATGGATTACTACAAGGGTCGGGCGTACATGATCGAGGACGTCCCGGGTGACGACGAGTCCTTCTACGCGTTCATCGCCTACCCGATCGATCTGTTCGAAGAAGGCTCGATGGTGAACGTGTTCACCTCGCTGGTCGGCAACGTGTTCGGCTTCAAGGCCATCCGTGCCCTGCGCCTGGAAGACGTGCGCTTCCCGATGGCCTACGTGAAGACCTGTGGTGGTCCGCCTTCCGGTATCCAGGTCGAGCGCGACAAGATGAACAAGTACGGTCGTCCGCTGCTGGGCTGCACCATCAAGCCGAAGCTGGGTCTGTCCGCGAAGAACTACGGCCGTGCCGTGTACGAGTGCCTGCGTGGCGGCCTCGACTTCACCAAGGACGACGAGAACATCAACTCCCAGCCGTTCATGCGCTGGCGTGATCGCTTCGAGTTCGTGCAGGAAGCGACCGAAAAGGCCGAAGCCGAAACTGGCGAGCGCAAAGGTCACTACCTGAACGTGACCGCGCCGACCCCGGAAGAGATGTACAAGCGTGCCGAGTTCGCCAAGGAAATTGGCGCGCCGATCATCATGCACGACTACATCACCGGCGGCTTCTGCGCCAACACCGGCCTGGCCAACTGGTGCCGCGACAACGGCATGCTGCTGCACATCCACCGCGCCATGCACGCGGTGCTCGACCGCCATCCGAAGCACGGTATCCACTTCCGTGTGCTGGCCAAGATCCTGCGCCTGTCCGGTGGTGACCACCTGCACACCGGTACCGTGGTCGGCAAGCTGGAAGGCGACCGCGCCGCGACGCTCGGCTGGATCGATCTGCTGCGCGAATCCTTCGTGCCGGAAGACCGCTCGCGCGGCATCTTCTTCGATCAGGACTGGGGCTCCATGCCCGGCGTGTTCGCCGTGGCCTCCGGTGGTATCCACGTCTGGCACATGCCGGCCCTGGTTTCCATCTTCGGCGACGACTCCGTGCTGCAGTTCGGTGGCGGTACGCTCGGCCATCCGTGGGGCAACGCCCCGGGTGCGACGGCTAACCGCGTTGCGCTGGAGGCCTGTGTGCAGGCGCGTAACGAAGGTCGCGAGATCGAAAAGGAAGGCAAGGAGATCCTGACCCAGGCCGCCCAGCACAGCCCCGAGCTGAAGGTGGCGATGGAGACCTGGAAGGAGATCAAGTTCGAGTTCGATACCGTCGACAAGCTGGATACCCAGCACAAGTGATCGCCCGAGTGCGGGCGGCCTGACGGGTCGCCCGCGCCCTGACAGAACAAGAGCATAGGATTACCGACATGTCCGATATTCAGAACTTCAAGCCGGTACAGAAGTACGAGACCTTCTCCTACCTGCCCGAGATGAACGCCGATCAGGTGCGCAAGCAGATTGAATACTGCCTCGCCCAGGGCTGGAACCCGGCGGTGGAATATTCCGAGAAGGAAAACGCCATGTCCCATTACTGGTACATGTGGAA
>JBJHBC010000100.1:0-8114 GCA_050485285.1 Thioalkalivibrio sp.
TGCCCGACGCCCCATTCGCCAGAGCCCCATCGGCCAGAGGGCTGGCCTCCTGCAGCCGTCAAAGCCGAAGGCGGAGCAGGCTCACCGTCAGTCGAATGGCGCGATCAGCCCGCGCACCACGTCGTAGTCGGCATCGCTGACCGGTGCAAATCCGTCGTAGTTCTCGTCCAGGGCCCGGAGCGCCGGGCCCGAGGCCGGGTCGTCCGGATGGGCGGCCAGCAGGGTCTCGCGGATGCGGTCACGCAGCGCCGGGTCCAGTCCGTCGCGCGCGGCGATGACATACGGCGGTAGATAGGGCGATGCGTGCAGGATGCGAATCCCATCCCCTTCCCAGCGATAGGCGGCGGTGTCCTTCAGAATGCCGGCATCGAAATCGCCACTGATGACCCCGCGCACAATGTTGTCGTAATGCCCGAGGAAGTGGTACTCCCCGAGTTCGCTCAGTTCAACCCCGGAGTCGACCACCGCTGCCCGCTGCAGCAGGGCGGCCTCGTCGCCGAAGGCGAAACGCTTTCCGGCCAGTTCTTCGGGGGTCTGCAAGGGGCTGTCCTCCGCGACCACGATCATCAGGCGGAAACTTTCCTCGCCCTTGGTGATGGTGCGCGCCAGAGGTACCGCGTCCCCGCGCTGATTCGCCCGGATATACGCGACCGGGGTGAGGTAGGCGATGTCCGAACGCCCCTCCGCAATCTCGCGGATCGCGTCGGGCATGCTGGACGACAGGCGGAGGGTCACGTCGCGGTCCAGGGTTTCCGCCAGGTATTCGGTGAACGGCTCCAGGCGCGCCATCATCTGCGCCGGGATGTCCATGGCCACCGACCCGAACACCAGTGGTTCATTTGCGTCCGCGGCGCCCGCGGTTGCGGTCAGCGCCAGCAGGCCGCCGAGCAGGATTCCCTGGAACCGTTTGTTCATGACTCGTCTCCCTCGAAGTTGACCGACAGCGGGTCTTCATGGATCAGTGTGGTGTAGTTGGTCACGCGGTTGCGTCCGCGCCGCTTGCTGGCGTACATCGCCTGATCGGCCGCGCGGCAAAGGGCTCTGGAGGACGTGACGCCCTCCTCCAGCGAGAGCGTCGCGATGCCGATGCTGACCGTCACATGCAACTGCTGGCCCCCATCCTCCGTGGGCACTTCCATCGCCTCGACCGTGCGCCGCAGCTTCTCCGCGGTCCGTTGCGCGCCGCGCGCATCGCAGCGGCGCAGGAATACGGCGAATTCCTCGCCGCCCATGCGGCATGTGGTGTCGGTCTCCCGGCACTGTTCGCGAATGAGTCCGGCGAACGCCTTGAGGATGCGATCCCCGGTGTCATGGCCCCAGGTATCGTTAATGGCCTTGAAGTTGTCGAGATCCAGAATGAGCAGACTGGCCGGATCGCCGTGGCGGCGGAACAGGGCGATGTCCTGTTCCATCGCCTCCTGGAAGGCCCGGCGGTTGCCCAGGCCGGTCAGCGGATCCGTACGGCTCAGGGCCTCCAGCTCGGCATTGGAGGATTCCAGCTCCTTTTGCTGCTGGATCAGCCGTTCGTAGGCCTCCCGCAGTTCACGGTCGGCCGACTCCACCCGCCCCCGCAGTTGTTCGTTGGCGGCGTTGAGTTGGGCTCGCATCTGGTTGAACCGGGCCGCCAGGTCCCCGATCTCGTCATTGGAGTGCACCTCGATGTCACGCACGATCACGCCGTTGCGGTCGACGTTCGACTCCAGGGCGCGCGACACGCGGGTCAGCGGGGCGATGATGATCCAGGACAGGGCGACGAACTCGCCCAGCGCGATCAGCGCGATCACGGCCACCTCGCGGCGGATCAGGGAGGTCTTTTGCTGTTCCAGCTGGGCCAGGATGGGCTCGATGCTGAGTTCGATCTCGAGATGCCCGACGGATCGCCCGTCCAGTTCGATGGGTCGATCGAACGCCACGCGTTCGAGCTCCATGCGTTCGGGATGCTGCGCCTCCGCCATGGTGTTGCCGCGATCACTCAGGACGCGCGCATGCACCACGCCGCCCGATTCGACGAACTGGTCCAGCAGCAACTGGATGGTGTGGTAGTCGTAGCCCACCACGCTGAAGGAAAGCGACCGGGCCAGGGAGTCGGCGGTCTCGCCGCCGCGGCGATCGGTTTCGCTGAGGACGTTCTGCTCGACATCGCGCAGGACCAGATAGCCGCTGATCGAAAGCGCGGTCAGCAGCACGGTCAGCAGGACCAGCACCACCTTCTGGCGGATCCCGAGTCGGAAAAGGCGGCGCCTGCGGGGCATGCAATCCTCTTGTATTCAGTGGGCAGGGGCGCCCCGGCATCCGTGCGGGGAAGGCGTTGCTAGATTAAAAAGGCATCCGCCCCGAAACAAACAGGATTTGGTAATACAGGGGTCATCCGAGGGTCAGCGGTCGGGTTCGACCGCCAGGCGGGGTATCCGGGGCGGATCAGTCGTCCGAGACGGGGCGGCGGTGGGGACCGGGGCGCAGGCTGAACAGCAGCATGCCGGCACCGATCAGGGCGAGCGGCCAGACGGGCCAGGCAAGGCCCTGCCAGGTGGTGACCTCCAGCTGGGTGGCCAGACCGGCCAGGGCCAGCAGGGCGACGCCAGCCCAGCCCTCGTTGCGGCGGCGGGACTGGTGTTTCAGGCCGTTCTCCAGCTCGAGGATCTGGCGGCGCAGGGCGGCGTCGCGTTCGGCGCGCTGCTCCTCGACCGTTAAGGCCTTCTCCAGGTGCATCGGGATCTCCGGGAGATGGGCCAGCAGGCGTGGCAGGTGCTGCTGGGCATTGCGGATGAACGCGCGTACGCCCATGCGCTCGTGCATCCACTTCTCGATGAACGGCTTCGCGGTGGTCCACAGGTCCAGCTGTGGGTAGAGCTGGCGGCCCAGGCCCTCGATGTTCAGGAGGGTCTTCTGCAGCAGCACCAGTTGCGGCTGCACCTCCATGTTGAAGCGCCGCGCGGTCTGGAACAGGCGCAGCAGGACCTGGCCAAAGGAGATCTCGTCCAGCGGGCGCTGGAAGATCGGTTCGCACACGGTGCGGATGGCCGCCTCGAACTCGTCGACGCGGGTGTCCTTCGGCACCCAGCCGGATTCCACATGCAACTCGGCCACGCGGCGGTAGTCGCGGTTGAAGAAGGCGTGGAAGTTCTCCGCCAGATAACGCTGGTCGGAGTCCAGCAGCGACCCGACGATGCCGAAGTCCACCGCCAGATAGGTCGGGTCGTCCGGGTGTGTGGCATCGACGAAGATGTTGCCCGGGTGCATGTCGGCGTGGAAGAAGTTGTGCTGGAACACCTGGGTGAAGAAGATCTCCACCCCGCGTTCGGCCAGCAGCTTCAGGTCGACATTGCGCTCGCGCAGCGCGGCGATATCCGCCACCGGGATGCCGCCGATGCGCTCCATCACGACGACGCTGCGGCGGGTGTAGTCCCAGATGATCTCCGGGATGTACAGGAGGTGGCTGTCCTCGAAGTTGCGGTGGATCGCGGCGGCGTTGGCGCCCTCGCGGATCAGGTCCAGCTCGTCGGTGACAGTCTTTTCGTATTCGTCCACCACCTCGCGCGGGCGCAGGCGCTTGGCCTCGGACCAGTAGCGATCGGCCAGGTCCGCGATCAGGTGCATCACCTCGAGATCCGCGCGGATGGTCTTGAGGATGCCCGGGCGCACGACCTTGACCACCACCTCGCGCCCGTCCTGCAGGGTGGCCGCGTGTACCTGGGCGATGGAGGCCGAGGCGATCGGCGTGTCCTCGAAGGCGGCAAAGGCGATCTCGATCGGGCGTTCCAGCTCCGATTCGATCACCGCGCGGGCCTGATCGCTGGGGAACGGCGGCACCCGGTCCTGCAGGCGGGAGAGTTCGATCGCGATATCGTCCGGGAGCAGGTCGCGACGGGTCGAGAGCATCTGTCCGAACTTGATGAAGATCGGGCCCAGATCCTCCAGCGCACGGCGGATGCGCTCGCCGCGGGTGCCTTCGGTGCGGCGGAACCAGTTCCAGGGGGCAAGGTAGAGCAGGAAGCTGAGCGGGCGCAGCGGCTTCAGCGTGAACAGGATGACGTCCAGGCGATAGCGCACCAGGACCCGCGCAATGGTCCACAGCCGCAGCCCCCGGTACAGCGCGCGGCGCATCAGGCCTGCCGGTCGTCGGTGTCGGAGACGGACTTGGTCTCCATCTGGCGCAGGCGTGCATCCAGGCGCGCGACGCCGTCACGCAGGTCGGCGACGTCCTCGGCGAAGGCCTCGAAGGCCCCGCCGGCCGGCAGCCACTCGAGCTCGTCGCGCAGATAGTCGGCGGCATCCTCCGCGGAGCGGCGGCCGAGGTGGCGCAGGCTGCCGCGGGCCTGATCCAGCAGGTGGCGCAGTGGCCCGGCGGCCCCGGCGCCGGCAAAGCGCTCGAACAGCCCCTCCCAGTCGATTCCTGAATCCCGCAGCGCATGCTGCAGATCGGAAAGCACGGTGGCGTCACCGGTGATGGTCAGCCCGGAACGGTCGTCACGGCCCAGCGCTGCGGCCAGCGACAGGGGGGAGCCCGCCAGCTGCACATCCACCGGCTCCTCGACACCGCCGATGACCTGCAGTCGGTCGGCGGCCCCGACCAGCGAAAGGGCCAGCCCCGGGGGCTCGATCACGATGGCGATTGCGCGCCCGGCCAGGCGCGCCCGGTCCTTCTCCGGCGCGCTCGCCAGGTGTTCGTTCAGCGTGGCCTCGATCAAGGCCGTGAACGGACTGGGCAGGGCGAAGGGTTCGGCCATAAAGACGCTACAACTTCGTGCCGCGGTGCAGGGCGACGATGCCGCCGGTCAGGTTGTCGTACTCCACCCGTTCCAGCCCGGCATCGCGCATCATCCCGGCTAGGGTCTCCTGATCCGGGTGCATGCGGATGGACTCCGCCAGGTAGCGGTAGCTGTCCGCGTCGTTCGCGACCAGCTGGCCCATCAGCGGCAGCATCTTGAACGAATAGACGTCGTAGATCGGGCGCAGCGGCGCGACCGGCTGCGAGAATTCCAGCACCAGGACGCGCCCGCCCGGCTTGATCACCCGGCGCATTTCGGCCAGCGCGCGTTCCTTGCGGGTCACGTTGCGCAGGCCGAAGGCGATGGTCACGCGGTCGAAGTAGTCGTCCGGGTAGGGCAACTGCTCCGCATCCGCCTGCACAAAGTCGAGGTTGCCCACATGGCCCTCGTCCAGCATGCGGTCGCGCCCGGCCTCCAGCATCGAGGCGTTGATGTCGCAGACCACGATCTGCCCCTTCGGCCCGACGCGCGGGGCAAAGGCCCCGGCCAGGTCCCCGGTGCCGCCGGCCAGGTCCAGGATCTTCATGCCCGGGCGCACGCCGGTACGCTCCAGTGTGTAGCGCTTCCAGATGCGATGGATGCCCATGGACATCAGGTCGTTCATCACGTCATAGCGCGAGGCGACCGAGTGGAACACCTCGCCCACGCGCGAGGCCTTCTCCGATTCGGGGACGGTCTGGTAGCCGAAGTGGGTCTTGCCGGGTTCTTCTTTCATCAAGGTGCCGTTGTCAGTGCGTCTTGCGCTCGTGCCCGGCCTCTTTCAGCCGATCCAGGTAATCCTGCCACAGACGCTCCTGGTCTGTGCCGAGCTCGTGCAGGTAGTCCCAGTCATAGATGCCGGTATCGTGGCCGTCGGAGAACACGAGTTTCACCGCATAATTGCCGACCGGCTCGATCTCGGTGATGTTCACATCCTCCTTGCCGACCTGCAGGACCTCCTGGCCCTTGCCGTGTCCGCGCACCTCGGCCGAGGGCGAGTACACGCGCAGAAACTCGCAGGGCAGCTCGAAATGCGAGCCATCGGAGTAGGTCAGCTCCAGGATGCGCGACTTCTGATGCAACTGGATATCGGTGGGTCGGTGGGTACTGCTCATGCGGCCTCCAGAATCCACAGTCCGGGCGTCGCCCGAACCGAATCAGCGGACCGCCAAACGGCGGCCATCAATGGACTGCGAGGATACCAGCCCTGCCGGCCCGCGTGGCATCTCCCCGTTCGGCGCGCCGGGTTGGTAAGGAAAAGCGACTCAAGCGTGAACGCTTGCATGGATCACGACGTTTCCTCCTTGCGGAATCACGAGGCCTTCCTGTCGGGGCACCCGAGCGCGCGATCCGCCTGGGAAAGCCGCGACTGCATCTCTCCGTCCAGCCGGATGGGGGCCGGTGGCAGCGGTGCGGGAGTGAAGGCCCGACACCAGAGGTGTTGGCGGGCATATCGGCCGCGCGAGATTGAGCGTCGGTTCCCTGCATCGAGCCACCAGCCTTTCTCATGGAAGCCACTGGGTCTCATGTTAAACGCTGTCGTTAATACCGCGACCAGCATGCCCCCATACTGAAAGCAGCCGATCAAAAGACGGGCAGGTAGCTGAAGACCGATTCCGGCCGCACCAACGGCTGACCTGTATTCGAGATTTGGGGTGGTGGCGGCTTCTGCGCGTCGTGAATGCCCCGGTTTGCAAGCCAGGGGTGTCTTGACACGACTTGGGAGTCGATTCAGAGTCTGCAACCTTCATCATGGAAAGGGAATGTCCATGACCTCGCCACGGATTGGCGTACCCCCATCTCGGCAAACGTCGAACGACGAAGCCCCCTCGGCAGGTCCTTGGGCAGGCCGTCGTGACTCCCGGCGTCTTGAGTACGATCGCCCCGACGCCTCGCAGTCCCCCTGGCTGGGCCGGTGGTCACTGCGGTGGTCTCCCGCGTGCAATAGCCGGGCTGCCCCCTTCCGGCCGCCCCGGGGGACGGTTTCATGAGGCCCGTTATCGTTAACGTAGTCTTCGTGCTGGCCGGGCTCGGGGCGGTGTATGCGTTGTTGCCGGAGGTCCGGCATGGCGTGAATATCTTCGCGACAGAGTTCGCTCGGGGGTTCGAGCAAGGGTTCGCCTCGGCCACAGGTCGCTCCCTTTTTCCAGGGCGGTCCCAGGATCACTCGTCAGCGCTTTCATCCGAGGTTTCGACCGGGCGGAGTGGTTCGGAGCCGCGACCCCTGGGCGATGTCCGGGACTCGAGTATTCCGGACGGTTCTGGCGCTGACGTTGACCTGAAGGGCTACGGCAACGTGCCGAACCTGCGCGAGGCTCTGGAGCGCGACGACAGCGGCCGTTTGCGCGAGCATGTCGAGGCCTTTCGAGACGAGACCGACGTGCAGGCGCGTGCCGCCCGCATGAACGCGTTGCTGTTTGAATGGGCCGGAGCCGCCGACGTCGATCCGGAAGATCGTGGGCCGAACATCGATGGCCGCAAGCTCGTCACCCTGGAGGCCTTCCTGGACAGGGATTTCCGTCAGCAGGGCAGCCCCGACCCTCGCCCGGGAGGTGCATCGGAGTTGCACAAGGCCTTCGCAATCCTGAAAACGACGATGTACGGCGAGCTCATGCGGCAGACGCAACTGGCGCCCTACTTCGATGCGATTGCCTTTGCGCTGAACGAATCCGGTCCCGGCTTCGATTTCTCCGATACCACGAGCGCCCTGAAGGAGAGCTTCGAGCGCGACCCGGCCCGGGGGCTGACCGATTTGTTCGAATTCGAGCGGGCGGGTGGCGAGCGCCTGCGCGCAATGGGCTTCGATCCCTACCGCCTGATGCGCGACTGGCTGCTCGAGGCTGAGGGCGACCCGAGTGTGCAGGCGGCGCTATCGGCCCTGGGCTGGGACGGGGTGCGCATGGACGGACAGGGCACGGCCGCGCCCGAGATCGTAGTGGCGCATGAGGGCGGCGCAACGCTGAAGGCCGGACCTGGCGGCGACTGGCTGCTCGGCGGGGTTGGCGACGACACCCTGCTCCCCGGCCCTGGTGATGACCTCCTATACGGCGGAGCTGGCAACAATACCTATCGGTTCGGCGTCGGCAGTGGCCACAACACCCTGATCGAGATGTACGGAGACCGCGGCCGTAGCGTCATCGAAGTGGCTCCGGGCATCCGCGCCGAAGACCTCGATATCCAGATGGAAGGCCACGAGCTGGCCCTCGCCCACCGCAACGGCGAGGAGAGCATTCGCATCCAGAACTGGTTTGGCTCCATCCACCCCAAACGTCACCGCCTGCACGCCGTGCGCCTTGCCGACGGAGAGATCATCGATCTCCCCAACGCATCGTTCCGCGTCAGACCGTAAAAGTGGGCCAGTGTAGC
>JBJHBC010000101.1:0-8073 GCA_050485285.1 Thioalkalivibrio sp.
CGCGCCCGCCCCGGGACAGGGCCAGTCCGACCCGCGGCCACAGGAGCACCTCGCGCTCGCCGCAGGGGAAGGGCTCGCCCAGCACCCGCAGCATCTTGTGGCCCGCCAGCTCGGCAAATCCGCTGCCGTCCACATGGGGCAGCATGCAGGCGAGCTGGTGGCGTCCCGTCATCCCGACGAACCCGCCCGGCATGGCGGTCGCCAGGGCCTCGCCGGCCTGTCGCAGCAACCGGTCCGTCACGTCATAACCCAGGGCGGCATCAATACCGCCCAGGCCCTCCAGATCGACCACGGCCAGGGCCGGCGAACGCGCACCGCAACCCGCCTGCAGGCGTTCGAGAAAGGCTGGATAGTCCGACAGATTCGACAACATCACTGGGCTCCGGCATTGCGCCCGCGCGGCGCCTCCAGGAAAAGACTGAAGCCGTTCGGTCCGGCCCTGTGCCACGAACGCTGTACCGGACCATGAGCCACTCACCTGGCACTGGGACGCCGGCCGCCGCTCGTAACCAAACCGGACGTTTGTTCAGTCTTTTCTAGAGATAATAGCGTGCAGGATCGACTCCGTAGGCCCCGGCCGGCAAATCCCGCACGATCTGCCGTTGCGCACCCTCGGATTCCGGGTCCGTCGACCCAAGGTCGAGTTCCAGCGGATCGGGGTAAGGCTGCCGCTGCGGATCCAGGATGCGCATGACCCGTGGCATGAAGCGCTGGGTCCGCCGGTGGCTCAGGACGATGGCGACCTCGCCGCTGTCCAGCTCTACAAGACTGCCCACCGGGAACAGCCCCACGCAGTGCGTGAACTGGTCGACCAGCGCCGAGTTCAATCCCCAGCGGCCATGCTCGCGCAGTTCCTTGAGCGCCTCGAAGGGCGTTCCCGCCAGGCGCTGATCCGCCAGCAGTTCCTCGTAGGAGTCCACGATCGCCGCCATCCGCGCGCAGGCGCTGATCTCGTTGGCCACCAGCCCCCGCGGATAGCCGCGACCGTCCTCGCGCTCGTGATGCTGAAGGACGATATCGCGGACCTTGTCGGGGATGCCGTGGGAGCGCTGCAGGATCTGCTCGCCGTACTCCACGTGCCGCTGCATCTCGCGGCGCTGCTCGGGGGACAGCGGCTTTCCCCGCTCCAGCAAGGCCGGGGACAACTGCATCTTGCCCACATCCATCAACAGCCCGCCCAGCCCCAGGATCGACAGCTCGCCACGGTCCAGCCCCAGGTGCCGTCCCAGTGCCAGCAGATGTACGGACACCCGCAGGGAGTGGTCGTACAGGACATCGCCGGAATCGCGCAATCGGGCCAGCAGCAACAGGGCATCGGGGTTGCGCTCCACGCTCTCGCGCAGCGCCTCGGAGGCCTCCCGCGCCGCCGCGACGCGCACCCCGGGGTTGCGTTCCATCTCGGTCCGGATGCGATCGAGAATGGTACCGGCCGTGGCCCAGGCCTCGCTTGCGGCCGGGAGTTCCTCGTCCACGCTGCACTGATCGCGGTAGACCGCCATCCCGCGAAACTGGGCCGCCTCCGCCCGATCGGGGACCGATTCGGCGAACCCGGCTTCTGGACTGGGGGGCGCAAGTCGGGTCAGTGACTCCGGGGCACTCTTTTCCCGGTCCACGAACACGTGGCGACAATGGCGGGCCAGCTCGTCGATGTCATCCTGCGAGCGGATCAGAATGCCCTCGACCCAGTACGGCGTATCCCGCCACGGGCGGTCGAGGTGGCTTACGTACATGCCAACCCGCAGCTCCGCGACGGGAATCTCCTGTTGTATCAATCCCCAGGACATGCCAGGAACGCTCCGCTTGCCATTCGGCGATCTCGTAACTCACACCTTCAGTATTGTTTTCTACACTACCCAGACGCCCCGCCCCAGGCCAGGCCGTTAGTGCGCCGGCCGTGAATCGCTAACGCTCGGCGCCCCGAACCCGTGCACACATCACGATTTTGCGGGACGATGGACCCGCAGCGACGACGATCCCACGCCGGAGTGCCTCATGCCAGCCGACCAGGACACCCTCCTAGGCTCTTCCCGCCAGCCGCTCAAGGCCTCCGGCAAATGGACCGGGATGGCCGGGCTGTCGATCGTGCAGCGAGAGCAGCTCGCCGAGATGGTCGTGCCCCGGGTGATCGAACACCTGGAGCGCTGCCTGGCGACGGCCCGCGACGAATGGGAGGCCGGACGCACCTGGGGCAATGTGACAGGCAATCCCCTCCTGTGGGCGAATGACTTCCGCATGTTCGAGAAGCGCGTGACCCGGGACTTCCAGGACGCCCTGATGGAGGACTTCCGCAGCCACGACTACCCCCCGCAATACGAGTTCTCGGGGGTCGCGTTCGCGGACCAGGACGATGGTCTCAGCATCCTCGACGACTACCAGTCCACGCGGCGGTCGCTGCGGCACAAGCTGGAAGGCTCGATGCGCGAGAACAACCGCTACTCGCACTACGTGTTCACCCAGGCCGCGCGCGAAAAGAACCGCTTCGAGCATCCCAACTGGGCCCCATGGTCACCGCTGCACTGGTACGAGCGCCTGATCGAGATTGGCGAGTTGTACTTCGGCAAGACCGAGATGACCCTGGACCTGATGCGCTCCTACCTGGACTGCATGCAGAAGACCGCGGCCCCCACCCTGGCCTTCGTGGTCGAGGCGATCGAACACTGCGGGCTGATCACCGAGACACCGGCCGCCCCCGAGTCCAGCGAAACCCTGCGCCGCAACGCCTCGTGGAAACGCCTCGCCGGCGCACGCGATGCCGACGCCTCCGCGGAACCGGACGCCGACCCCGCCACCACGGGCTCCGGGTGGCGGCCCTCCACGCGCAAGGCCGAGGCCGACGAACCCGCGCGCATGCCCGACACCGAGGCCGACCCGGCCCAGTGGGCCGCCTGGGCCTCGAACATGGTGCAGTCCCCGGTGTTTCGCCCGGTCGAAGGCCATGGCGGCGGCCCAGCGGCGGGCGCCGCGGGCTCCGGCGGCGCTGCCCCGATGACGGCCTTCGTCATGCCCTCCGATCAGCCGGACCCGCGCGCCTCGCTGATGCCGTTCATCCACGACCTGCTGCAGGGGCTGTTCGACCACATCTTCCGCGAAGTGGGGTTCAACCCGGCCGTGCGCGCCGAGATCGGCGAGATGCAGTACCCGCTGGCCACCGCCGTCATCCGGGATCTCGGCTTTTTCCGCGACCGCTCGCACCCGTTGCGCCTGTGGATCGGGAGCCTGATCAACGTCGCCATACGCATCAATCCGGAGTCCGAGCCCGACGGTGAGGACGTGGAGCGCTACCTGGGCTGCATCCGGCATTCGATCGAATACTTGCGCAACCGGGCCGACCGCCTCGACCGCGACAGCGCCGAGGTGCTGATGAACCAGTTCCTCGAGAGCGTGGAGAACGAGGATGCCCTCTGGCATGCCCGCCAGATCACCCAGATCGACCTGCCCAACGCCGAGGAATGGGCCGAACAGGCCCGGCGCAATCTGGCGCTGGCGGCACTGGAGACCGGCGCTGACCTCCCGGAGACCGCCGCCGAGGAAATCTTCCAGTCCTGGGAGACCGTGCTGGCCGTGGAGCACGACGCCGGCGAGGCCGGGGAGGCCCTGCATCGCGTGCTGCGCCAGGTCGTGCGCCACATCTGCAACATGGCCACCGCCGCCGAGGTGAATCCGCTGGTGGCCGAGGCGAAGGAACACGCCCGCGCCGCAGGTCTGGGGGACGACCGCATCCGCGACCTGGTGCAGCACCTGGGCAAGGCCCACCTCTACCGCCTGCGGGCCCCGGAGGACGCCGAGCGCTTTGACCCGCGGGCGCGGCTGCAGACACGCGAATCCGTGCGCTACGAGGACGACGACCCGACACTGGACCAGGACCGCGACGACGACCACGTCTTTGCCGCGATCGGGCTCGACATCGGGGACTGGTTCGAATTCTGCGACGACGCCGGCGAGAACCCGCGGCGCCTGGCCCTGATCTGGCGTGGCGACACGACACGGCGGTTCTTCTTCCTGTCCCTCGACGGCGTGCACGCCCGCCGCCACAGCCTGCAGGGCGTGGCCCAGGAGCTGCGCCAGGGCCGCATGCGCGCGCTGCCGGAGGATAACCCGCTGGACGCCATCATCGAGGCCCCGGGGGGCTGACCCTCCGCGCGGCCGGATCCGTCAGTCGCGCGCCTGGCGGATCGCCAGGGCCAGCTGGTTGCGCACCGCCTTCAGCGCCCGCAGCACGCTCGGGTCCAGCGACACGCCTTCCGGCAATTCCAGGTAGAGCAGTCCCACACATCGGTCCCGCACCGCCAGGGGCAATAGCAGGAAGCTGCGCGCATCCAGGGCCTGCCGGAACTCATCGGGGATATAGCGGCTGATCGAGGCCTCGTGGCTGTCGCTGATGACCAGATCCTTTTGCTGCTCCAGGGCAAGGGACAGGATGTCGCCCTTGCCCGCTACGCTCAGACGCAAGCGACCGGACAGGGTCTCCGCGTCCTGACCAAAGGCGGTATGGGCCACCAGGACCCGGTGCTCGCGGTCCGCCAGCATCAGCATGACCCGGCGCAGGCCCAGGGTCTGATACAGCGTCTCGAGCGTCGTCTGGACCAGCGCGTTCAGGTCGAACTCGCCGACCATGCTGTCCAGCATGTCGGTCAGGGCTTCCATCAGCGCCGCGGCCTGAACGGCGGGCTCCTGCCCGGGCTGCGGGAGCGCATCCCCGGCTCCCGGCTCGGGTTCCACCGCCTCCGCTTCGCCGTCATCGATGCGTACCCCAAGGTTCGCCTTCAGGCGGTTCAGCGGTTCCCGGCCTTCCGGCGGCAGCTTGACCACCGCCAGGAAGTGATCCATGTGCTCGCGTCCCGAGCGGATCGCCCGCTGCATGCCGCGCGCATCCACACCCAGGGCATGTTCATAGCGCCGGCGCAGATCGGTCAGCAGAGCCCCCTGCTGGTCGCGCTCGGCGCGGGTGATGCACTGGCCCATCTCGGAGGCCAGGGTCACGATGCGATGCAGGCGCTGATCGGCATCCCGGGCCGCCGGCAGGATGCCGGACGGGGCGCGCTCTACCGATGCCACCAGCTCGCGCGGGAAATTCCAGTCCTCCAGGACGCTGCGCGCCAGCGCCTCGTAGGAGATCCCCAGCACCTGGCGGGCGGCACTGTCCTCCCCCGTGCCCTGACCCACACGGATGCGGATCTCGTCCGCTTCCTCGGGCAGGTAGTACAGCACCAGCATGCGCCCGATATCGTGGAACAGCGCGCAGACGAAGGCCTGCTCGCTCTCCACCCCGCCCACCTGCTCCGCCAGATCGCGCGCCAGCATGGCGCTGAACAGCGTGCCGACCAGCGCCTCCATCAGGCGGCCGGAATGGCGCCCGCCCTTGAGGTTTTCGAACAGCACCAGTCCGAGCGCGGCCGTGCGCACCTGCTCGAAACCAAGCAGCACGATCGCGCGCGACACCGTCCGGATATTGCCGCCGAAGTTGCTGTAAAAGGGCGAGTTGGCCAGCCGCAGCAGCTTCTGCGTGGTGGCGTAGTCCTTCAACACCGCGTTCGACAGCTCCGCCACCGAACGCTTCATGGTGTCATCGGAACACTGGGTAATCTCGCGGATGTGGCTGGAGATCCCGGGAAAATCCGGCTTGCGCCGGATCTTGCGCAGGATGAAATCCTGCGACCCGGCGTCCTGCGAGCCTTCCCCCTCCAGGGCCGCCACCAGTGCCTCGCGAAACTCGCGGGCCGAGGCAAAGCGTTCCGCCGGATCGGGGCGGGTCGCCCGCAGGATCAGGGCATCGAAGCGCTCGTCGCCATTACCGGTACGACCGGACGGTGGCTCCAGCCCCGCCGCCAGCATCGACTGCCGGATCGCCTCCGGGTCCTCGCCTCCAAAGGCGCGTTCACCGGTCAGCATCTCGAAGAACAGGGCCCCCAGCGAGAACACGTCGGAACGTTCGCTGGCCGCTTCGCCTGCGAGCTGTTCCGGGGCCAGGTAGTAGGGGGTATCCGGCAGGTGGCTCTCGCCACGGGCCGCGGCGTCGGGCAGCGCCATGCCCAGCCCGGTGATGCGTGCATGCCCCTCGGGGTTCACGGTCACGTTGGCCGGCTGCAGGGCGCCGTGCAGGATGCCCTGCTCATGGGCCGCCGCCGCGGCGTCCAGCAGCTCGCGCATCAGGGCCAGGCCACGATCGATCGGCAGCGCGCCCCCGGCCAGGATCCGGTCCAGGGTCTCGCCCTCGACGTACTCGAACACCAGGTAGACGCCCTGAGCGTAGTTCCCCGCCTCGAAGATCGGCGCAATATTCGGATGCCGGAACCGGCTCAGGCGACGCGCGTCCGCAAGCAGGGCCTGACGGGTGAGGTCGTCGGCGCCCGCCTGGGTCAGCGTGCGAATCGCGACCTGCCGGCCCAGCACCGGATCGTGTGCCACGTAGAGCCCGTCGCGGGTACTGGCCCCCAGCGTCCGCAGAATGCGAAAGCGTTCGATCTCGGGAACCGCCATGTGCTCAGCCATCGGCCCACACCCCGACCGCACCCCACCCCTGTCCAGGGCGCCTGCTCACGCCCGGCCTGCTCGGATCCATCCGTCCTCTCCCTGAGCTACTGCGGGCCGACCCAACCCGGCCCTGCGCCGATATTCCGCGGAGGATTGCCCCGCTCAATCGGCCGGGTCGCGCGCGTGTTCCTTCAGGATATCCAGCGGAATGACCGCCAGGGTCTCCTCGTGCGTGGCGCGCAGAAACACACCCGGGGCCGCCCCCGCCCGGTAGGCCTCCAGCCAGCGCGCGGCGCACAGGCACCAGCGATCCCCTGCCTCCAGGCCGGGGAAGCCGAACTCCGGTACCGGTGTCATCAGATCATTCCCCTGCGCCAGGGAAAAATCCAGGAATTCGCGCGTGACCTCGGCACACACGGTGTGCATGCCCTGATCGTCATACCCCGTGGCGCAACGACCGTCACGATAAAAGCCGGTCACCGGATCCCGGCCGCAGGGCTCGAGCGCCCCGCCAAACACATTCTTGGAGGGAAAAGGCTGCATGGAAAACTCTCCGTTCGTGGTCCCTACAGCATAACGGACACCCCCCCGCCCCATGCGAGCGACTACTCGGCCCGCGGGAATTCAGTCGGCATCGGGCCAGCCCCATTCCACCAGGTGGTTCCGCAGATTCTCGGGCCGATAGTCGGGATCCCGCTGGTACCGATCGAGGACGCTGGGATGCAGTTCCGTCGGAAACCCCGGCTGCTGCAACGGACGCCGATGGCGGCGGCGCAGGCGATAGATGTGCCGCCGTGAACGATGCAGCGGGGCCAGCGAATCGGGCCGCAGGGCATCGACCAGGTGTGGCTCCACCTGCAGGCCGGCCGCCCGCGCCTGGTCGATCATCCATGCGAGCGGCGCCTCCGACGCCAGGCGCCCATCGGCATCCGGGGCATAGCCGCCCCCCACATCGGCGTGCACCCCGCTGAACCAGATCTGCTTGAGGTCCAGCCCCGCGCGCGGCTCCCACAGGGTCGGCTCGAAGTCGGCGCGGGTCTCGTCGATCGCCATCGCATGCCGCGCGACCCGCACGTTGGGGCCCAGCTTGGTGTCGTAGAACTCGTCGGTGCGGTCGAACAGTCCCAGCAGGGAAAATGGGATGCCCAGGGCGCCCACCGTATCCCAGACCCCGACAAAGCGGATCTCCCGCGAGGGGTGGGCATACGCCGCCCGGAACTCGCGCGAGGCCTTACCTTCCGGCGCGTGGCTGGCCGCGGTCTTCTTGTAGTGACGGAAGGCCTGCTCGATCAGGCGCGCGTCCGGGCGTCTCAGGATCCCGCAGTTGTTGATCAGGCCGCACAGGCTGCGCACGGTGTAGGCACCGCGACTGAAGCCGAACAGGAAGATCTCGCTGCCCGGCGCATAATTCTGAACCATGTAGCGGTAGGCATCCTGGATGTTCTTGTGGATGCCCCGCCCGGTCACGCCGCCCGTGACCTTCGCGTAGTACGCCCCGACACCCCAGTCGTAGAAGACCTGCTGGGGGTCGCCGCTGGCATCCACCGGCGCGATGGCCCGCGCCAGGCGCAGCACGTTGGTCGGCACGTCCGACTCGACGTC
>JBJHBC010000102.1:0-7931 GCA_050485285.1 Thioalkalivibrio sp.
CCGAACCCCGGCAGCGCATAGTCACGCTGGACGATCAGGCTCACCCAGCCCAGCGGGCTGAGCCCCAGCCCGGCGAATAGCCCGACCAGCAACCCCAGCGCGGCGGTAAAGACCACCGGGAACAGCAGCATCCAGTGGGTCTCGAAGCGGGTCGGTCCGGCCTCGGTCAGCAGGGGTTCATGCCACGGCTCGCGGCGCTCGCCCAGCCAGCCCCGGATCACCGGCGGCAGGAAATAGGCCGCGTTCAGCAGGCTCGACAGGACCAGCACTCCGAGGATCCAGGGCATGCCGGCCTCCAGCGCCCCCAGCCCCAGGTGCCACTTGGTCACGAAACCGGCCAGGGGCGGCAGGCCGATCATGCCCAGCGCGCCCGCGGTAAACGCCAGCATGGTCAGCGGCATGCGCCGGCCCACGCCGTCGAGCTCGCTGATGCGATGGATGCCCAGGGTCTCGGCGAAATTGCCGGCGCAGAAGAACAGTGTGATCTTGGTAATGCCCTGGTGTACCAGGTGTACCAGCCCGCCGATGACCCCCAGGGGCCCGGCCAGCGCGACGCCCAGAATGATGTAGGAGACCTGGCTCACGGTGGAGAATGCCAGGCGCTGCTTCAGGTCGTCGGTACGCAGGGCCTGAATGGAGCCATAGACGATGGTGACCGCGGCGATCACCAACAGCCCGGCCGTCAGGCCCAGCTCGATCGCCAGTTCCGCCCCGTAGACATCGTTGACCACGCGGATGATGCCGAAGGCCCCGGCCTTGACCACCGCCACCGCGTGCAGCAGCGCGCTGACCGGCGCCGGCGCGACCATGGCGATGGGCAGCCAGGAGTGCAGCGGCACCAGCGCGGCCTTCACCCCGAAGCCGACCATCAGCAGCACGAACAGGACCTGCAGCGTCACCGCGTGAGTCTCCGCGAGGCCTTCGAGGTAGCCGCCCGGGGTAAAGCCCTCGGCCCCGGCCAGCAGTGTGAGCCAGACGATGGCCGTGAACAGCACCAGCCCGCTGGTCAGGGTGTAGCCGAGATAGAGGCGCCCGGCCCGCAGGGCCGCCGGCGTGCCGCGGTGGACCACCAGGGGCCAGGTCGCCAGGGTCAGGATCTCGTAGAAGATCAGGAAGGTGATCAGATTGCCGGACAGGGCGATCCCTACCGTCGCGCTGACGCACAGCGAGAAGAACCCGAAAAAGCGGCTGCGCCGCGGCGAGCCCTCGAGGTAGCCGATGGCGTAGATCGTGGTTACGAACCACAGCACGGCCGAAAGACTGGCAAACAGCAGTGACAGCGCATCGGCCGCGAGCACCAGGTCGATGCCCGGCATCAGCGGCAGGCTGAAGCGGTATTCGTCGCCGCGCAGCACCCCGGCCAGCAGGTACGCGACCAGCGCCAGCTTGGTGCCGGCGCCCCCCAGGTTCAAGGCGGTGCGCAGGCCCTGGCGATGCTCGGGCAGGAAGAAGATCGCGATGCCCGGTCCCAGCGAGCTGAACAGGATCGCGAGCAGCAGCCAGCCACCGTCCATCATGGGGCCCCCGGGGTCAGGGCAAGGGTGTTCAGGGTCAGCACGCCGGCCAGCCCGGCCAGCGCCGCGACCGTGGCCAGAGCCAGCGGGACCCAGTCCATCCACGGCGACACTGCCTCGCCGGCGTCGCGGCGGCCGCGGTGAAACGCCGGGGCCACCATGCGCAGCACGTAGGCCGCCGCCAGCAGCCCGCCGCCGGCGATCGCCAGGACCCACAGCACCCCGATCAGACTGCCGGCCAGGACCGTGCCCAGGCCCGCCTCCAGCAGCAGGTACTTGGCGATGAAGCCGCCGGTGAACGGCAGCCCCATCAGGCTGACCCCGGCCAGCCCCAGGGCGAACACCGTGCGTGGGCGGGCCCGCAGTACCGCGCCCAGCTCGGCCAGGCGGTCATGCCCGGCGGCGTGCTGCAGGGTGCCCGCGGCCAGGAACACCGAGGCCTTGGCCAGGGCGTGGACCACCGCGAAGAACACCACCACCCGCCAGGCGCCCGGGTCCACCAGCATCAAGGGGAAGGCGACCAGCAGATAGCCGAACTGGGCGACTGTGGAATAGGCCACGATGGATTTGAGCCGCCCCGCGCGCAGCGCCTGCAGCGAGCCCCAGACCAGCGCCCCCACCCCGAGCAGGCCGACCAGGATGCCGAAGGCCGGGGTCGTCAGTGGGGCAAACACTCCCATCCAAAGCCGCAGGATCAGGTAGAACGAGCCTGTTACCACCAGTCCGGAGAGGACCGCGCTGACCGGTGCCGGGGCCGAGCCATGGGCCGGTGCCAGCCAGACATGCAGCGGGAACAGCGCGGCCTTGAGCATCAGGCCCGCGGTCATCAGCACGGCCGCCATGCGTTCCGTCGGGCCCGCTTCGGTGCGGGCCTCCAGCAGCACCAGATCGAGTACCCCGTGTTCCCCGAACAGCAGCACCACGCCCATCAGGAAGCTGAGCGAGCCGAGGATGTTGACCAGCAGGTAGCGCACCGCGCCGGAGACCGCGGCGGCCGTGCCGGTGAAGGCCACCAGGGCGACCGCCGCGAGCGACACCACCTCCAGGGTGATGTACAGGTTGAAGGCATCGCCGGAGAGAAACAGCATGTTGAGCCCGGCCCACAGCCACAGCCAGAGCGGCCAGAACTGGCGCCGCTCGATGCGATCATGCACATAGCCCAGGCTGTAGAGGCTGGTCGCCAGCCCCACCACGGCAGTGAGCACCAGCAGGGTCATGGACAGCCCGTCCAGCTGCAGCATCAGGCCCAGCGGGGCCTCCCAGCCACCCAGTGCCACCCGCGTCGCGGCGGCCTCCGGGTCCGGCCCGGCGTCCAGGAAGGTCGCGCTCAGACCCAGCACCCAGGCCGTCACCGCGAGCGCGCCCAGCAGGCCGATGCGATGGGCCTGGCGCGGCCAGGCCGTCGCCAGGGTTGCCACGGCCAGGGACAACCCCACCAGCCCGGCGATCCCCGTCGGCAGCCATTCCGCGCCAATCGCGTTCACGCGGGCCGATCCTCGCCGGGGGCTTGCTCGACCGGACCCCCATCGGCGTGGTGCTCCTCGCGCGAGATGTCCTCCACCGGGGCGTCGTCATCGGGCGGCCCGGGCAGCATCACTGCGTGGCCGGTCAGCCGCGTCAGGTGCACCACCAGGGCCAGGGCGAAGGCGGTTGCACTGACCGCGACCACAATCCCGGTCAGGGTCAGCGCCTGGGCGACCGGGTCCGGCGGGCCCTCGCCGCGGGCGGCAACACCCAGCAGTACCATGAATACGCCCGAGCCCATGATATTCAGGGCCAGGATGCGCAGTACCAGGTGGTGGCGGCGGATCAGCCCGTACAGGCCCAGGGCGAACAGGATCGCGCCCCCGGTGGGATACAGCAGGCCCGGGGCCAGGGTGTGCGCAACCGTCTCCGCGAGTCCGTTCATGTGTCGTCTCCGGCCGGGCGGCCGGCCACGAACAGGGCCACCAGGGTCAGGGCAATGGACAGCGTCGCCGCCACCTCGATCAGGATGATGAGCGGATAGGCCCAGGCCTCCGCGTAGCCGAGAAAGCCGTGCCCGGCGGCAAGTCCGTACAGCCCCACCAGCAGGAACAGGGCGACCCCGGCGGAGATGCCCAGGCGCAGTGGCACGCCCGGTGCCATCGGCAGCTGGCGCGGGCGCGCCAGGACCAGCAGGATGCCGGCCGCCCCGAGGATCGCACCGGCCTGGAAGGCCCCGCCGGGGGCGTGGCTCCCGGCCCACAGCACGTACACCCCGGTGACGATCGCGACCGGGACCAGCAGGCGCAGGGTGCCGGGCAGGATCGGGCCCGGGGCCGGGCGGGCCGGGATCAGGTCGTGCCGCCCCAGAGACCACGCACCCAGCAATGCGATCAGCACGATCGCCAGTTCCAGGAAGGTGTCGTACGCGCGGAAGTTCAGCAGCACCGCGGTGATCGGGTGATCGACCCCGGAGACGTCCATGTGCGCATCCACCACCGGCTCCAGCCCGACGGACTGCGGCTGGTGCCACAGCGCGGTCACCAGCAACCCGCCGACCACCAGGGCAAAGGTCAGCGCAGGGAGGAAGGTCCGGCGCTCCGGCAGCGGGTCATGCAGGGCGCGCAGCAGGGCATGGGGCCCGGTGGGGTCGGGCGGTGGCGTATGCGGCCGCCCGCTGCGGCGCTCGGCCATGATGCTGCGCAGGCGCTCCAGCGTGACCAGCAGCAGGGCGCCGGTGATGCCCGCGCCGATCGCCGCCTCGGCCAGCGCGATGTCCGGCGCCTCCAGCCGCACCCAGGCCAGCGCGAGCAGCAGCCCGAAGGTGATGAACAGCACGACGGCCCGGAACAGGTCGGTGCTCGCCAGGCAGCGCCAGGCGACCCCGACGATGCCGGCCAGCAGGACCAGATCGAAGAGGACCAGCAGGACGTTCATCGGTCCGACTCGAACTCCCCGTGGGTCCAGGTGCGTTGCGCGACCATGTGCGCGGCCGTGGTCCCCGCCGCCAGTACCAGCACCCAGATCAGCAGCAGCTTCAGGATGTCCGCCGGTCCGCCGGCCTGGAACATCAGTCCGAGTATCACCAGCCCGAGCCCGACGTTGTCGGCCTTGGTCAGGGCGTGCAGGCGCGAATAGACATCGGGAAAGCGCAGCAGCCCGGCGGTGCCGGCCGCGAAGAACACCAGTCCGGCGAGGATCAGGATCACGGTCAGTGCATTAGCGATCATCGTGGGGCCTCTTGGGGCCGGGGGTATCCGGCGGCTGGCGGTGGATCGGGGTATCCGGGGGTTCCGGCAGGCCGTGCTGGCGGACGAAGGCCACGGCCGCAACCACCGCCAGAAGGGCAAATACCAGCGCTACGTCCACCAGGGCGGATGCGTCCAGTGCCAGCGACAGCAGCAGCAGGATCGTGACCCCGGTGGTGCCGAACAGTTGTGCGGCCAGCATGCGGTCGCCGGAACCCGGGCCGCGCAGCACGCGGACCAGCCCGAGCAGTATGGTGCCGAGCAGGAACAGGGCGGCGGCCAGGTAGAAGAGGTTCATGGAGCGGCTCCGTCATCACCCGCGTGGCGGTCACGCGGGTCGTGGAATGCCTTGCGGATCCGTTGTTCCAGGGCGATCAGCGCCGCGCGTGTCTCGGCGTCCCGGTCCAGCACATGCAGGGTCAGCAGGCGCCCCTCCAGGCGTACGCTGAGCGTGCCGGGCAGCAGACTGACCACCGCCATGAACAGGGTCAGGGGCGGGCCGTGGGCCAGTTCCGTGCGGTAGGTCAGGAAGTCCGGCTGGATCGGCAGGCGCGGGTCCAGGGCGCGGCGGGCGACATCCAGCCCGCCGAGGAACGAGCTGCGCAGGAAGAACCCCAGCAGGCCCGGAAGCGCGCCGGGTCGCAACGGCAGTGGTCGCCCGGCCGGCAGCAGCAGGCTCGCCACCGCGGCCAGGACGATGGCGAGCAGGGCGAGGGGTTCCAGCAGTGCGGCGCTGCCGGCCAGGATCCACCAGAGCAGTGCGGCGGCCGCGGCGGTGGCCAGTGCCCGCCGTGCGCGCGACCGGCCGCGGCCGGCAAATCTGCGGCCGGCATTGGACGGGACCGAGGCGCGCGCCATCGCGTGATCGTCGGGCGGGTCGCTGGTGGCGCCGCCGGTTATTGCAGCTGGTTGCTGGCGTCAGTGAAGCCCATCAGGGATACGTCAAACACGAACGGCTGTTCCTGGTGCAGGGCACGGAAGGCGACGGTCAGGGCCTGTCCGCCGCGCAGCGCGCTCATCTGTTCGCTGTTCAGTTCGCGCCCGGCGACGCAGCCCTGCTGCACGCAGGTCACATAGCCCGCATCCATCTCCTCGCCCGCATCGTCCACCTGCATGCGGATGCCGGGGCGCAGGTCCACGCCCAGCGGCACCAGGATCTCGATGATGTGCTGGTCACCCTCGCGACGCACAGTCGCCTGCAGGAACAGGCCCCGCGCCTGCTCGTCCTGGATCTCCAGCGTCTGCTGCATCCGGCAACGCTCGCCCTGTGGCGTCTCGATACAGGCGACTTCCCAGTCCTGGTAGACCGTGGTCTCCGGCTCCTGCTGCTGCATCTGTTGTTGCATCTGCGGATCGGCCTGCTGGGCCAGCGCCAGGCCGGGCAGGAGAAGAAACAGGGCCGGGATCAGGCCCGCGCGCAGGGGGCGGATAGTCATTCGGTGTGCTCCGAAACGTGTGTTCAGCCGTACAGAATGGCCAATGGCGGCCCTCGGTCGCAACCGTGGCCGGGGAAACTAGAGACCCTGTTGGCCGATTCGTGTTCCCCGCGCAGGGGGGTGAGAAGCGTCTCGTGGCGCTCGATGTCAGAGCGGTGGGCTGTGCAATGCGAACAGCTCCTCCAGGGGCTGCGGGCGGTGCAGCCCGTAGCCCTGGGCGAAGTCCACCTTCAGCTCGCGCAGGCGGGCGATCGTCGATGCGTCCTCGGCAAACTCGGCGATCGTCTTTTTGTCGAGCAGGTGGCCGATATCGTTGATGTTGCCGACCAAAGCGTCGTTGACCGGGTCGGTGGCGATGTTGCGCACAAAGCTGCCGTCGATCTTCAGGTAGTCCACCGGCAGGGTCTTCAGATAGGCGAACGACGACAGCCCGGAGCCGAAGTCGTCCAGCGCGAAGCGACAGCCCATGCCGCGCAACTCGCGGATGAAGCGCATTGCCGCCTGCAGGTTGGAGATCGCCGCCGTTTCGGTGACCTCGAAGCAAAAGATCTCGCCCGGCAGGTGGTGCAGGCTCAGCTGGTTGCGGATGAATGGCAGCAGGGTCTCGTCACTCAGGGTCGCGCCGGAGAGGTTGACCGCACAGTGCTCGATGCTCGCGGGGCCGTGCACGCGGAGGTGGTCAGCCACCAGGGAGAAGGTCCGGGTGATGATCCAGCGGTCGACGATAGAAATCAGGTCAAAGCGTTCGGCGGCCGGCAGGAAGACCCCGGGCGGGATCAGCTCGCCATCCTGGCTACGCAGGCGTACGAGTACCTCGAAAGAGAGTCCCGCGGGCGGTGCGCCGGATTCGGGCTCGGCCAGTGGGTGAATCATCTGGGCAAACAGCACCAGGCGCCCCTGTTCGACGGCGTCGGAGATCTGCGTGGCCCAGTCCATCTCGCGCCGGTGCTGCTGCAGGTCCTGATCCTCCGGGCGAAAGATGTGCGAGCGTCGGCGGCCGGCGTTCTTCGCCGCGTAGACCGCGATGTCGGCATCGGCGAGCAGCTGGTTCATGCTGCGCTCGCCGGGCTGGAACTCGATGATGCCGATGGATGCGCTGATGCGGAATACGCGGTCTTCCCAGGCGAAGCGCAGGTCGTCCAGGACCGTGTGTATGGTGTTGGCGATGCGTTCGGCGTGGGCGATGTCGCAGTGCGTCAGGATGATGCCGAACTCGTCGCCGCCAAGGCGGGCGAGCAGGTCGGTCTCGCGCACCTGGTCCAGCATCAGTTCGCCAACCTGGCGGATCATCTGATCCCCGGCGACGTGGCCGGCGACATCGTTCACCACCTTGAACTGGTCCAGGTCGATGTACAGCAGGGTATGGTTTTCGTGCCCCTTCTGGCTTTCCGGTTGGCGCGCCAGCTGCTCCAGGCGCTGCTCGAAGGCGTGGCGGTTCGGCAGTCCGGTCAGCGCATCGTGGGTGGCCTGCCAGCTGAGCTGGTTGGCGAGTTCGCGGGCTTCGGTCACATCGTGGAACACCAGAACGACACCGACGATTTCGCCGTCCCGGTCGCGGATCGGTGCGGCCGAGTCCTCGATCGCGAATTCCTGCCCGTCCCGGCGCAGCAGCACGGTGTGGTTGGCCAGCCCGACGATACGACCTTCCTTGAGGCAGCGTTCGACGGGGTTGACCGCTGGCTTGCGCGTGATCTCGTTGAGGATGTTGAAGACCCGCGTCAGCGGTTCGCCGGCGGCGGCGTCGGTGGTCCAGCCGGTCAGGTATTCCG
>JBJHBC010000103.1:0-7911 GCA_050485285.1 Thioalkalivibrio sp.
CCCCAACCCGGAAGGCTACTTCGGCGAATTCGGCGGCGCGTTCCTGCCGCCGGAACTGGAACCGCATTTCGCCGAGATCAACCACGCCTACCGGACCCTCGCCCGCTCCGGTGATTTCCTGAACGAGCTGCGCTACATCCGCAAGCACTATCAGGGGCGGCCGACGCCGGTGTACTACGCCCACAACCTGAGCCGCTCGGTGGGCGCGCACATCTTCCTCAAGCGCGAGGACCTGAACCACTCCGGCGCGCACAAGCTGAACCACTGCATGGGCGAGGCCCTGCTCGCCAAGCATATGGGCAAGAAGAAGCTGATCGCCGAGACCGGCGCCGGCCAGCATGGCGTGGCTCTGGCCACCGCGGCGGCCTACTTCGGCATGGAATGCGAGATCCACATGGGCGAGATCGACATCGCCAAGGAGGCCCCCAACGTCACCCGCATGAAGCTGATGGGGGCCCAGGTGGTGCCCGTCTCCTTCGGCGGTCGCTCGCTGAAGGAGGCCGTGGATTCCGCGTTCCAGTCCTACCTGTCGCAGGCGGACGAGGCGCTGTTCGCGATCGGGTCCGTGGTCGGACCGCACCCGTTCCCGCTCATGGTGCGCAACTTCCAGTCGGTGGTCGGCATCGAGGCACGCGAACAGTACCTGGAGATGAGCGGTGGCGAGCTTCCGGACCACGTGGTCGCCTGCGTCGGCGGCGGCTCCAACGCCATGGGCATGTTCGCCGGCTTCATCGAGGACGAACAGGTGCAGCTGAACGGCGTGGAACCCCTGGGGCGCGGCACCAAGCTGGGCGAGCACTCCGCCACCATGACCTACGGCAAGCCGGGCATGATCCACGGCTTCAAGTGCATGCTGCTGGCCGACGAGGAAGGCAACCCGGCCCCGGTCCACTCCATCGCCTCGGGCCTGGACTATCCCGGCGTCGGCCCGGAACACTCCTACCTGAAGACCACCGAGCGCGTTGCCTACCACGCGATCAACGACGACGAGACCCTGGACGCCTTCTACCAGTTATCGCGCACCGAAGGGATCATCCCCGCACTGGAAAGCGCGCATGCCGTCGCCTGGGCCATGAAACACGGACGCGAGAACCCGGGCACGACCATCCTGGCCAACCTCTCCGGACGCGGCGACAAGGACATCGACTACGTCGCCCGCGAATTCGGACACGGATAGCCCCTGCCACGCGAGGGACGGAGCACCCGGGCGGGCCCGCCGGAACTTCACACCCGGTCCGGGCGGTCTCAACCTTGCAGGCATGCGCATAAGGGAGGGCACACGATGGCAGGCGGATGGGCAAAGGACGGAGCGGAGCAGGAGCAGATCGACCACACCGTGGAGGATGCCCTGCAGCGCGTGCGCAGCGAACTCCCGGCCGGCGAAAGCCTGCGCGAATGCGAGGAATGCGGCGCGCGGATTCCCGAGGGACGGCGCCAGGCCCTGCCGGGCGTGCGCCTGTGCATTGCCTGCCAGGAGGCGCAGGACGCCGAGCACCACGCGACCAGCCCCTACAACCGGCGCGCCTCCAAGGACAGCCAGCTGCGCTGACTACAGGTACTTCATCCGCGCCCGCAGGGCCGCCGGATCGGAGACCACATCCTTCAGGCTGTCCCCATCGCCGACGCTCCCGATCACCACTCCCTTGCCGGAGACCGGGATCACGCTGTCGATCTGAAAGCGCCCGGTGGTCCCGCGCAGGAAGCACTCCTCGTCGAAGAACAGGCGATCACCGTCGGGCCCGATCTCGTCCGACTCGAGCGTCTCGTACCCGATCAGCCGCGCGATGTCCTCGCGGCCCTCGACATCCACCGCTTCGATCGTCTGCTGCTCGGGATCAATCAACAAGGCCTTCATTCGGTTCCCCTCTGCACCATAGGTTCATCGCTCCTCCTACCGTACCGGCTGGGGCCGCACGGGGCCACCGCATCGGCCGCCGTCTGCCCCCTATACTCGCAGGAGGTGCCCCGACGGAGGCTGACCATGACCCATACGGCCTATATCTCGCACCCCGACTGCCTGCTGCACGATCCGGGCCCGACCCACCCGGAACGACCCGGCCGGCTGCACGCGATCCGCAATGCCCTGCTCGACGAGGGCCTGCTGGAAGGCCTGATCCTGCTGGACGCGCCCCCGGCCACCGACGCGCAACTCGAGCGGGTCCACAGCCCGGCGCATGTCGCCCGTATACGGGCCAGCGCCCCGGCTCCCGGGCAGCAGACGATGCTCGACGCGGATACCGTCATGAGCAAAGGCTCGCTGACGGCCGCGCTGCACGCGGCCGGAGCCGGGGTGGCGGGCGTGCGGGCCGTCATGGAGGGGAAGGCCGACCATGTCTTCTGCGCCGTCCGCCCGCCCGGCCATCACGCCGAACGCGAGCGGGCCATGGGCTTTTGTCTGTTCAACAACATCGCGGTGGCGGCCGCCCACGCGCTGGCGCACTATGGCCTCGCGCGCGTGGCGATCGCGGACTTCGACGTCCACCACGGGAACGGGACCGAAGACATCTTCCGGGAAGACCCCCGGGTGCTCTACTGCTCTTCCTTCCAGCACCCGTTCTACCCGGGCACACCGCTGGCCGAACGCGATCACCTGATCCACACGCCCCTGGCCGCCGGCACCGACGGCGCAACCTTTCGCGCCGCGATCGAACGCGACTGGCTGCCCGCCCTGGATCGCTTTCAGCCGGAGCTGGTGCTGGTCTCGGCCGGGTTCGACGGCCACCGGGACGACCACCTGGCCAGCCTGCACCTGGCGGAAGACGACTTCGCCTGGGTTTCGCGCGCCCTGGTCGATGTCGCCGCGCGCCACGCTGGCGGGCGCCTGGTCTCCATGCTGGAGGGTGGATACGACTTCCCGTCGCTCGGGCGCAGCGCGGCGGCCCATGTTCGAGCCCTCTGCGAGCTGTCGCGCCGCTGAGGCGCCGGGCTCCTCCCTCACGCCGGTAAAACGCATTCTGGACCGGTCCTTTGCATTTTTTCGATGCACTGTCTTTACTCGACAGGGTTGCAACGGGCCGACATTCGGCCGCGGCAACATGCCGGAAAAAAGCCAAGGAGGAGACGGTGAGCGAGAATCCGCAGGACCTCGAAAAACAGAAAGAGGCACTGGAAGCCGAATACGACACCGACCACGAGATTGGCGAGCAGAACATCAACCCGCTGGGGCTGGACCTGCACAACCCGGTCTTCGTGGTCAGCGCATTCCTGATCGTCGTATTCGTCATCCTGTCCCTGATCTTTCCGGAACAGGCCAACGAACACCTCGACGCCACGCGCCAGTGGATCGGCCGCACCTTCGACTGGCTGTTCCTGTCGGCCGGCAACATCTTCGTGCTGTTCTGTCTGGCCCTGATCCTGCTACCGATCGGGCGCATCCGCATTGGCGGCCAGGACGCCAAGCCGGAGTTCTCCGTGATCTCCTGGTTCTCCATGCTGTTTGCCGCCGGCATGGGTATCGGCCTGATGTTCTGGAGCGTCGCCGAGCCCGTCGGCTACTTCACCGAATGGTTCGGCACACCCCTGGGTATCGAGGGCGGGACCGAGGAATCCCGCCAGGCGGCACTGGGCGCGACGATGTATCACTGGGGCCTGCATCCCTGGGCGATCTACGCGGTGGTCGGCCTGGCGCTCGCGTTCTTCGCCTACAACAAGGGCCTGCCACTGACCATCCGTTCGGCCTTCTATCCCCTCCTCGGCGAGCGCGTCTGGGGGCCGATCGGTCACGTGATCGATACCCTGGCCGTACTGGCCACCATGTTCGGCCTGGCCACCTCGCTGGGCCTGGGGGCACAGCAGGCCGCCTCGGGGATGGAGTTCCTGTTCGGAATCGACTCGGGCCTGAATACCCAGGTCGCCATCATCATCGGCGTGACCATCATCGCCCTGCTGTCGATCATGCGCGGCATCCATGGCGGCGTGAAGGTCCTGAGCAACATCAACCTGCTGTTCGCCGCGCTGCTGCTGCTGTTCGTCATGGTGGCGGGAGGCGTCCTCGCGTTCCTGTCCAGCGTCGGCACTACGGTCGGCGGCTACGTGCAGTACATCCTGCCGCTCAGCAACCCGGTCGGGCGCGAGGACGAGACCTTCTACCACGCCTGGACGATCTTCTTCTGGGCCTGGTGGATCTCCTGGTCGCCGTTCGTCGGCATGTTCATCGCGCGTGTCTCGCGCGGGCGCACCGTGCGCCAGTTCGTGACGGCCGTGCTGCTGGTGCCGACCCTGGTCACGGTGATCTGGATGAGCGCCTTCGGCGGCTCCGGCCTGGACCAGGCACGCGAGGGGATCGGCGCCCTGGCCGACGGCATCTCCGACTCGTCGCTGGCGCTGTTCCAGATGCTGGAACACCTGCCGTTCACGGCGATCACCTCGTTCCTGGCCATCGCTCTGGTGCTGGTGTTCTTCATCACCTCGTCGGATTCCGGGTCGCTGGTGATCGATTCCATCACCTCGGGCGGCAAGACCGATGCCCCGCAGTCCCAGCGCCTGTTCTGGGCCACCACCGAGGGCGTGGTCGCCGGTGTCCTGCTGGCGGTCGGCGGGGCCGCGGCCCTCAACGCCCTGCAGGCCGGGGCCGTCAGTACCGGCCTGCCGTTCGTCATCGTACTGCTGCTGATGTGCGTCAGCCTGATGAAGGGGCTGTTCCACGAACTGGCCCTGATCCGCATCGAGGAGGCGAAGACCTGACGCCGCCTTTGCCCGGGTGGCTGCCACCGGCCATCCAGGTGCTCAACCGCCCCCGCCCGGCCGCGTCCGGCGCGGGGGTTTTTCGTTTCGGGACAGCCGCCCCCGGAATCGGGCATCCTCTCGCGGATGAAGCCACACGCACCGGCCCACCACCCATGAGCTTCCAGCAAGCGATCGCGCGACACCCGTTGCTGGCCGGCCTGGCCTTCCAGGCCGCGCTGATCCCGCTCGCCCTGCTCCTGGCCCGCATCGCCGGGATCCCGCTGGCCGAGCGGATCGAGTGGAGCCTGGACGCCGCCGCGCTGGGCGCCCTCGCCGTACTGCCCATGCTGATGCTGCTGGGTGCGCTCGCGATCAGCGGCTGGGAGCCCTATCGTGCCCTGGCCGATCAGGTGCGGGATTTTGTGCATCGGCTGTTTCGCCACGCCCTGCCCGGCGCCGTACTGCTGATCTCCATCCTCGCGGGCGTGGGCGAAGAGCTGCTGGTGCGGGGCGTGCTGCAGGGGTGGCTGACCGAACGCTGGTCCCCGGAGTGGGCCATCATCGCCGCCGCGGTGATCTTTGGACTGGCCCATTCGATCAGCCGCCTGTATTTCGTGTTCGCCACGATCATCGGGCTGTACCTCGGGGTGCTGTACCACCTCACCGGCAACCTGCTGGTGGTCATCGTCACCCACGCCCTGTACGACTGGATCGTGATCCACCTGTACCTGCGCACGCGAGGCAACCGTGCGGCGGGCCAGGGGTGACCCCCACAGGCAGGATTGCACGGCGATTCAGGTCCGCCGCATACTCGATGCATGGCCCCTGAACAACCCCGTCCCGATGCTGCGCGCCGCCCGCGCTGGTGAGCTGGCCCTCGCGCTGCTGATCCTTCTGCCGCTCGCGGCCAGTGGCACCCTCGCGCCCCCCTCCCTCGACACCACGGCACTCCTCTACTGGCTGATCCGCACAACCGGCGTGCTCGCGCTCACGCTCATCCTGCTGACCGCCATCCTCAGTATCCGCATCCCCGGACTGGACCGCTGGTTCGGAGGCCTGACCCGCCTGTGGTCGATCCACCACATGCTCGGCTGGGCCGGTTTCCTGCTGGTCCTGCTGCATGTGTGGCTGGTGGGCATGGGCGGACTGACCACCTCCGTGGCGGCTGCGACGAATCGCCTGTTCCCGCCGTTCGATCACGCCACCATCTGGGCCGGCTGGGCGGCGCTGCTGGCCCTGGTCGTATTCCTCGCGCCGACCTTCAAGTTCTTCGGCGAACCCGGCTACGCCCGCTGGAAGCGCCTGCACCTGGTCTCCGCCGCAGCTTTGGTGTTCGCGCTGTTGCACGCCGTTCCGCTGGCGACCGTTTCCTGGCCCTGGTGGCTGCTGGGCGCGCTCGCCCTGGCCGCGATCCTCTGGCGCAAGGTGCTGTCCCCGCGTCTGGGCGCGCGCCGCTACCGGGTGGACGCCGTGAACTCCCTGGGACCGGACCTGGTGGAGCTGGAACTGACACCCGAAAACGGGACCCCCATGGCCCACCAGCCCGGCCAGTTCGTCTACCTGACCCCGCTGGATCCGTCGCTGGCAAGCGGGTGCGGCGAGGAACACCCCTATACGTTGACCTCCGCACCCGGGGCCGAACGGCTGCGCATCGGGGTCAAGGCCCTGGGGGATGCCACCCGAGCCCTGCAGCATCTTCCGGCGGGCAGCGCGGTCCGGCTCGAGGGCCCGTATGGCGACTTCCTGCCCAGGCGACCGCGGTCACGCCCCGCCCTGTGGGTGGGCGCCGGTATCGGGATCACGCCGTTTGTCGGGGCGGTCCGCGCCCTGGCGCACGGGGCAGAACCACTCCACCCCTCGACGCAGCTGATCTACGCCGCGAACACGCGTCGCGAGGCCCACTACGCCAGCGAACTGGAGGCTCTGTGCGCGAACCTCCCGACCGTGTCCCTGGCGATCCACGAACGCAACACATCCGGTCTGCTGGACGCCGCCTGGCTGCTGGCCCAGTGCCCCGATCTCATGGGCCGCGAGGTCTGGATCTGCGGGCCCCCGCCCCTTGAGCAACACCTGCGCGCGATCCTGCGCGCTCAGGGCGTCCCGAGGCGACGCATTCACTCGGAGGCCTTCCACCTGCTATGACCCTGCCCGGCCGCATTGCCTACACCGCCCTGGTCGCATTCGTAGCCAGCCTGCTGACCCTTCTGGCCATCGACTGGCTGGGTCCGGATCCCCAACCCGTCCCCGCCGTCGAGCGCGCCGACGAAGCGCCCGCCGCACCGGTCATCACGAAGGAGGAACTGGCCCGGCATGACCAGCCCGGCAACTGCTGGATGGCCATCCACGGCCAGGTCTACGATGTCACCGAGTATCTGCCGCGCCACCCCACACCGGCGCATGTCCTGCCACCCTACTGCGGTACCGATGCCAGCGTCGGCTGGGACACCAAGGGCGTCGGCCGCGCCCACAGCCCGCGGGCCCGCGAGCAGCTGGCGGACTACTGGATCGGCGTACTGGCGGGCACCCGCACGCAGTGAAGGGGCGCGTTCAGCCCAGGTTCGCACGCGGGTCCGAGAACTGCGCCTTGAAATGCTCCAGGCGGGCCGGCCGGCCGAGGTAGAACCCCTGTACCAGATCACAGTCCAGGGCCCGCAGGCGGGTCAGCGTGTCCTCGTCCTCGACCCCTTCGGCCACGACCGTCAGGCCCAGTTTGTGTCCAAGACCGACCATCGACTCCACGATGCGCTGATGCGGGGGGCTGGCAGTGAGCTCATGGACAAACGTCATGTCGATCTTGAGTTCGTCCAGGGGCATGCGCAGCAGCCGCTCCATGGATGAATAGCCGATGCCGAAGTCGTCCATGGAGAGGCGCAGCCCGAGCCCCTTCATGCTGTGCAGGGCATCGCGCGCGGTGGCATCGTGGCTCTCCATCACCGCCGTCTCGGTCAGTTCGATCGTGACCTGCTCGGGTGGCACGCCCCAGAGGTCCAGCGACTGGGCCACCAGGTCCACCACCTCCGGCTCCTGCAGATCATCCGCGGAAAAGTTCACCGACACCCCGACGCCCAGCCCGGCCTGGCGGTATTCGGCGCACTGGCGCAACGCGGTGTTGAAGACCCAGTGGGTCAGGCGCGGCATCAGATCGGTCCCCTCCGCCGCGCGCACCATGGTGTCCGGGCGGATCGCGCCATAGTCCGGGTGATCCCAGCGCAGCAGGGCCTCGGCCGATTCCACCCGCCCCGAAGC
>JBJHBC010000104.1:0-7841 GCA_050485285.1 Thioalkalivibrio sp.
GCGATCGGCGCGAAGATCGGGGCCGGTGTCGTGCGCGTGCTGGATTCCCCGGATGCCATGCACACCATGGAGGAAGGCGACATCCTGGTCGCGGACATGACCGACCCCGACTGGGAGCCGGTGATGAAGCGCTCCGCCGCGATTGTGACCAACCGTGGCGGACGCACCTGTCATGCGGCGATCATCGCCCGCGAGATGGGCATTCCGGCGGTGGTGGGCTGCGGCAATGCAACCGAGGTGCTGAGCGACGGGATGCAGGCGACCGTCTCCTGTGCCGAGGGGGATGACGGGCACGTCTACCCCGGCAAGCTCGACTACACGGTCAAGAAGACCGACATCGGCGAACTGCCGGAGCTGCCGGTCAAGCTGATGCTGAACGTGGCCAACCCGGGTCGTGCCTATGCCTTCTCGCGGCTTCCGCATGCCGGGATCGGCCTGGCGCGGCTGGAGTTCATCATCAATGGCACCATCGGGGTGCATCCGCTGGCGCTGCTGGACTACGCCGAGGACCCGGGCCGGCTGGACCCCGAGGTTCAGGAGCGCATCGCCGAGCGGCTGCATGGGTTCGACGACGGCCCGCGCGAGTTCTTCGTACGCAAGCTGTCCGAGGGCATCGCGACGCTGGCGGCGGCCTTCGCGCCGGAGCCGGTGATCGTGCGCCTGTCCGACTTCAAGTCCAACGAGTATGCCCACCTGATCGGGGGGCGTGGCTACGAGCCGCAGGAAGAAAACCCGATGCTGGGCTTTCGCGGGGCCTCGCGCTACCGCTCGGAGACCTTCCGCCCGGCCTTCGCGATGGAGTGCGAGGCCCTGCGCCGGGTACGCGACGACATGGGGCTGGACAACGTGCAGATCATGGTCCCGTTCGTGCGCACCCTGGCCGAGGCCGCCGACGTGATCCGGGTGCTGGGCGAGGAGGGGCTGCGCCGCGGCGAGAACGGTCTGAAGGTCGTGATGATGTGCGAGATCCCGTCCAACGCGCTGCTGGCGGCGCGTTTTCTCGAGCATTTCGACGGCTTCTCCATCGGCTCCAACGATCTGACCCAGCTGACCCTGGGGGTGGACCGCGACTCCGGGCTGGTGGCGGAGTCGTTCGACGAGCGCGACGATGCGGTGAAGGCGCTTCTGAGCATGGCCATCCGGGCCGCCCGTCGCGCCGACAAGTACGTCGGGATCTGCGGCCAGGCCCCGTCCGACTACCCGGAGCTGGCGGCCTGGCTGATGAACGAGGGCATCGAGTCGCTGTCCCTGAATCCGGATTCGCTGTTGTCCACCTGGGAGCAGCTGGCCCGGGTGCGGGGCGCGGGCGACGGCTCGCGGTGATGACGGATTCCGTTGCCCAGTGCCCGCAGGTCTACCTGGTCTCGGACGGGACGGGGATCACCGCGGAGACGCTGGCGCGCTCGCTTTTCACCCAGTTCCCGGATGTCGATCCGGCCTGGCACCGGCTGCCCTTCGTGCAGACCCCCGGCCGCCTGGCCGGCGTGTTCGCCCGGGCCGAGGCCGGTCCGCAGCCGGCCCTGGTGGTCGCGACCCTGGCGAATGCCGACCTGCGGGCCGATCTGCGCCATTGCCCGGTGCCGGTGATCGATGTCTTCGGCGAGCAGGTGGAGCGACTGGAGGGCCTGCTGGGGGTCGCGTCGCAGTCGGTTTCCGGCCGGGCCCATGGCATGGGCGACGTCAGCCGCTACGACCGGCGCATCGAGGCGCTGAACTATACCCTGGCCCATGACGATGGCCTCGCCACCCAGGACCTGTCGGTCGCCGACGTGGTGCTGCTGGGGGCCTCGCGCTCGGGCAAGACGCCGACCAGCCTCTATCTGGCCATGAACTACGGGCTGTTCGCCGCCAACTACCCCTTGGTGCCGGAGGACCTGCGTCAGGGTGATATCCCGCATATGCCCGAGGGGTTGCGGGGGCTGGGCGGGCGTCTGGTCGGGCTGACGATCACCCCGCAGCGTCTGGCGCAGATCCGCGAGGGCCGTCGGCCCGACAGCCGCTACGCGAGTCTGGCGCAGTGTCGGGCGGAATGCGTGGCGATCCAGGAATTCTTCGATATCTGGCGGATCCCCCACCTGGATGTCACCGAGCTCTCCATCGAGGAGATCGCCACCCGGGTGCGCGACTGCATGGATGCCCGCAACGTAGGCTGAGCCGCGCGGCCGGGGCAGGCTGCGCGACGCAGCTTGGCATCCCGCCGACCTTGCCCGAGAATGGGCGATTAACCTGTCGGATCGAAGGAGCCCGCATGCCCGCCGCCGGAACCGGACAAGAGATCGCCATCTTCCTCGTCAGCGTTGTCTTCGGGATCTATATCATCCTGCTGATCCTGCGGACGATCTTCGGCCTGGTGCGGGCCGACTACTACAACCCGATCTCGCAGACCATCGTGATGCTGACCGATCCGCCGCTGCGGGTGCTGCGGCCGGTGATTCCGTCCGTGGGACGGGTCGATCTCGCCGCGATCGTGCTGATGATCGTGCTCAAGTTCATCGAGATCTGGCTGCGCGTGCTCATCGTTGGCGTGGACGTGGGGCTCGGACTCATCCTGGCCGTGGCGATCCGCGAGCTGCTGACCACCGTGATCTGGGTCTTCATCATCGCGCTGATCGTCGAGGTGGTGATGAGCTGGATCCAGGCCGGGGGCGGCGGCGCCGCCAACAACCCCATCATGCGCCTGGCCGGGGCGGTGAACCGCCCCATTCTCGGCCCGCTGCGCCGCGCCCTGCCGAACACCGGCGCGATTGATTTTTCGCCGATGATCGCCCTGGTCGGGCTCTATATCCTGCTGATTATCGTCCGCTCTTTCTGAATCCGCCGGGCGGTGGCCGGCGCCCATGCCGCTACCCCCCGTTTCAATCGCAGCAAAAGCGGCTAGACTCGAAGACAGGGGTACCTGAGAGCCTGTCTCCGCAGGGCCCCGCTTTCCCCATCAGGCAAAGGAGTCAGCCATGGCAAGAGTGCATCGGGTCTTCACCGGCTTTCTCGTCGCTTTGGCGGCGGTCGCTCTCGGCAGCTCGATCGCATCCGCCAACGAGGCGGAGTTCGACAAGTACGTTGTCCACTACAACGTGATCAACACCACCTTCCTGTCGCCGGAGGTCGCGCGGGCTTATGACGTGCGGCGCAGTTCCAACCGGGCGATGGTCAACGTCAGCGTGATGGAGCGGGGCGATAACGGTCTGCAGGCGGTCTCCGCCGAGGTGACCGGTTCGGCCACCAACATGAACGACCAGATGCGCAACCTGCGTTTCCGCGAGATCCAGGATGGTGATGCCATCTACTTCCTGTCGGAGGTGACGGTTCGCAGCGGCGAGACCCTCGACTTCGCAATCGATGTTGCCCCGGCGGGCAGCGAACGTGTGCTGCCGGTGCGCTTCTCGCGCGACTTTTTCGTGGACTGAGCCCCACCCGGGGCTTTCCGAATGATGCCCCGCCCGCACGGGCGGGGCATCACATCGCCACACTCAGCAGCATCCAGACCCCATACAGCGCGACCCCGCCGCCGGCGATCCGGCGGACCCAGGGGCGGCGCACGAAGGCCGCCAGACGCGCGGCGAATACGCCCATCAGCAGCAGATTGGGCAGCGTGCCCAGGGCAAAGGCACCCATCAGCGCGGCCCCCTCCAGGGCCCCGCCGGCGCCGAGGGACCAGGCCAGCACGCTGTACACCAGCCCGCAGGGCAACCAGCCCCACAGGCCGCCGACCACCAGGGCCTGTCCTGCATGGCGCACCGGCAGGAAGCGTCGCCCCAGCGGTTCGATGCGCCGCCAGAGCACCCCGCCGGCCTGTTCCAGGCGCGCCAGGATCGGCCACCACCCGGCGAGATAGAACCCGAGCAGGATCAGGAAAATCGCGGCGAAGCCCTGCAGGATCGCCTGGCCGGCCGGAAGGCCGCCCAGCAGGCTGGCCCCCAGCCATCCGGCCAGGGCCCCGGCGATGACATAGCTCGCCATGCGCCCGAGGTTGTAGGCCAGCAGCAGGTCCAGCCCCGGACCGCGGCGACCGTGGCCCATGGAGATCGCGCCGACGATACCGCCGCACATCCCCAGGCAGTGCACGCCGCCGAGGATGCCCACCGCCAGCGCGGCCAGCAGGGTGCCCGGGTCACCCATCAGCGAACTCCCCGATCAGTCCGGATCGGCCGCATCGCCCAGCACCTCGTGTTTGGTCCGGATAAAGGTGGAATGCGGGACGTAGAGCAGGTCCGCGAGGTGCCGGATGACGGCCTCCTGACGCTTGTGCAGGTCGCGGTTGGCCCAGGCGGCGCGCCACAGGGCGCGCAGGATGTCGGCCTTCTGCTCGGCATCGAAGGCCGCATTGACCTCGCGCACCATCGGGTGGATCGAGATCAGCGCGTCGCTCTCCTCCTGCGCGATCTCCAGCAGCGCATCCGCGGTATCGTTGTCCAGGTGGAACAATTCGATGAGGCTGCCACGTACCGATTCGAGTTCCTCCGCGCGCAGCTCGAAGTCGGCGCGGCAGACCTCCATGATCAGTGCCGCGGCGGCGCGCTGCAGGCGCTGTTCGGGATCGCCCTCGGCGCGATCACTGCGTTCGGCGCCCAGCAGGCGCTGCCAGTGGCTGCGTAGTTGTTCAATCACCGCGTGGTCTCCGTCTTCTCGCGCTGTGCGGTATGGTGCCCGAATGGAATCCGTTCGGCCCGAATCCCCCGATCTGCTCCTGCTCTCCGGCGGCATCGAGAGCAGCGCCCTGCTGGCGCGGCGCCACGCCGCCGGACAGCTGCTGCGCGCCGTCTGGGTCGACTACGGCCAGCGCAATGCGGCTCGTGAATGGGCGGCGGTGGAGTATCTGGCCGAAAGCTACGGCGCTACACCCATTGCGCTGGACCTGCAGTCCCTGCGTTCGGCCTTTACCCGGCGCAACGACTGGGTCGGGCACGTACCGCTGCCCCAGCGCAATCTGCTGGTGCTGGCGCTGGCGGTCAACCTGGCCGAGCATCACGGGGCCGGTCGCATCCTGCTGGCGCTGAACCGCGAGGATCAGGGGCATGGGCCGGGCTCGCAGCCCGGGTTCGTGCAGCAGGTCTCGGCGCTGGCCGGGACCCTGGTCCCGGGCCTGCAGGTCGAGGCGCCGCTGATCGAGCAGTCGAAGGCGGAGATTATCGCCACGACGGATCCGCTGGGGATCGACTGGCGCCGCACCTGGAGCTGCCTTCTGGCACAATCGCGCCAGTGCGGGCGCTGCCCGCAGTGCCAGGCTCGGCGCACCGCGTTCGCCGTGGCCGGCATCCCCGACCCGACCGACTACCGCGAACCGCCCCGATGACCGATTCCGCCATTCCCCGCCATGTCTCCGAGCGCCTGGAGATCGCCATCCTCACCGGCGAAACCCTGCAACTGAACTGGGCCGAGCCCGGTTCCAGTCAAGCCTGGTGGGGCAAGGTAACGCCCCGCGAAGTGCGCGAGGCGGAGGGTTTTCACTGGCTGGATGGCGAGTGCGAAGGCCGGTCGGTGCAGATCCGTCTGGACCTGATCCGCAACCTGCCGACCCCGGTCAAGTAGCTGCCGGATCGCCGGCCCGGTCTCTCGCGGCGGGCAGGCCGGACATCAGATCGGCCAGCGACTCCAGCAGCACGAAGTCCTCCGAGTGCATGGGGTCGCCGCGCTCGTCCGGGTAGCGCACGCCGCGCAGCTCCGCGATGCCCGCCCCGGCGGCGCTTGCCAGCGCCAGCAGGTTGTCGTCCACCAGCAGGGTGTGCCCGGGGTCGTACGGGGCCACGCGCTGCAGCCGGTTCCAGAAGTCGCCGTCTTCCTTGGCGCAGTCGAGATCGTGGGCGGAGACGATGGTGTCCAGTCGGTCCCCGATGCGGGTGAGCCGGTGCTTGAAGGCGTAGACCTGCGGATGGGCGTTGGTCACCAGCACCCGCCGCCGGCCGGCGCGTTGCAGGGCGGCCAGCAACGCATCGGCATGCGGTTTCAGGGCGATATGATGGGCCAGTTCGCGTTTCAGGCCCAGGATGTCCAGCCCGGTGAAGCGCGTCCAGTGATCCACGCAGTACCATTCGAGCTTGCCGCGCACCCGCTGCATCTCGTCCTCCAGGCGGCGGCGTGCGCATTCCGGGTCGTCCGGCTGGCAGCGGATGTACTCCCGCGGGATCAGCTCGCGCCAGAAGCGGTTGTCGAAGTGCAGGTCCAGCAGCGTGCCGTCCATGTCGAACAGCACGGTGTCGATGCGACTCCAGTCCACGGCGAGCGCGGGGGCGTGCGGATTTTTTTCGGGGTTTTGCGGGTCCACAGCAGACGGCCACATGATCGAGGGGATTGATTATGGCTCTCATGGTACCCCAGGTGCGGCTTCTGCCCGCGCCGCTTCTTGTCGCGTTTCTGGCCCTGCCGGGCCCCACCCTGGCAATGGATCCGAACGATCCGGACTACGATCCGCTGGAGGACGACGCCCTGTGGGGCGAGACGGTCTCCCCGGACCAGACCCAGACGACCAGCCCGGAGCTGACCTTCCTGCTGGAGGAGCCGGACCGGACGCCGCATCACCACCAGAATCAGATCCGCATCACGGCCTCCTCCCTGGAGGACGGATGGGCCGACCTGCGCCAGTGCCACAACGATGTGGCGGCCATTCGGCGCATGGTCATTGTGTACAATGAGGCGACCATCGACGAACTCCAGGTCGAGTCCACCCGCAACATCGAATCCGCGCGCGCCGAGGGCGATCGCGTGGACCTGCGCGGGGTGGAGAAGGACGCCGAGGTCTGTGTGACCGCGCGCATGAAGATCGTCGAGCACGAGGGGGACGGCGTCTATCGCCTGGAAAACGGCCCGTTCGTTCGCCGCTTCCTCGACGGCTATTTCCCGATGCGCGTCACCATGGCCGTGAGCTGGGGTGATCTGGATCTGCGCCTGGCGGAGACCGAGCCGGCCGCGCAGGACGGGTTCGAGGTGGTGGCCTCCGATCACGGGTTCATGTTCGACACCCTGTTCGAGGGCGAACTGCGGACCCTGGTGCGTCTGCGCAACAGCCACTGACCGCCCGGGAGGGCGCATGAGCCGAGACAAGCCGGATGTCCAGGGGCGGCGAACGGTCGCCAGCAGCCGCCTGTTCGAGGTGGAAGAGCTGGACCTCGAGTTCAGCAATGGCGCGCGCACCTGCTTTGAGCGCCTGGTCAGCCGCGGCCATGGTGCGGTGATCATCGCCCCGGTGCAGGCCGACCGGACAATCCTCCTGATCCGCGAATACGCCGCGGGCACCCACCGCTACGAGCTGGGCCTGCCCAAGGGGCGGATCGAGGCGGGCGAGGATATCCTGGCCGCCGCCAACCGGGAGATCATGGAGGAGGTGGGGCACGCCGGACAGCGCCTGACCCACCTGGGCGCGCTGACCGTGGCGCCCGGCTACATGGCCCACCAGACCCATCTGGTACTGGCCGAGGACCTCTACCCGCAGGTGGCCGAGGGCGACGAGCCCGAGGCGATCGAGGTGGTGCCCTGGTCGCTGGATTGTCTCACCGAGCTGGTTGCGCGCGAGGATCTCACCGAGGCCCGTTCCATCGCCGCGTTGTACATGGTGCGCGACTACCTCGACGGCTGATCTCCGTTGTAATTGAGGCGCCCGCTGGAGTTTCCCCGGCGCGCCAACCCTGCCAAGCTACAGGGGATATTTCGGGAAAACGGGAGTTCCCCATGCATGCTCCGCCGAAGGACGCGGCCCTTACCGCCCTGATGCACGAGGTCTCGGGCCTGGCCGACGCGGCCGGCCACGCCATTCTCGAGCTTTACGAGACCCGTTTCGCGGTCACCGAGAAGGCCGACCATTCGCCGCTGACCGAGGCCGATCTGGCCGCCCATCGCATCCTGGTCGGCGG
>JBJHBC010000105.1:0-7709 GCA_050485285.1 Thioalkalivibrio sp.
TGGTTCTTCCGCCAGATGGCGGAGCGCCTGAACCGCCCGGGCCTGCGCATGCACGCGCTGACCCTGTGGGAGACCGACCGCGCCTGCGTACGCTACAGCGAGGACGGCTAGTCCCTCCTCTTGCGCCCCGCAACGACGGGGCACATCCGACAACCCCTACAGGTGATTCGAGGCGTAGTCCGCCAGCCGCGAGCGCTCGCCGCGGGTGAGTGTGATGTGCCCGCTGTGGGTCCAGTTGCGGAAGCGGTCCACCACGTAGGTCAGGCCGCTTGAGGTCTCGGTCAGGTACGGGGTGTCGATCTGGGCGATGTTGCCCAGCGCCACCACCTTGGTCCCCGGCCCGGCACGGGTGATCAGGGTTTTCATCTGCTTGGAGGTCAGGTTCTGGGCCTCGTCCAGGATGATGTAGCGATTGAGGAAGGTGCGTCCGCGCATGAAATTCAGCGAGCGGATCTTGATGCGGCTGGTCAGCACGTCGTTGGTGGCCGCACGGCCCCATTCCCCGGCGCCCTCGGACTTGGACAACACCTCCAGGTTGTCCATCAGCGCCCCCATCCAGGGCGTCATCTTCTCTTCCTCGGTCCCGGGCAGAAATCCGATGTCCTCGCCCACCGGGACCGTGACCCGGGTCATGATGATCTCCTTGTAGGTGTTGTCTTCCAGCGTCTGCGCGAGGCCGGCGGCCAGGGTCAGCAGGGTCTTGCCAGTGCCGGCGGCGCCCAGCAGGGAGACGAAATCCACCTCGGGATCCATCAGCAGGTTGAGTGCGTAGTTCTGTTCGCGATTGCGGGCATTGATGCCCCAGACGCTGTGGCGCGGGGTCATGTAGTCGTCGACCAGTTCGATCACCGCGGACTCGTTCGGCTGGTCGATCTCCAGGACGATCGCGGACAGCGGGTTCTCCCCCTCGCGGTAGACGAACTGGTTGGGCTGCCACTCCGCGACCAGCGGCCCGGTCACGCGATAGTAGGTACGCCCGGATTCCTGCCAGGAGTCCATCCTGGTGCCATGCGTTTCCCAGAAATCGGCCGGCAGCTCGGTCATGCCCGAGAACAGCAGGCTGACATCGTCCAGCACCTGGTCGTTGTAATAGTCCTCCGCGTGCAGGCCGATCACCGCGGCCTTGATGCGCAGGTTGATGTCCTTGGACACCAGCGTGACCGGGGTATCGGGGTATTCCGACTTCAGCGCCTGGGCGGTGGCGAGGATGTCGTTGTCGGCCGAGGACCCCGGCAGGGAGGCCGGCAGGCTGGCGTTGAGATTGCGGGTCTGGAAGAACAGGCGGCCGCTGGGTGCGAACGTCGATTCGCTGAGGGAGTCGGCCTGCAGGGGCAGCCCGGCGGCGATCTGTTCGTGCTGCGCGCCGGTGGTGAGTTCGTCGATAAAACGCGAGACCTGGCGCACGTTGCGCGCGACCTCGGAAACCCCCTTCTTGCCGCGATCCAGCTCCTCGAGCACAACCATGGGCAGGAAGATGTCGTGTTCCTTGAAGCGGAACAGCGCCGTGGGGTCGTGCATCAGGACATTGGTGTCCAGGACAAGCAGGCGTTTCGGATCCTGGTCGGTCGCGTTCATGGCACCTCCGGAACGGGGGTAGGGTAAGGGGGTCAGCTCCCCGCGAGTTCGCGCACCGCCGCGAGGACCTCGTCCACGTGGCCCGGCACTTTCACCTTGCGCCACTCCTTGCGCAGCACGCCGTCGGCATCGATCAGAAAGGTGGAACGCTCGATGCCGCGCACCTGCTTGCCATACATGTTTTTCATCTTGATGACATCGAAGGCGTTGCACAGCGTCTCGTCGCCATCGCTCAACAAGTCGAACGTCAGTTCCTGCTTGGTGCGGAAGTTCTCGTGGCTCTTTACGCTGTCGCGGGACACACCCAGGATCACGGCGCCGGCCTCCTGGAACGCATCCAGGCTGGCGGCAAAGTCGCGGCTCTCGTTCGTGCAGCCCGGCGTGTTGTCCTTGGGGTAGAAGTACAGGACCACGATCCGGCCCTGGAAGTCGGCCGGGCCCAGGGTCTGGTCGCCGGTCGCCGGGACGCGCAGGTCAGCGGGGACGGGTTGGTTGATTGCGATGCTCATCAGGCGTGCTCCTTGATTCGTGGGTCTCGAAGCGGAAGGCCGCGTACCCGGCGGCTTCAGGCCTTGATCGGGTCCAGCACGCCATCCACGTTCAGTTCGTCACAGAAATCCATGAATTCGCCGCGCAGGCTGGCGAGGTGCTGCCCGGCGGGGATATCCACCACCATGTTGGCCACGAACATGCGCGCCCCGGTCTGCTGGGCAATGTAGACACGGGTCTGAACGTCGCGCAGGTTGACCCCGCGGCTGGTGAAGAAATCGGCGAGGGCATTCAGCAGCCCCGGCGCATCCAGGGCGACCGCATCCACGGCATACGGCATGGCGGCCTCGGCACGCTCCTCCAGTGGCCCGCGACGCGCCACCACCACCAGCCCCATCTCGGCTTCGAGGCGCTCCAGACGCGATTCCAGCGTGCCCAGGGTCTTCCAGTTGCCGCTGGCACTGAGCGCCATGCAGCAGTACCCGCCCACGACCGTGATCCGGCTCGATTCGAGATTGCAGCCGGTATCCACGATCACGCGGGTCACGCTGGAGACCAGCCCCGGCTGGTCGGGCCCGATCAGATTAAGGATCAGGTGGGTATGGGCACCCGTACCGACCACTTCAGCCATGCGGCACCCGCCGGCTGCGTGCGGGAACGGGGACGGGCCATTCCCGGGTGGGACTCGGCATGAAAGCGGCAACAGGCATGATGGCTCGCAACATACCACCTTGCCCCGGCGGCGCCAACGGCGTCGCGCCGCGCGAAACCGGGCATCGGTGGCATGCCGGCCGCGGGAATCTTGAATGCCTTGTCACCCGCCCGTTAGACTGCACCATTCCCGATGTTGGAGGAGTCGATGTTTCAAGGCAGCATGGTCGCACTGGCGACCCCGATGCACGCGGACGGCAGCCTGGACTGGCCGGCGCTGGATCGGCTCCTGGAATTCCACATCGAGGCCGGCACCGATGCCATTGTCGCGGTCGGCACCACCGGCGAGTCCGCGACCCTCGATTTCGATGAACACTGCGAGGCGATTGCCCACACGGTGAAGACCGTGGCCGGGCGCCTCCCGGTGATCGCGGGCACCGGCGCGAACTCCACGCGCGAGGCCATCGCGCTGACCCGTTGCGCGAAGGAAGGTGGCGCGGATGCCTGCCTGCTGGTGTCGCCGTACTACAACAAGCCGACCCAGGAAGGCCTCTACCTGCATCACAAGGCCATCGCCGAGGCCGTCGACATCCCGCAGATCCTGTACAACGTCCCCGGCCGGACCGCGGTGGATCTGCTGCCCGAAACCGTGGATCGCCTGGCCGACATCCCGAACATCATCGGGATCAAGGAGGCCACGGCGAGTAACGAGCGGACCGCCGAACTGGTCGCGCGGGTCGGCACCCGCATGGACCTGTACAGCGGCGATGATGGCAACGGACTCGCCTTCCTGCTGGCGGGTGGCCACGGGATCATCTCGGTCACGGCGAATGTCGCCCCCCGTCTGATGGCCGCCATGTGCCGCGCCGTCCGCGAGGGCCGACCGGACGAAGCCCGCGCAATCAACCGCCAGCTGGACGGCCTGCATTCCGCGCTGTTCCTCGAGGCCAACCCGATTCCGGTCAAGTGGGCACTGCATCGCATGGGACTCATGGAGGACGGTATCCGTCTCCCCCTGACTCCGCTGTCCGAACCCTTCCATGCGCCGGTCCTGGACGCCATGCGCCAGGCCGGCATAGAGGTCTGAACCCCGACATGAAAGACTCCGCCCCGCTCCGCCGCCGCGCGACTCGCACCGCCCTTGCCCTGGCCACGAGCCTCGCCATCGCCGGGTGTTCCACCTCGGGCGACCGCCAGACCGGCCCCCAGTACGAAATGAGCCGGCAGATGGACAACCTCGAAGTCCCCCCGGACCTGATTGCGCCCGACAGCGAACGCGCCTACCGCATCCCGGATGCGCCGGGCGAGCGTGTCAGCGCCCGCGAGATGCAGCAGGACTCCCAGGCCCGTCAGCAGCAGCGCCAGCCGGCCGACACCAGCGCACCGGTGCAGACCGATGCCCGCGTCCTCCCCGAGTCCGCCGACGTCCAGCTAATGCGCGAAGGCAGCGTCCGCTGGCTCAGCGTCGAGGCGCCCCCGGAGGAACTGTGGGATCGCCTTGCCACCTTCTGGGACAGCCAGAACCTGCGTCTGGAGCGCAACGAGCCCCAGGTCGGCATCATGGAGACGGAGTGGGCCGAGGACCGGGCCGGCATCCCGCTCCGGGGTAGCCAGAACATCTTCGCACGGGCCCTTGGAAACGTGTACGACGCCAACACCCGGGACAAGTACCGGCTACGCGTCGAACGCGACAACGGGCGCTCCGCGATCTACATATCGCACAGGGGAGCATCCGAGGAGCCCGAGGGCGAGACCTGGCGCTGGGCCATGCGGCCCTCCGACCCGGAACTGGAGGCCGAGATGCTCAATCGCCTCCGCGTCTTCCTGGCCACCGGCGAAATGCCGGAAGGCAGCGCCCGGGTCGCCGAGACCCTCGGTGACCGGCCGACCGAACTCCACCAGACGGAACATGAAGGCCAGCCGGTGCTGGTCATCGGGAGCGCCTTCGACCGGATGTGGGCGCAAATGGGGACGCTCCTGGATCGCGCCGGGCTGCTGGTGGACGAGCAGGATCGTGACACAGGCACCTTCGAGGTGACCTATCGCCCCGACGTGGTCGGTGAAGGCGAAAGCGGCGGGTTCTTCAGCCGCATCTTCGGTCGCGGCGGGGACCGTCGGGAGAACGAACGCTACCAGGTCCGCCTGACCGACGTGGGCGACGGCGACCTCCGCATCGAGGCCCGTGACATCGACGGCGAACCCCTCCGGCGCCGCGATGCGGAATTCGTGCTGGAGCGAATCGAACAGCAGATTCTCCGTTAATCCCACCGGGGTGCCGACGCGATGATTCGCTTCTGCTCCCTCGGCAGCGGCAGTGCGGGCAACGCCCTGGTCGTGGAGATCGGGTCGACCCGTCTGCTGGTGGACTGCGGCTTCTCGGTGCAGGAACTCGAACGTCGCCTGGCCCGGGTCGATCTTGCACCCCACGACCTGACGGCCGTCCTGATCACCCACGAGCATGCGGACCACATCGGGGCCGCGGGCCCGCTGTCCCGCCGGTACGACCTCACCGTATTCACCAGTCCGGGCACCCGCCTGGCGGCACGCGACGATGGCTTCGCACACGTCCAGGAGATCCAGGCCGACGCCCCGCTGGACATCGACGACGCCTGGGTCTGCCCCTTCACCGTGCCCCACGACTCGCGCGAGCCCACGCAGTTCGCGTTCTCCGACGGCGACCACCGACTGGTGCTGATGACCGATGCCGGGCATATCTCGCCCCATATGGTCGCGATGGCGAATGGCGCGGATGCCCTGTTGCTGGAGTGCAACCACGACCCCGCGATGCTTGCCGCCGGGCGTTATCCCGCATCGCTGAAGCGCCGCATTGGCGGGGGTTACGGCCACCTCCCCAATCACGCCGCCACCGATCTGCTGCGCAACATCGACCAGTCACGCCTCCGGCACGTCGTCGGGATGCATCTCTCAACCGACAACAACGATGAGGCGCTTGCCCGAGCGGCTCTCGCAGACGGGCTCGGCTGCGCCCCCTCCGACGTCGATATCGCAACCCAGGACCAGGGCTTCGGCTGGCGCACCACCGCACCCACCTGACACTCGACCTGCCCGGATGCTCACGGGCTGTACCGGCACAACTTCCCTCCCGCGGCATAACGCCGACGGACCCCTGGCCAAAGGGCTCCTTTCCGCGGCGCCTGAGGAGTCACCGAGATCTTAGCCCCGCACTTGGCGACGTCGATTAACCTCCGGCATTCGCCGCGTCCAGTCGGTAACGTCTGACGAGACTCATCCTAGCGCCGCGATTCGCGCAGAAAATAGAGCCCGCCAATAACGAACGCCACCCCGATAATCATTGCCAGCGGGCCGCCGAATCCCGCGCCTTCCCTCGGCGCAATCGGCGTGAACGCCAGCTGGCCGCCGAATATCGCGTAGAGCCCGATCCCGAGCAGTACGAGCCCTACGATCATGAGCCCGCCATCGGTCCGTTTTCCTCGCACAATACCTCCCAGCATGCTGTGTCCAAGTGCCGCACGCTGCCACCCCGAGCATCGCGCCCCCACGCATGCAGCCTGCCTCGAAAGTGCCCATAAAAAAAGGTTCATCGAGCATTACCGGGGAAGGCTGCGCGGATTTTGAGGAAGAAGTATTCCTGGTCGCGATAGCCATAGGCCCGACGCTTGATGACCTTGATTGTGTTGTTAATGCCCTCGACGACACTGGTGTTCAGCCGGTGGCGGCAGCGCGAGACGATGCCGGGCAGGTAGGGCTCCAGCAGGCGTGCGAAGCGCTGCAGGGCCTGGATTCCGCTCTCGTGCGCTTGTTGCACCCATTGCCGCCACGCCTGGTACGTCCGCTCGGGGCTGCGCTGGAACCACAGTCTCTTGAGTTCATCGCGTAATAGATAGACCGTCAGTAACGCCTGGTTGGCCTGCAGCAGCTCGTCTAGGTGCACCGCCTGACCGGCGTTCAACGACGCCCGGTTGCGCAACAGCAGCCAGCGGCTGGACTTGATCACGCGACGGGCCTGTCGGTCGTCGCCCAAGCGCTTCGCCTCATCGACCCGCACACGGTCGATCACCTCGCGTCCGTACTTGGCCACCACATGGAACAGGTCGTAGACGATCTCGGCCCGGGGGCACTGCGCCCGGATCTCGAGCTCAAAGGCTGTGGTCATGTCGATCGCCACCGCCTCGATGTGCTCGCGCACGCCTTCGGGGAGCTGCTCGAAGAAGGCCCGCGCAGTCTCGCGCGAGCGGCCGTCGCCGACCCACAACACCTGGCGCCGGATCGGCTCGATCACCACGGTCGCATAGCGGTGCCCCTTGTGCAGGGCGAACTCGTCCATCGCCAGATAGCGGATCGACGCCCAGTCCGGCTCCGGCAGCGAAGCCGCCAGGCGATGCCGGTCCACGGTCTTCACCGTGTGCCAGCCCAGGCCATAGAACGTGGCCACCGCCTGGATACTGGCTGAACGCAACAGCTGACTGCAGGCATCCGCCAACCGGTTGGTCAGCCGCTGATAGCGCCCCAGCCAGCTCAGCCGCTCCAACTGGGGACCGCCGCAGTGCTTGCACCACACGCGGCGACGCGGCACCACCAATACCACCCGGTACTCGAACAGGGGAAGATCTCGAACCCGCCGCAGCGTCGTCTCATGCACCTGCCGCGTCCGATGACCGCAGCGTTCGCAGTGCATCCACTGCCGCGTCGGCTTCAGGTGCAACTCCAGCGTCCCACCCGCCTCATCCGGCCACACCGCACGCTCTAGCCGATAGCCTTCCCAGCCGCCCAGCTTCTGCAACGTCTTCTTGTCCAGCATCGCTCCCTCCCGCGTCCTTCCTGGCTCCACGCGAGACTACGATGCCCTTCAGCGGACGAACACCTCCCCGGTATCCTTCGATGGACCTAAAAAAAGCCCGACCCCCATGACTGGGAATCGGGCTTCGGATTAATGCCTGGCGGTGACCTACTCTCACATGGGGAGGCCCCACACTACCATCGGCGCAGAGCAGTTTCACTTCCGAGTTCGGGAT
>JBJHBC010000106.1:0-7680 GCA_050485285.1 Thioalkalivibrio sp.
CGCGCGCCAGGCCGCCCGCAAGAACCGCAACTTCGCGACCGCCGATGCCATCCGCGACGAACTGACGGCCCGCGGCATCGAGCTCGAGGACACCCCCGACGGCACGCGCTGGCAGCGCGCCACCTGACGCCGATGCGTATCCGCCCCTGGTTCCTGCTGATCCTGGGCCTGCTGCTGCCCACGGGTGTGTTCGCCCACCCGCATGCCTGGATCGACCTGCGCGTGGGACTGGTCTTCAACGAGGCCGGCAAGCTGGTACGCATGGAGCAGTCCTGGCGCATCGACCCGAGCTACAGCCACATGCTGCTGGAGGACCTGACCGGCGAACTGGACGGCGGCACTGATATCGACGCCGCACTGGAGCACGCCGCCGAACGCATGCGGGAAAATCTGGCCGGGCACGACTACTTCACCGAGCTGAGCCTGGGCGACCGGCGACTGGACGTCCCGCCGGCGCAAAACGCCCGTCTGACCCTGGAGGACCGCCGCCTGCACCTGCGCTTCGAGCTGCCGCTGGAGGACCTCGACATCACGGCCGGGGACCGCTTCAGCTACCGCGTGTTCGATCCCGAGTACTGGATCGAGATCCTGCACGACCCGGAGGACATCGTCTTCGTCGAGAACCGGCCCGGCTGCGCGGTGACGATCGACGAACCACGACCCGACCCGCAGCTGATCCGCTACGCCGCGACCCTGGAACGCCAGGACCGCAGCCCGGTCGACAACCTCGGACGCCACTTCGCGGAGACCGCCACGCTGGAATGCGGCTGAGCCCGGCGCCGTTTCGCAACCGGACGTCGCACACACCACCCGACCCGCCGCGTGTTATACAGTAACGCCATGCACCACGTGATTCACCGAGTCCGGCAGCCGCTGCACCTCGCCCCTCCGGGGCTGCTGGTGCTGCTCGCGTTGCTGGTGCTGTGGGGCGGTCCGGGCCTCGCGCAGGCCGAGACCGGTCATCCGCTGGGCGCCTCCACCGAGACGCCCGCCGAGCGCGGAAGCCCCGCTGCCCCGGACCGCCTCGACGCCCCGGCCCCGCTGGCCGAACCGCCCGGCCCCCTGGAACGCCTGACCGGCTGGATGCTCCAGACCCAGCGCCAGCTGCACCGCAGCCTGACCGAAGGCCTGCACGCCCTGCGCGACGGCCCCACCGCGCACACCGCCGGGGCGCTGATCCTGGTCAGCCTGCTGTACGGGATCTTCCATGCCGCCGGCCCTGGCCACGGCAAGGCGGTCATCAGCGCCTACCTGCTGACCCAGCCGCAGAACCTGCGCCGCGGCATCCTGCTGTCCACCGTCTCGGCGCTGGCACAGGGCGTCACCGCGATCGTGCTGGTCGGCGTACTGATCGGCCTGTTCGGCTGGCTGGCGCGGGACACCCTGGGCCAGGTGCGCACCCTGGAGATCGCCAGCTTCGCCCTGGTCGCGCTGCTCGGGCTGTGGCTGATGGCGCGCGCCCTGCGTCACGCGTGGCGGCTGCAGCGCGCGCATCGGGTCGTATCCGCCCATGGATACGACCACGGCCATACACACGGACATGAACATGACGCCCACTGCGGCTGCGGCACCCCGCACCACGTGGACCCCAACCACCGCGGCACCTGGTGGGGTACCGTGCTGGCCGTCGGCATCCGCCCCTGTTCCGGCGCCGTGCTGATCATGGCGGTCTCCGCCGCGCTGGGGCTCGCCTGGGCCGGCGTCGCCGCCGTACTGGCGATGTCCCTGGGGACCGCCGCCACCGTCTCGGTGCTGGCGACCCTCGCCGTCTCGGCGCGCGACTGGACCCGGCGCTGGCTGGGCCCCACCCGCATGGGCCGGCTGACCTACATCGGCCCGGCCCTGGGCCTGGCCGGTGGCGGCGTGATCGCCCTGATCGGTCTCAGCCTGGTTCTGGGTGCGATCGCCTACCAGCCCGTCGCCCATCCGCTGGGGATCCGCTGAACGGGACAACGCGCCCCATGGCGGGCTTGCCCCGTTCGCATGGGTCCTCTAACGTCCGGGACAATCGAACCCAGTGCGCGAGGCCCCCATGTCGTCGACCACCATCACCCCGGAACAGGCTCCGACCCTCCCCGCGCTGTTCCGCACCCGCGTGTCCATGAGCCCGGATGCGCCGGCCTATCGTCATTTCAGCGCCGCCGACGAGACCTGGAAGCAAACGACCTGGAGCGAAATGGCCACGATGGTCGATCGCTGGCAGGCGGCACTGGCGCGCGAGGGCTTCAAGCCCGGGGAGCGCGTCGCACTGATGCTCGGCAACTCGCGCGAGTGGGTCGCCTTCGACCAGGCCGCCACCGAACTCGGGCTGATCACCGTCCCGCTGTACACCGACGACCGGCCCGACAATGTCGCCTACATCATCGGCCAGACCCAGGCGCGCCTGCTCCTGCTGGGCGAGAGCGTGCACAACCGGCGCCTGTCCGAACACTTCGCGAACATGCCCTCGCTCAAGCGCATCGTCTGCCTGGGCCACACCGAAGGCCAACCCGAGGACGAACGGGTGATAGACCTCGAGACCTGGCTGGAACGCGGCGACCCGGAACGCGTACATCGCCCGGATCTCGACCCGCTGGCCCTGGCCACCATTGTGTTCACCTCCGGCACCACCGGGCGGCCCAAGGGCGTGATGCTGTCGCACCGCAACATCCTCGACAACGCCCAGGCGTCGTCCACCGCCGGCCCGCTGTCGGATGCCGACCGCTTCCTCTCCTTCCTGCCGCTGTCACACATGCTGGAGCGCACCGGCGGCTACTACATGCCGATGCTGATCGGTGCCGAGGTCGCGTTCGCGCGCTCCATCCAGGGGCTGGGCGAGGACCTGATGTCGGTCCAGCCGACCGTGCTGATCTCGGTTCCGCGCATCTACGAGCGCGTGCATGGCCGCATCCAGGCCGGCCTGAAACAGAAATCCGCGCTGGGCCGAGGCCTGTTCAAGGCCACCGTGGCCATCGGCTGGCGCCGCTTCGAATACCAGCAGGGCCGCGCGTCCTGGTCGCCCGGCTTCCTGCTGTGGCCGCTGCTGGAGCGCATCGTCGCGCACAAGGTCCTGGACCGTCTGGGCGGCAAGCTGCGCTTCGCGGTCTGCGGCGGCGCGCCCCTGCCGCCGCCGATCGCACGCTTCTTCATCGGTCTGGGCCTGCCGGTGCTGCACGGCTATGGCATGACCGAATCCAGCCCGGTGGTCAGCGTGAATACCCCGGACGACAACCTGCCCGCCTCCATCGGCAAGCCGCTGCCCGGCATCGAGGTCAGGATCGGCGAGATGGACGAGCTGCTCACCCGCTCCAGCTGCGTGATGCTTGGCTACTGGAAGAACGAGGAGGCGACCGCGAGCACGATCGACGAAGATCACTGGCTGCATAGCGGCGACCAGGCACAAATCGACGAGGATGGCCACATCTTCATCACCGGCCGCCTGAAGGACATCCTCGTGCTGACCAACGGCGAGAAGGTCCCGCCGGCGGACATGGAGATGGCCATCGCCCTGGACGCCCTGTTCGACCAGGTGATGGTGGTCGGGGACGGGCACGCGTTCCTCAGCGCCCTCGTGGTGCCGGAACCGGAGGCCTGGGCCACCTTCGCCGAGGACCACGACCTTGACCCCGGCACCGCCGGCCGCCTGCCGCGCTCCGCCGAACGCGCCCTGCTCCAGCGCATGCAGTATCAGCTGCGCGACTTCCCCGGCTACGCCAAGATCCGCCACGTGCACGTGGTGCACGAACCCTGGTCGGTGGACAACGGCATGCTGACCCCGACCATGAAACTCAAGCGCCCGGTCATCGCCCAGCACTACGCCAACGCCATCGAGGCCATGTACGCCGGCCACGACTGATCCCTCGCCCCCTTTGGGCGCCACGAAGGTCAAGAGCGATCCACAGGAAGGTTGGAAGGGCTCAAGGATCAAGAATCAAGGGCGATAGAAGATGCTCGCGCGTTACCGCATCGCCACACCACGGCACGGCGCGTCCTCAATCCCAACAAACCTTCCAACCTTCCCATCTTCCTGTAAATCGCCCTTGACCCACCAAACCAAGCGCCCCACAAACGAAAAAGGCCCCGCAGCCGGGGCCGCGGGGCCTTGAGGGCGCGCCGGGCGCGCCGCCGGTTCAGATGAACAGGCAGATGTCGGACTCGCCGGCGAACTCGAAGAACGCCGCGGCCCCGGCGTATTCCACGCCATCGATGAATTCGCTGGTGTCCATGTCGAACAGGTCCACCGTCATCTGGCAGGCGATCATGCGCACCTCGGCCTCCAGGCACAGCTCGCGCAGGTCGCCCAGATCGGAGACGCCCTTGGCCGCCATCTTCTTCTTCATCATCACGGTCATCATCTTCTGCATGCCCGGCAGGGCCTGCAGCATCACCGGCATGGGCATCGGCATGGGCATGCCCGGGTTGCCCAGCGAGGTCACCTGCAGATCCAGCTTCTTGCGCAGCAGTTGCAGGCCATAGAAGGTGAAGAACACCTCGCAGTCATAGCCCAGAGCCGCCGCGGTGGAGGCCAGGATGAACGGAGGATAGCCCCAGTCCAGGCTGCCCTTGGTGGCAATGATGGCCATCTTCTTCTGATCACTCATTTCTACTCTCTCCTCCAGTGGTATCAGGAACCGGATCCGCCACAGCCCCCTGCGCGACCCGTCCCCGGTTGGTTAAAAGCCCGTGGGCCGACCGGCTCACTGTCCCGAGGCCTGGCGCCCCCTGCGCCAGTCACGGATCAGTGCACATCCAGCACAAACCCCCAGCGCCGCCATGCTGGCCCATACCGAGATTGGGACCAGAATCATGGCCAACGCAAACATGAGCCACGCCAGTATGGTCATCGTGCTCCTCCTGCACAACATCTACGGCTAATATAGCCGCCCCCACGCTGTGCGGCCTGGGGGTGGTGGCGCGAGCCGGCTAGCGCTTCTCCGGTGCCTCCGGCTCGGCGTAATCGCGGGGCGGCTCCGCGCCCGACGTCGGTTGCGCGGCCGGGGCCTCCGGCTGCGGCGGGTTGTAGGTATCGGTGGCCGAGGCGCGCCCGCCCTGGCGCGAGACCGGGCTGGCATCCACGAACTGATTGTTCAGGCGCTGGATATAGGCCTCGGCGCGATCGCGCAACTGGTGCAGACGGCTGATCATGCGGCGCCCCAGGCCCAGCGGCGCACGCCCCATCATCGGCTGCCAGGGACGCGTGTTCTTCTCGAAGGCCGCACGCCAGTTTCCGGCGGCGGTCTCGGTCGGCAGGGTCCGCGCGATGCGCCGCGCCAGCCAGCGGCGATTGAAGAAGTGAATGCCGCCGAGCACGATCGCCAGCACCACGAGCCCGAAGCCCGTCATCAGCGGACGCTCGCCCATGGCCTGCCAGACGCTCCCGTCGGCCCAGGGCGCGAGCCCCCCCGCCGACTGGTACCCGACCAGGCCCAGGATCACCGCGACCACCACGAACATCCCGGCATCGAACTGCACCACCCGACGGCGCCACCGCTCCAGCGCCTTCTTCAGGGCCGGCAGGGCATCCATCTCGATGGATTCGGCGATGGCCTGCAGCGAACCCAGGATGCGGTAGGAACGCGAGGAACTGATCTCCTGGATCTTGGCATGAATCTCCTCGCGGTCGCGGCGGGACTTCTCCTCGTAGCGCTCGCGCACCTGCGGATCGCCGATCTCCACCGCCGCGCTCTCGTTGTACAGGCAGTAGAAGCGCCCGGTCGCATTGCCCTGGCGCACCACGGCCCGCTGCCAGGCGGAGACGACCTCCTCCAGATTGTCCTCGCGCCAGGTGGTGTCGATCTGGTTGAGGATGAACACCAGCTTGGTGAAGTCGTTGCGCTCGGCGACGCGGTTGACCAGGTGCTCCAGGGTGTCGCGCATCGCGCCCGGCTCCGGGTGGCGGGCGTCGAAGAACACCAGCACCAGATCGGACAGGTCGATGATGTGATCGGTCAGCTGCAGGATGGTCGCGCGCTGCTCGTCGGCATCGAAGCCGGGGGAGTCGATGATGATGCGCCCGCGCAGACGCTCCGAGCGCGCGGTCTTCATCGCCAGGAAGTGGTCCACCGTGCGCCCGCCGCCGTCGGTAATGCGCTCGATCTCGTCGGACACGCGATAGAACGGGAAGCGCGGATCCCCGTCCAGCGCGAGCCCGGGCAATTCCTGCACGCGCTCGCTGCCGCCGTAGCTGATCACGGTGAACTTGTCGTCCACCGCCTGCGAGCCACTGCGCTGCACCGTCGTGCCCACGTACTCGTTGATGAACGTGGACTTGCCGGCGGAGAAGGTGCCCAGCGTGGCGATCATCGGCCACCAGGAGATGGTGAAGGCGTAGGAATCCTCCGCGGGATCCAGGAGGCCGGCCGCATAGCCGACCCGGTCCAGATCCCGGAACGGATCGACCACGCCTTTCAGGACCGGATTCTCTTCGGCAAGGCGGTCGCTGAGCAGCTTGAGCTGCTTGCGCACGCGAGGGCCAGGACGATTGAACATGCGGACTCCGTCAGTCAAAACGCGCGATCAGCGCGGGTAATAAGGCCCCGGCGAACCCCGGACCGGACCGCCCTGATCGGTGAATGGGTTGAACATGTTCATCATACCCATGGGGCCGCCCACATTGCGATTCAGGCTCCACATATCCTGCTGCATGCCCGTGATCGAGCCCGCCATCACGCTGGTATCGCGCGTCATGGAGCCAATATTCGCGTCCATCGACTGCGTATTGCCGGCGATCACCGCGACCTCGTCGTTCATCACCCGCATGGTGTTGTTGATGTCGGTCATCTGCCGGTCCATCGACGCCATGTGCCCCGCGATGGTGGACATGTCGCGGTCCATCACCTGGGTCATCTGGGTAATCTCCTGGGTCAGCTGCCCGACATCCCGGGTCAGGCTGGTGATCAGCCAGAAGCCGTAGATGGCCAGCACGATGAACGCCACCAGTGCGGTGTAGACGATCAGTTCCAGACGCCGGGAACGGGCATCCGCCTTGTCGGCCTCGTCACGAACCTCTGCAAACTCGCTGTTGCTCTCGGCACTCATTAAACGCCCTCGCGTTGATGCATGGGAACGGGTGTCAAACCACCCGTCAGAAGGCGCCGACGGCCGCGCGATCAATAATTTCCTCCAGGGATTCCTTCACGAACACCGCCTGCTCGTGCAGATCCTCGGGCAACGGCCGCCCCCCGTGGATCATCGGGTCCAGATCCAGGGTCATCAGCCACAGATTGCCCTCGGCATCCTCCTGCAGCACGATCCGGCAGGGCAGATAGGCCGCCATCGCCGGACTGTGCCGGACCATCTGGGCGGCGATGGCCACATCGCAGAACATGTAGATCTTCAGGAACGGAAAGTCCTCGCCAGTCACGCTGCGGACCTCCTCGCCCATCGGCAACTCGCCGACATTGCGAATATTCAGCTCGTTGGCCACCAGACGCAGCACATCCTCGACATCCTCGACTGCAAGCCCCTCGTCCACCTGACGCTTGTAGACCATGGCCTCCGCGGCGTCGCCCGTCTCCAGTACCGTCCGGAACATCTGCGAATAGACCTTGGGCGCCTGGGCGTCCAGGGATCGTGCCTGGCTCAGGTAGGGCTCGAAGGCGAAGATGGCATACCCCACGCCGATCAGCGCCAGGAGCCCGATCACGACCAGTGCATTGCGGATGAAACGCATGAAGCTCTCCTCCTTCCATCGCGTCCGCA
>JBJHBC010000107.1:0-7619 GCA_050485285.1 Thioalkalivibrio sp.
GTCAAGGGCGACACCCTCAGCGTGCTGGGCCCGATCGGCCAGCCCTTCCGCCTGCGCCCGGAGCGACCGAAGCGGCTGCTGCTGGGCGGCGGGGTCGGTATCCCGCCCATGATCTTCCTGGCCCATCGCCTGCACCTGCAGGGCGAGGCCGGACAGACCCACGCGGTGCTGGGCTCCGAGGTCCCGTTCCCGTTTCACGCGCGCCCCTCCGAGATCCTGTGGCCGGGGCTGCCGGACGGCGCGATCGCAACCCTGCCGCTGCTGGAGGACTGGGGCGTGGCCTGTCGCCTGACCTCGAAGGCCGGGCTGCCGGGCGCCTTTGACGGCTTCGTGACCGATCTCGGGCGCGCCTGGCTGGCCGGGCTGACGCCGGCGGAACGCGACCAGGTGGAGATCTTCGCCTGCGGCCCGCACCCCATGCTCGAGGCCTGCGCGGAACTGGCGGCGGAGTTCGACCTGCCCTGCCAGGTCTCGCTGGAGGAATTCATGGCCTGCGCGGTGGGCGGCTGCGCCGGCTGCACGGTCCCGGTGCGTACCCCGGAGGGCGTGGCGATGAAGCGCGTCTGCGTGGACGGCCCGGTGTTCGCGGCGGCGGATGTCTTTCCGGAGCCGGAGCGGGCCTGAGGGAAACACGGATCCATGTACACACTCGCGTTGGCACCCCAGGTGGCTCGGCCGCTTTTGCGTGCGTACAGCGTTGCGGTTCCCTTGTTCAGAATGACTGCACGGCCGTCACCGCGCATTAAACGCACGCAGAAGCGACTCGAGCGCGGGCGTGTCCATGGATCCGTGTTCCCCTGGGGGATAGACCCGGGCGGGAAGGTCCTGGCCTGACGTTGGCGGGGGCTTCGCCGGCGAGCCGGCTCCTACCGGTCTACCGGTCTACCGGTCGGGGAGCTTCAGCTCCTCCTCGGTTTCGTCGGCGGAGGACACACCGCCGCCGAAATTCAGGCGCCATTCGAGATCGGCGCGCGAGTCGGCCTTGTTCAGGGCCTCGTCCAGCATCACATCCCCGGTCTTGAACAGCTTCACGATGGCCTGATCGAAGGTCTGCATGCCCACGGACGCGCCCTTCGCCATCACCTCCTTGATCTCGCTGATCTTCTCGTCCCGGATCAGCTCCGCGATGTAGGACGTATTGATCAGGATTTCCAGCGCGGCGACACGCCGCCCATCCTTGGTCTGCAGCAGGCGCTGGGCCACGATCGCACGCAGGTTCAGCGACAGGTCCGACAGGATCTGCGGGCGGTTGTCCTCGGGGAACAGGTTGATCACCCGGTCCAGCGCCTGGGTGGCGTTGGTCGCGTGCAGGGTCGTCAGCACCAGGTGACCGGTGTCGGCGTAGGTCAGGGCCGCGCGCATGGTCTCGCGTGAACGCACCTCGCCGACCATGATCACGTCCGGCGCCTCGCGCATGCCCTCCTGCAGGGCATGGTCGTAGCTGGGGGTATCAATCCCCACCTCGCGCTGGCCCACGATGGAGCGCTTGTGGCTGAACAGGAACTCGATCGGGTCCTCGACCGTGAGGATATGCCCGCTCTTGTTCGTGCTGCGGTAGTCGATCATCGACGCCAGGGTGGTCGATTTCCCGGTGCCGGTTGCCCCCACGATCAGCACCAGCCCGTCGTTGTGCGAGACGAACTCCTTCAGCACGGGGGGCAGGCCCAGCTGCTCGATGGTCGGGATCGCCACGCGGATGAAACGGATGACCATCGCGACCTCGCCGCGCTGGCGATAGACGTTCACGCGAAAGCGTCCCAGTCCCTCGCGCGACAGGCCAAAGTTGACCGCGGTCTCGCGCTCGAAGATCTCCGCCTGGTGCTCGTTCATCATCTCGCGGGCGATACTCTCGGCCTGGCCCGGGGCCAGCGCCTTGCGCGAGATGGGCTGGAGCTGGCCGTCGACCTTGATGCTGGCCGGCGCGCCGGTCAGGAAGAACAGGTCCGACGCGGCCTTCTGCGCCATCAGTTTCAGGTAGGGCTCGATCTGCAACTGGCTCATATGTCTGCTTCCCTAACCCGACGCGCTAGCGCAGGTTGAAGTCCTCGGCGCGCTCGTCGACCGCCAGGCCCTCGCCTTCATCCTTCACCGCGGGCGCGCCGTCATCCTGGGCACGCTGGCTGTCGAGCTTGATGCGCAGGCGCAGGTCGTTCACCGAGTCGGCGTTGCGCAGGGCCTCGTCGTAACTGATCTGGCGATTTTCGTAGAGATCGAACAGGGCCTGGTCAAAGGTCTGCATGCCCTGCTCGCGCGAGCGCGACATCAGCTCCTTCATCTCGTGCACCTCGCCCTTCAGGATCAGGTCCGACATCAGCGGGGTGTTGATCATGATCTCCACCGCCGGCACCCGGCCCTCGCCACTCTCCTTGCGCACCAGGCGCTGCGAGATCACCGCCTTCAGGTTCAGCGACAGGTCCATCAGCAGCTGTTCGCGCCGGTCCTCGGGGAAGAAGTTGATGATCCGGTCCAGCGCCTGGTTGGTACTGTTGGCATGCAGCGTGGACAGGCACAGGTGACCGGTCTCGGCGAAGGCGATGCCGTAATCCATGGTCTCGCGGTCGCGGATCTCGCCGATCAGGATCACGTCCGGTGCCTGGCGCAGGGTGTTCTTCAGCGCGATCTCGTAATTCTCGGTGTCCACCCCGACCTCGCGCTGGGTGATGATGCTCTTGTCGTGCTCGTGCACGAACTCGATGGGATCCTCGATGGTGACGATGTGGTCGGCCGTGGTGCGATTGCGGTAGCCGATCATCGCCGCCAGCGAGGTGGACTTGCCCGACCCGGTACCGCCGACGAAGATCACCAGCCCGCGCCGCTCCTGGGTGATCTTCTCCAGCTGCGGCGGCATCTGGATGTCCTCGAATTTCGGGATCACCGAATTGATCGTGCGCAGCACCATGCCCGGGCTGCCGCGCTGGGTGAAGACATTCACGCGGAAGCGCGACACGCCTTGCAGACCGATCGCGAAGTTGCACTCCTGGTGGCGCTCGAACTCGGCCGACTGCTTGTCGTTCATCAGCGAGCGCACCAGCGCCTGGGTGTGCGAGGGCGTCAGCTTCTGTTCGGTCATCGGCACCACGCGGCCATCAATCTTGGCCGCCGGCGGCATGCCCACGGTAATGAACAGGTCCGACCCGCCCCGGTCCACCAGGGCCCGCAGCAGGTCATGCATGTACTTGATCGCCTTGTCACGATCCATGGCGTTCTCCCTTGCTCCCCACCGCGGCGTTCATGCCGGCCCGAGGGGTCCTGGTCAGATGGAATCGGGGTTGGCGGCCTTGCGCCGCGCGTCCTCGCGGCTGATCACGCCCTGGGCGAGCATGTCCTTCAGGCACTGGTCCAGGGTCTGCATCCCGGTGCCGGCACTGGTCTGGATGGTCGAGTACATCTGGGCGATCTTGTTCTCGCGGATCAGGTTCCGGATCGCCGGCGTGCCGAGCATGATCTCGTGGGCCGCGACACGTCCGCCCCCGATCTTCTTCATCAGGGTCTGCGCGATGACCGCGCGCAGCGACTCGGACAGCATCGCGCGCACCATGTCCTTCTCCGCGGCCGGGAACACGTCGACGATACGGTCGATGGTCTTGGCCGCGGAGCTGGTGTGCAGGGTCCCGAAGACCAGGTGCCCGGTCTCGGCCGCGGTCAGCGCCAGGCGAATGGTCTCGAGGTCGCGCAGCTCGCCCACCAGGATCGTGTCCGGATCCTCGCGCAAGGCCGAGCGCAGGGCCTCGCTGAAGCCGTGGGTATCGCGGTGCACCTCGCGCTGGTTGACCAGCGACTTCTTCGATTCGTGCACGAACTCGATCGGGTCCTCGATAGTGAGGATGTGCCCGTAGTCGTTCTCGTTGCGGTGGTTGACCATGCCGGCCAGCGTGGTCGACTTCCCCGAACCGGTCGGACCGGTCACCAGCACGATGCCGCGCGGATAGTTCGAGATCTCCTCGAAGATGCGCGGGGCGCCCAGCTCTTCGAGGGTCAGGACCTTGGAGGGGATGGTCCGGAACACCGCGGCCGCGCCGCGATCCTGGTTGAAGGCATTGACACGGAAGCGCGCCAGTCCGGAGACCTCGAACGAGAAGTCCGTCTCCAGGAACTCCTCGTAGTCCTTGCGCTGACGGTCGTTCATGATGTCGTAGATCAGGCCCTGGACCTCCTTGTGGTCCATGACCGGCACATTCACCCGGCGCATGTCGCCGTCGATGCGCACCATCGGCGGCATGCCGGCGGAGATATGCAGGTCCGAGGCCCCGTTCTTGACCGCGAAGGCCAGCAACTGCGTGATATCCATGCATCCCCCTGTTGTCGGGCGCGACGCCAAGGCGCGCCAGCACCCGGGTGGCAGCCGCAACCACCACGCCCTGTCGCTTGATGAAGGGCCGCGTAAAAATCCGCGGTGACCTTGTGTTCTTCCGGACTATATCATAGGGAAATGACCACACCAGACCATGCCCTGAGCGCCGTTCGGGCCCGCATCGACGCCGCCTGCCGCGAGGCCGGACGCGACCCGGATACGGTCCGGTTGCTGGCGGTCAGCAAGACCCGCGACGCGGACGAGATCCGCGCCCTGCACGCCTGCGGCCAGTCCGCGTTCGGCGAGAACTACGTGCCCGAACTGGTCGACAAGTACGACACCCTGGAGGCACCCCCCACGCCGCTCGGACTCGAGTGGCACTTTATCGGCGCACTGCAGGGCAACAAGACCCGCGCGGTGGCCGAACGAGCCGCCTGGGTGCATACCGTCGATCGCGAACGCATCGCCCGGCGCCTGTCGGACCAGCGCCCGGCGGGCCTGCCGCCGCTGCAGATCTGCCTGCAGGTCAACATCAGCGAGGAACCGCAGAAGGCCGGCGTGGCACCCGCCGAGGCCGCTACTCTGGCCGATGCCGTGCGCGACCTGCCGGGCCTGGAACTGCGCGGCCTGATGGCCATCCCCGCCGTCGAGGACGACCCGCGGCGCCAGCGGGAACCCTTTGCGCGCCTGCGCGCCCTGCGCGATACCCTGAACAGCCAGGGGCATACACTCGACACCCTGTCCATGGGCATGTCCGGCGATCTCGAGGCCGCGATCCTCGAAGGCGCCACCCTGGTGCGGGTCGGCACCGCCCTGTTCGGCCCGCGTCCATCAAAATAAGGAGTCTGCATGACGGAACACCGCTTCGAGGTCGGCTTCATCGGGGCCGGCAACATGGGCGAGGCCCTGATCCAGGGGCTGGTCCAGTCCGGCCACGCCGCCGAACGTATCGCGATCGCCGACAGGAGCGCCGAGCGCGTGCGCGACCTGCAGGCCCGCTACCCGGGCCTGGCCAGCGCCGAGGCCACGGAACTGGCCGCCGAAGCCGCCACCCTGGTCCTCGCCGTCAAGCCGCAGACCCTGCCGGATCTGGCCCCGACCCTGCGCGAGGCGGTGTCGCGCGGCGAGCCCCTGGTGATCTCCGTGGCCGCCGGCATCACCACGGCCCAGCTGGCGGGCTGGCTGGGCGACGCCACGCGCCTGGTCCGGGCGATGCCGAACACCCCGGCCCTGGTGGGCGCCGGGGTCACCGGGCTGTACGCGGCGCCCACCGCGGGCCCCGAGGATCGTCAGACGGCCACCCGGCTACTGGAAGCGGTCGGGCGCGCGATCTGGGTCGAGGACGAGGAGCAGATGCACGCGGTGACCGCCACCTCCGGCAGCGGCCCGGCCTACGTATTCCTGATGATCGAGGCCATGCAGGAAGCGGCGCAGTCGCTGGGCCTGCCGGCCGATACCGCGCTGGAGCTGACCCTGGGCACCCTGGCCGGCGCCACCCGCCTGGCCACCGAGAGCGACGAGAGCCCCGCCGAACTGCGCCACCGCGTGACCTCCCCGGGCGGCACCACCGAACGCGCCCTGCAGGTACTGGAGGACGGCGACCTGCGCGAGCTGATGCGCCGCGCAATGACCGCCGCCGCCGACCGCTCGCGCGAACTCGGCCGCTAGGCCTGTTTCAGGTCAAGACCGGTCGACAGGAAGACTGGAAGATCAGAAGGGGAAAAATGTGTGGGGATCGGGGGGGGGGCTGGCGTGATGCGTCATCCCGCCACCCGGCATGCCCTTGCCCCGAGAATCCAGCGCAGGTCGTAGCCGCGCACGCGACCGAACGACTATTCAGAGCAAGTGCCCCAACGCCGCTCCATCAAAACTCCTTCCTGTCTTCCCATCTTCCTGTGAATCGATTTTGACCTGTTCCCTGCCGCTGGCTTTGAGCGGGCGGTTAGCGGAGTTCGGCGAGGAGCTGGCGGATCATGCGCTCGGCCTGGGCGCCGTAGCCGCCGCCGAACAGGTGGTCGTGATTGAGGATGTGGTAGAGGTTGTAGAGCGTGCGCCGCACCCCAAAGCCGGGGTCGATCGGCAGGACCTCCTCGTACGCGGCCACGAAGTCCCGCCCGGGGTGGCCGAACAGCTCCATCATCGCCAGGTCGGCCTCGCGGTCGCCGTAGTACACCGCCGGATCGAAGATCGTCGCGCGCCCGTCCGCCAGGAATCCCCAGTTGCCGCTCCACAGGTCGCCGTGCAGCAGCGATGGCTCGGGGCGGTAGTCGACAAAGAAGCCGCCCAGCGAGTCCTCGAGTTCCTCCAGCGCCCCCAGCAGCGCGCGCGAAGCCCCGCGCTCGTGTGCCAGCCCGCGCTGGAAGCCGAGGCGCTCGTCGCGGTAGAACGAGACCCAGTCGTCGTGCTCGGTATTCGACTGCGGCGTGCTGCCGATGAAGTTGTCGTGATCCAGCCCGAAGCGCGTCCGGGTCTTCTGGTGCATATCGGCGATCCCGTGCCCCAGGGCCACACCGTCACGACGCCCGCCCAGCGCGAGATCCTCCATGACTAGGAAGTGGGTGCCGCCGGCGGAGCCGGTGCCGACCACGTCGGGGATCTTCAGCCGCTCGCAGCGCGCAAGCTCTTCCAGGCCGCGCGCCTCGGCGGCGAACATCGCGGCGCCATCGCCCCCGCTCAGCTTGACGAAGAAGCGGCGGCCATCGGTCCCGGTCAGGCGCTGCGCCTGGTTGATGGAGCCCCCGGAACAGGCCTGGCTTCCTGTCGGCTCGAACGGCGTTCCGGTATGGTCGGCAATGCACTGGGTCACCGCCGCCGTCACGGCGTCGGGGCCCGCTGAATCGAATCGGTTCATCCTCGGCATCCGGGTTGCTCTGCAACGTGCAGGGTACCGGCTGGCGCAGGATTCGTCAGGAGACCCCCCATGGCCTTTCGCAAGCTCGAACCCCTGTGCGACAAGATCGGCGCCGAGCGCATCCGCGCGGTGATCGACGACTTCTACCGCCGCCTGTCGGCCGACCCCGAGATCGGTCACCACTTCGAGCGCATTCAGGACTTCCCGGATCACGTCAACCGGATCGCCGACTTCTGGTACCAGAACCTGGGCGGGCGCCTGGAACAGCCGCCGACCATCGACATGGTCGGCAAGCACGCACCGCTGAACCTGACCGAGGCCGACCTGGCCGTCTGGATGCGCCACTTCAAGGCCACCACCGAAGAACACCTGGAGGCCCCGCTGGCAGCCGAATGGCAGCAACTGGCCGACGGCATCGCCAGCCGCATGCGCGAGGACATCATCCGCGGCTAGAGCCAACACCCTGTTCTTCACCAC
>JBJHBC010000108.1:0-7517 GCA_050485285.1 Thioalkalivibrio sp.
ACCGGGTCGGATTCGACCCGGAAACGCTGGGCGGCGAAGCCCAGCACTAGCCCGAACGCGGCCGCGAGGCCGCCGATCGCCAGGATGGCGTAGAGCACGCTCACAGCCGCACCAGCCCGGAAAAGCCCATGAACGCCAGCGACATCAGCCCGGCGGTGACCATGGCGATGGCACTGCCGCGGAACATCACCGGCACATCGGCCACGGCGATGCGCTCGCGGATCGCGGAGAACAGGATCAGCACCAGCGAGAAACCGACCGCGGCGCCGAAACCGTACAGGGCCGACTCGACAAAATTGTGTGCCTCCTGGACGTTGAGCAGGGCCACGCCCAGCACCGCGCAGTTGGTGGTGATCAGCGGCAGGAAGATCCCCAGCACGTTGTAGAGCAGGGGCGAGGTCTTGCGCACGACCAGCTCGGTGAACTGCACCACCGCCGCGATCACCAGGATGAAGGCGATGGTGCGCAGGTACTCGAGCCCGAGCGGGGTCAGCAGGTATTCATTGATCACGTAGGAGCTGACGGCGGACAACGTCAGCACGAAGGTCGTGGCCAGGCCCATGCCGGTGGCCGTCTCGACCTTGCGCGAGACCCCCATGAACGGGCACAGGCCCAGAAACTTCACCAGTACGAAGTTGTTCACGAGGATCGTACTGATGAGGATCAGGACGTATTCCACGAAAAATCCGAGTCGTCAGGTCAACAACACAGTATCGGCGACGGGCGGTGCCCGCTCAACCCTGCCCGCGACGGGGCGATTGCCCTATCCGGCCGCGAAACCCCGTCCGGCGCAGGGCCGGGGCCGGGAATGTCGAGTCAGATTAGCGCCCGTTGGCGGTGTCGGAGATGAGCGAGGTCAAGGACCGCACCGGATGGTCATCCTCGGCCTGGGGGTCCGCAGCCGGGCGTGCGGTGAGCAGCCAGGCCTGGTGGGCGGCGTCCAGCTCGTCACGGCGGGTGGACAGCACCAGTACGGTCTCCGGCGTCAGGCCGATCTCCTCCGCGAGACGGCGGTAGCTGCCGGCATCGCGGCGCCCGCCAATGCGGGTGTCGAACAGCCCGGTCAGGTGTTGTTCGACCTCCGGGTGCGGGCCATGGCGCAGCCAGTCGCGCTGCACCGGTGCCGGGGTCGCGCCGAAGCTGTACAGGACCACCCCGCTGCGGTGCAGCCGGTCCAGCGCCGCGGCGGTTTCCCGGGTGAGTTGCGGCTGCAGCGCTCCGGCCTCCAGCGCATCGGCCCAGACCATTCCCTGGAGCTGGCGCACCGGCGTGATGTCCTGCCCGCCCCGGATCCACGCGCGGATCTGGGACAGCAGCCCGTCCACGTCCAGCTCGCGCCCGGAGTAGGCGAGGATGTCCGTCAGCGTCCGCTGGACCGCGGTGGACTCGGCGTGACGCTCGAGGAAGTCCGGCAGCGCCTCGAGGGCGTGCGGTTCCAGCGTATCGCGCAGCACGCCGGACGGGGCCAGGACCCCCTCGAAGGCCAGGATGACGGCCTGGGGGGCGGGGTGAGCGGGGGTCGGGGTCATAGGGGTAGCTGGCGGGCCAGCGTTTCGCATTCGAACATGAACTCGAAGGCCTCGGTGCGCTGCATGGCCCGTTCCACCGTCTCGCCCCAGGTGTAGAGCCCGTGACCGCCGATCAGGTAACCGGCGAGTGCCGGGTCGCGGTCCATGGCGGCGTCGACCCGGGCGGCCAGCTGCTGCATGTCCGGCTCGTTGGCGAACACCGGGATGCGGATGCCGCGCGCGGGGTGTTCGCAGCCGGAGAGTTCGCGCAGGGCCTCGTAGTCGCGCAGCAGCAGCGATCCCGTGACCTGCCGCGACAGCACGGTGCCCTGAACGCTGTGCGTATGAAGGACGGCGCCGAGCTGGGCGTCGCGGCGGTACATGATGATGTGCAGGAAGGTCTCCGGGCCGGGTTCGCCGCTGCCTGTGACCCGATGCCCTTCGAGATCCACCACCATGAAGTCGTGGGCGTCCAGCAGGTCCTTGCTGCGCCCAGGCGCGGTGATGACGATATGCCGGTCGTCCAGACGCGCGGAGAAGTGCCCGGTGCGCGCGGGGAGCCAGCCGCGGTCCGCGAGTTCGCGTCCGGCTTCGGCCAGCAGGCGAACCTGCGCTTTGAATTCGGGGCTTTGTTCCATGCGTCCGGGTGTCGACAAAAGAGCGGCAGCTTACGCGAGGCTCGGGTGCAAATCCATGGGCCGCGTGCGTTCCATTGCGTTCTCGCCGGTCGGGACGGGCATCACTTGACGCGCATGCCGGGGCGGGCGCCGTCGTCCGGGTTCAGGATGTAGAGCTCCGACCCGCCCGGGCCGGCGGCCAGCACCATGCCCTCGGAGATCCCGAAGCGCATCTTGCGCGGGGCCAGGTTGGCGACCATCACGGTATGCCGGCCGATCAGGTCCTCCGGGGCGTAGGCGGACTTGATGCCGGCGAATACCTGGCGCGTCCCGGACCCGATATCCAGGGTGAGTTTCAGCAGCTTGTCGGCGCCCTCCACAGGCTCGGCATTGGCGATACGTGCGATACGCAGGTCGACCCGGGCAAAGGTATCGAAGTCGATGGTCTCGGCAATCGGGTCCGCGTTCGCCTCCGTGGCCTGTTCAGGGGCGGCGGTATCGGCGCTGGCGGTCTCGCTGGCGGCCAGGGTGGCCTTCGAGGCCTCGAGCAGCTTGTCGATGGTCTCCGGCTCGATGCGCGTCATCAGCGGCTTGAACTTCTGGATGGAGCGTCCGACCAGCGGCTCGCGGCTCGCCCAGCGGGTGTCGTCCAGGTTCAGGAATGCGGCGGCATCGGCCGCGAGCTTCGGCAGCACGGGGGCGAGATAGACGATCAGGATGCGGAACAGGTCCAGGCCCTGGGTGTTGATCGCCTGGACCTCGGCCTCGCGGCCCTCCTGCTTGGCCAGCACCCAGGGCTGGGCCTCGTCGATGTACTGGTTGGCCTGGTCGGCCAGCGCCATGACGCGGCGCATGGCTTGCGCGAACTCGCGCTGTTCGAAGGCCCGGGCGATCGCCTCGCCCTCGGCGACGAAGGCGTCGTGCAGGTCCGGGCGCGGGAGGTCCGCGGCCAGCTGGCCGTCGAAGCGCTTGTGGATGAACCCCGCGCAGCGACTGGCGATATTGACCACCTTGCCGACCAGGTCCGAGTTCACGCGCTGCACGAAGTCGTCCAGGTTCAGGTCCAGGTCATCGACGCCGTCGCCCAGCTTGGCGGCCAGGTAGTAGCGCAGGGATTCGGGGTTCAGGTGGTCCAGGTAGTCACGGGCACGGATGAAGGTGCCGCGCGACTTGGACATCTTCTGGCCGTTGACGGTCAGGAAGCCGTGGCAGAAGACCGCCGACGGGGTGCGAAAGCCCGCGCCGTGCAGCATCGCGGGCCAGAACAGGGTGTGGAAGTAGGCGATGTCCTTGCCGATGAAGTGGTACAGCTCGGCGTCGGAGTCCGCCCCCCACCAGGCGTTGAAGTCCAGACCCTGCTGCTCGGCATAGGCGCGGAAGCTGGCCATGTAGCCGATCGGGGCGTCCAGCCACACGTAGAAGTACTTGCCCGGGGCGTCCGGGATCTCGAACCCGAAATAGGGCTCGTCGCGGGAGATGTCCCAGTCGCTCAGGCCAGTCTCGAACCATTCATCCAGCTTGTTGCGGATCGCGTCCTGCAGACGGCCGGAGCGGGTCCAGTCGCGCAGGAAGGCCTCGAAGTCGCCGAGCTTGAAGAAGTAGTGCTCCGAGGCGCGTGACTCCGGGCGCGCGCCGCTGATGGCGGACACCGGGTCTTTCAGGTCCATCGGGCTGTAGGTCGCGCCGCAGGCCTCGCAGGAGTCGCCGTACTGCTCCGGCGCGCCGCATTTGGGGCAGGTGCCCTTGATGAAGCGATCCGGCAGGAACATCCCGGCCTCGGGGTCATAGGCCTGGTCGATGGTGCGGGTCTCGATGTGCCCGGCGTCGCGCAGGGCGGTGTAGATCAGGCCGGCCAGCTCGCGGTTCTCGTCGGAGTGCGTCGAGTGGTAGTGATCAAAGCCGATCAGGAACTCGCCGAAGTCGGCCTCGTGTTCCTGGCGTACCCGCGCGATCAGTTCCTCGGGTTCGATGCCCTCGGCACGGGCCTTGAGCATGATCGGCGTGCCGTGGGCGTCGTCCGCGCAGACATAGATCACCTCGTGGCCCTGCGCACGCTGGAACCGCACCCAGATGTCGGTCTGGATATATTCCACCAGGTGCCCCAGATGGATCGGGCCGTTGGCGTAGGGCAGGGCGCTGGTGACGAGGATCTTGCGCGGGGTTTCGGTCATTGCTTGGCTCGTGATGGGCGGCGCCGGGCCGCGGGTGCAGGGGCGCTATTGTCGGGTGTGTCCGGCGGCTTGTCGAGGCGCAGCGCGGGCTGGGCCCGCTTGTCCACAGAAGCTGTGGATAAGTCTGTGGGAAACCCGGTGGAATCGGGCGCTACCCCTTGCCACACAAGGCCGCATGACAAATTGGTTAAAAATCGACCAACCCGGAAAAAATCCAATAAAACAGAAAGTTCAGTAACTATTGTGCAGCGGTTTGGACGCTTGTGCGGCTATCTTGGCCTGTCTTCCCCGTATGCGCCATGTTTGTGCATAAAACCGTAGCGGAAGGGCTTGACACCCGGCCGGATGTGCATGTTCGGGCCCCGGGAAAGGACTGGCACTGCGTGTTGCCATTGGCGTCCCGTACCGGTGCCAGTAGAATCGCGCGGTCACCCTTCAATTGCTGGATGGAACGAACACCATGGCCGAACTCTCGCGCGAGCAGATCGAAAACGCCCTGAAGACTGTTCAGGACAAGTACCTGGAGCAGGATTTGGTGGCCGCCGGCGCGGTCAAGGACATTCAGGTGGATGGCGCACGTGCCTCCATCGCCATCGAGATGGGCTACTCCTCGAATGGCTATCACGACGAGCTCCGTGCAGCCATTCAGGGGGCGCTGGCCGGGGTCGCCGGCCTGGAATCCTCGGAAGTGACCATCAACACCAAGGTCACGACGCACGCGGTGCAGAAGAGTCTCAAGCCGATGGCGGGGATCAAGAACATCATTGCCGTGGCCTCCGGCAAGGGTGGGGTGGGCAAGTCCACCACCGCGGTGAATCTGGCGCTGGGCCTGGCGGCCGAGGGCGCGCAGGTCGGCATCCTGGATGCGGACATCTACGGCCCCAGCCAGCCGCGCATGCTGGGCATCAAGGGCAATCCGGAATCCAAGGACGGCAAGAGCATGGAGCCGCTGGAGCGCCACGGCGTGCAGGCGATGTCGATCGGCTTCCTGATCGAAGAGGACACGCCAATGATCTGGCGCGGCCCGATGGTCACGCAGGCGCTGGAGCAGCTCCTGAACGAGACTAACTGGAAAGATCTGGACTACCTGATCATCGACCTGCCGCCGGGCACCGGCGACATCCAGCTGACGCTGTCGCAGAAGATCCCGGTATCCGGCGCGGTGATCGTGACCACGCCGCAGGACATCGCCCTGCTGGACGCGCGCAAGGGTTTGCGCATGTTCGAGAAGGTCGAGGTGCCGGTACTCGGGATCATCGAGAACATGAGCATCCATATCTGCTCGAAGTGCGGCAACGAGGAATACATCTTCGGCCAGGGCGGGGCGGAGAACATGGCCGAGGAGTATGGCGTGGACATGCTGGGCGCGCTGCCGCTGGACATCCGCATCCGCGAACAGGCCGATGGCGGCGAGCCCACCGTGATCGCCGATCCGGATGGCCGCATCACCGAGATCTACCGCGAGATCGCGCGGCGTACCGGGGCCAAGCTGGCCGAGCAGTCCAAGGACTACAGCAGCAAGTTCCCCAATATCGTGATTCAGAACAACTGATCCGGCGAAGCGCTGACCAGGGACGGGCCCATGAGTATCAAGTCGGACCGCTGGATCCGGGAGATGGCCGAGACGCAGGGCATGATCGAGCCCTTCGAGCCCGGCCAGATCCGCTACCGCGACGAGGAGCGGATCGTGTCCTACGGCACCTCCAGCTACGGCTATGACGTGCGCTGCTCGGATCACTTCAAGATCTTCACCAACATCAACTCCAGCATCGTCGACCCCAAGGGGTTCGACGAGGGCAGCTTCGTCGATGTGCAGTCCGATGTCTGCATCATCCCGCCGAACTCCTTTGCCCTGGCGCACACGGTGGAGTACTTCCGCATCCCGCGTGACGTGCTGACCATCTGCCTGGGCAAGTCCACCTATGCCCGCTGCGGCATCATCGTGAACGTGACGCCGCTGGAGCCCGAATGGGAGGGTCACGTGACGCTGGAGTTCTCCAACACCACGCCGTTGCCGGCCAAGATCTACGCCAACGAGGGTGTGGCGCAGATGCTGTTCCTGCAGTCCGACGAGGTCTGCGAGACGTCCTACAAGGACCGGGGCGGCAAGTACCAGGGCCAGCGCGGCGTCACCCTGCCGCGGACCTGACACCCACCCGATCTCCCGGAGGACCGCCATGCGCATCGTGATCGCGCTGGGCGGCAACGCCCTGTTGCAACGCGGCGAGACGCCCTCGGCCGAGGCCCAGCAGCGCAACGCGCAACAGGCCGCCGAGGCGATCGCCGCCGTGGCGCGCGAGCACGAGGTGGTCGTCACCCACGGGAACGGGCCGCAGGTGGGCCTGCTGGCCAATCAGGCGGAGTGCGATCGCATCGCCTGGCCGCTGGACGTCGTCGGCGCCGAGAGTCACGGCATGATCGGCTACATCCTGGCGCGCGAGCTGCACAACGCACTGGGGCATGACCGGGTGGCGAGCCTCCTGACGCAGACCGAGGTGGACCCGGACGATCCCGCCTTCACCCAGCCCGAGAAGCTGATCGGCCCGACCTGGGACGAGGCCCGTGCTCGTGCACTGGCCGACGAGCGCGGCTGGGACATTGCGCCGGACGGCGCGGGCTGGCGGCGGGTCGTGGCCTCGCCCGAGCCGCAGCGCCTGCTGGGCATGGAGGCTGTGCGCAGTCTGGTGGAGGGCGGAGCGGTCGCGATCTGTGCGGGTGGCGGGGGCGTGCCGGTCGCGCGCGACGCGGCCGGGCGCCTGCGGGGCATCGAGGCCGTGGTCGACAAGGACCTGACGGCCGCCCGTCTGGCCGCGCATGTCGAGGCCGACTGGCTGCTGATGTTGACCGATGTCGACGGCGTCTATATGGACTGGGGCACGCCGGACGCTCGGCGCTTGAAGGCCCTGCTGGTCACGGCCGTGGAGCCGGCGGCCTACCCCGCGGGTTCCATGGGCCCGAAGATGGAGGCCGCGCGGCGCGCGGCGCAGGACGGCATCCGGGTCGGGATCGGTGCGCTGGGGCATGCCGCCGAGATCCTGGACGGCCAGGCCGGGACCCGCATCCTGCCGGTTGGCACGGTCTGACAGAACATCCGCGGCGCGGCGGGTCTCAAGCCCGTGATCTTCACGCCGGCGCTTGCGCGCCGGGCCGCGGGCTTGCACGCTTTGACCTGAAAACACCCGAGAGTGATAGCGATGCGAGAGATTCAGCGAGCGACCCCC
>JBJHBC010000109.1:0-7465 GCA_050485285.1 Thioalkalivibrio sp.
CCGCCCACGCTGGTGCCCAGCAGGAAGCCGGTGCGCCGCCCGAAACGCTTCATGAACAGCGAGGCCGGCAGGGTGGTGACCAGCGTGCCGACCATCATCGCGGCGACCGGCAGGGTGGCCAGCGCGGGATCGGCCGCGAGGCGTTCGCCGACCACGCCGCTCAGCGTCATCACGGTGACCGCGGCGATCAGGAACAGGGCCTGCCCGAGGGCAAGGATCAGGACATTCGCGCGTTCGCGCGGGGTGGTCTGGCCGGGCATGGGATTCCCTTCGGGGCGTGGCCGGGCCGTCATGGCCCGGGCGGATGGAGGCGCTCAGTCGCGTGGATGAAAGTCGAGGACCGCCGAGTTGATGCAGTAGCGCAGTCCCGTCGGCGCCGGGCCGTCGGGAAAGACATGCCCCAGGTGCGAGTCGCAGCGCGCGCAGCGGACCTCGGTGCGTTCCATGCCCAGGGAGCGGTCGCGGTGTTCGTCGACCGCGCCTTCGCTCACCGGCGCGGTATAGCTGGGCCAGCCGGACCCGGAGTCGAACTTGGCGTGCGAGTCGAACAAGGGAGCGCCGCAGGCGACGCAGTGGTAGGTGCCGTCGGCCTTGTGGTCGTTGTAGGCGCCGGTGAAGGGGTGCTCGGTACCGCCTTCGCGGGCGATGCGGTATTGTTCCGGCGTGAGGCGTTCGCGCAGTTCGGCGTCCGTCGGGCGATCGGATTGACTCATGCAACCTCCGGGTCGATAGGATTGTCTGCCAACAGACGAGGGTCTGTGGTAATGGGACCCTGGGGAATATCCCGGGTTCTGGCTCCGGACCGAAGACAAGACCGCTGGAGGTGGTCGTGGGCTGTCCCGATTGCGAACGTATTGACCTGCTGCCGGCAGCCTCCGGCACCCTCTATCTGGCGCCGGTTCTGGCGCATACCCGTGCGGCCCTGCGTCAGCGCATGGTAGACGAACAGCTGCCCTGTGCCGAGCCGACCTCGGGCATCCTGGCGCTGCCGGTCCAGGGCAGCGGCGGTCTGGGCGAGATGCTGGTGCGGCTGGAACAGGCGCTGAGCAGCTCGGAGCAGGCCGGTTGTCGCGCGACCTTCGTGCCCGAGGGCGAGGACTTCGGGCTCGGACATCTGCAGGATACCCACCTTCTGTCCACGCTGATCGCCCGGCACAATGCCCGCGATCTCTCCGCGATCCTGGCCAACGATGCCCTGGACTTTCACTTCCAGCCCATCGTGCATGCGGCCGATCCGGCCGAGGTCTTCGCCTACGAGGCGCTGGTGCGGGCCTCCACGCCGGCCGGCGACCCCATTCCGCCGCCGGAGCTGTTCAAGACGGCGCGCAATGCCGAATTGCTGTTCCATCTGGATCGCTCGGCGCGCATCAACGCGATTCGCCGGGCCAGCGAGCGCGGGATCGGCAGCCGGTTGTTCATCAACTTCAATCCGACCGCCATCTATGATCCGGCCTTCTGCCTGGAGACGACGGTGCGCGAGATTATGTCGCGCCCGGCCGACCGTGCCGGGCCCAGTGGTTTCGTGTTCGAGGTGATCGAGAGCGATCAGGTCACGGACATCGAGCACCTGTCACGGATCGTGGAGCGCTACCGCCGGGCCGGGTTCCAGGTGGCGCTGGACGACCTGGGGGCCGGCTACGCCTCGCTGAACATGCTGTCGCAGCTGCGCCCGGATTTCGTGAAGATCGACCGCGAACTGGTCAGCGGTATCGATGGCGACATCTACCAGCAGAAGATCCTCGACAAGATCGTGGAGCTGGCCCGCGACCTCGACATCCAGGTCGTGGCCGAGGGGATCGAGACTGCCGACGAATGGCGCTGGCTGAAGGATCGGGTCGACTATTGTCAGGGTTACCTGTTCGCCCGGCCGGCCGCCGAGCCGCCGATGCCGCGCCACCCCGAGTCCGCCTGAGCGCCGCGTGGAAGGGGTCCGTGACACGTGCACATCGGGCCCGCTTTCCATAGACTCGGGGTCATGAATCAGCTCCCCCCCGACGCCCGGAATCCGACGCTCGAATCCGCCTATCAGCTGCTGCGCGATGCCGAGGTGCGCTATCGCGGACGTACCGTCGGCACTGTGGCGAGCCTGGACGAGCGGGCGCCCGCGGAGAACTATGCCGACTGCTTTATCCGTGACTTCGTGCCCTCGGGGCTGGTCTATCTGCTGAACGACGAGCCCGAGGTGGTGCGCGACTTCCTCGCGCTGATCCTGCAGATCCGCGACACCCAGGAAGAGATCGAGGGCCACCGCCGGCTGCCGCGGGTGATGCCGGCGAGCTTCCGCGTGTTCACCGACGAGAACGGGCGCGAGTCGCTGGCCGCGGACTTCGGCGATCGCGCGATCGGGCGCGTGGCGCCGGTCGACTCGATGATGTGGTGGGTGCTGCTGCTGCGCGCCTACCAGAACCGCACGGGCGACGATGCCTTCATCAAGAGCGCCGACGTGCAGCGCGGCATCCGGCTGATCCTCAGTATCTGCCTGCAGGACCGCTTCGAGGTCTTCCCGACCCTGCTGGTGCCGGACGGCAGCTTCATGATCGACCGGCGCATGGGGGTGTTCGGCCACCCGCTGGAGATCCAGGCCCTGTTCTACGGGATGCTGAAGGCCTCGCTGGCCATGCTCGAGCCCTGCGACCGGGATTCCGAGCTCCTGTGCGAGCAGTCCGCGATCCGTACCCGGCAGCTGTCGGACTACATCCGCCACTACTACTGGCTGGATCTCGAGCGGTTGAACGATATCCACCGCTATCGCACCGAACACTTCGGCCACGAGTCGGAGAACGCGCTGAACATCTACCCGGAGAGCATCCCCGACTGGCTGGTGGACTGGATCCCCTCCGAGAGCGGCTACCTGGTCGGCAACCTCGGGCCGGGACGCATGGACTTCCGCTTCTTCAGCTTCGGCAACCTGCTGGCGGTGCTGTTCGGACTGGCCGACGAGCATCAGTCGCGCTCGATAATGCAGACCTTCGAACAGCGCTTCGAGGACCTGATCGGGACCATGCCGGTGAAGATCTGCTATCCGGCGATGGTCGGCGAGGAATGGCGCCTGCTGACCGGGTCCGACCCCAAGAACACTCCGTGGTCCTACCACAACGGCGGCAACTGGCCGGCGTTGCTGTGGGCGTTCACCGGGGCCGCCATGCGGGTCGGGCGGCCGGACCTGGCGCGCAGCGTGCACGCGGTCGCGGCCGAGCGCCTGCATCGTGACCACTGGCCGGAGTACTACGACGGGCGCCACGGCCGCCTGGTCGGACGGCGGGCCAACTATCGCCAGACCTGGTCGGCGACCGCCGTGCTTCTCTCGCAGGGCCTGATCGACAACCCCGAGACCCTCAGCCTGTTCGACAGCCCGGAACCCGAGGTGCCATGAAAAAGACCCAGAGCAAGTCCCGCGATGGCGAAGGCCTCTATCTCGTCCTGATCAGTGTCCACGGTCTGATCCGCGGGCAGGACCTGGAACTGGGGCGGGATGCCGACACCGGCGGGCAGACGCTCTACGTGGTCGAACTGGCGCGGGCCCTGGCGCGCCACCCGCAGGTGGGCCGGGTGGATCTGCTCACCCGGCGCGTGGTCGACAGCAAGGTGGCCGACGACTACGCGGAGCCCGAGGAGGATCTGGGCGACGGGGCCCGGATCGTCCGCCTGGACTGCGGCCCGCGGCGCTACCTGCGCAAGGAAAAGCTGTGGCCCTACCTCGATTGTTTCGCGGACAACGCTCTGGGGCACATCCGCGGCGTGGGCCTGCGCCCGGACGTGATCCACGGCCACTACGCCGATGCCGGACATGTCGCGGTGCAGCTGGCGAACCTGCTGGGCGCCCCCATGCTCCAGACGGGCCATTCCCTGGGGCGGGTCAAGCGCGAACGCCTGCGCGAGAGCGGGATGTCGGATGCCGACATCGAGGCCCGCTACAACATCTCTACCCGGATCCACGCCGAGGAAGAGGCCCTGGCGCATGCGCATCGGGTGATCGCCAGCACCCGCCAGGAGATCGGCGAACAGTACGCCGCCTACGACAACTATCAGCCGGAACGCATGGAGGTCATCCCGCCGGGGACCGACCTGGCACGCTTCCACCCGCCGAAACGCGGTGAGCGCAAGCCGGCCATCTGGGCGGAGATCCGCCGCTTCCTGCGCCACCCCGACCGGCCGCTGATCATGGCGCTGTCGCGCGCCGACGAGCGCAAGAATATCCGCGCCCTGGTCGAGGCCTACGCCGGGAATGACTGGCTGCGCGAGAACGCCAACCTGCTGATCGTCGCCGGCAACCGTGACGACATCGCCGACCTGGACAAGGGCGCACGGGATGTCCTGACCGACCTGCTCCTGCGTATCGACCGCCATGACCTGTACGGCCAGGTGGCCTATCCCAAGCACCATGACTCCGAGGACGTGCCGGACCTCTACCGTCTGGTGGCCTCCAGCAAGGGGGTGTTCGTGAACCCCGCGCTGACCGAGCCCTTCGGCCTGACCCTGATCGAGGCGGCCGCCAGCGGTGCCCCGATCGTGGCCACCAACGACGGCGGGCCGGAGGAGATTATCTCGCGCTGCCACAACGGCCAGCTGATCGACCCGCTGGACCCGGAGGGGATCGCCGACGCCATCCAGGGGATCCTGGCCGACCGGCCGCGCTGGCAGCGCTACTCGCGCGCCGGGCTCAAGGGTGTGCGTCAGCACTATTCCTGGGACGGCCACGCCGAGAAATACGTGAAACTGGTGAAGTCGCTGACCCGCGAGGTGCGCCAGGCGCGCCATCACGAACGCCGGGTCTCCGGCCACCTGGCGCAGATGGACCGCGCCGTGATCACGGACATCGACAACACCCTGCTGGGCGACGACAAGGCCACCCGCGCCTTCGTCGCCTGGCTCAAGCGCAACCGCAAGCGGGTCGCCTTCGGGGTGGCCACCGGACGGCGTATCGACTCCGCCGCGGCGATTCTCGAGGAACATGGCGTGCCCACGCCGGATGTGTGGATCACCTCGGTCGGAAGCGAGATCCACTACGGCACCAAACAGACCGAGGACCGCGGCTGGGCGCGTCACATCAGCCATCGCTGGGAGCCGGACCGACTGCGCGACTGCCTGCGCCAGGAGAAGAACCTGGTCCTGCAGCCGGATGCGGACCAACGGGCGTTCAAGGTCAGCTTCTTCGCCGAACCCCCCGGGAGCCTGGACGCGGAGACCGTGGAGACGCGGCTTTACCGCGAGGACCTGCACGCCCGGGTGATCTACTCCCACGACCGGTTCCTCGACCTGCTGCCGGTGCGGGCGTCGAAGGGGCTGGCGGTGCGCTACCTGTCCGACAAGTGGGGCATCCCGCTGGAGCACGTGCTGGTCGCCGGCGATTCCGGGAACGACGAGGATATGCTGCGCGGCCGGTTGCTCGGCGTGGTGGTGGGCAATCACCAGCCCGAGCTGGAGAGCCTGCGCGGCTTCCAGCGCATCTACTTCGCCGGGGCCACGCACGCCCGCGGCATCCTCGAGGGGATCGAGCACTTCGATCTGCTCAACCGCTGCGAAAGCCCCGCCAACGCCGAGCCCGACGAATAGCCCGCGTTTGCTACCACGAAGACGAAGAGGAAACAGGTCAAGGCCAAGAGCGGTTAACAGGAAGATTGGAAGATCGGAAGGGGAAATCGGTGCAAAAAAAATGGTGGCCGTCTTGGCGTTTGCCAGTGGCCGTGTATTTGCCCAGCTGTTGCCGTTGAATCCAAGAACCGTCTTTAGTGCCCTCTTCCTGTCTTCCCTTCTTCCTGTCCAGCTTTTTTTTACGTAATGGGTCGCCTTGGCGAGGCAGGGGATCAGGGGGTGGGGAGGAGCAGGGCGATGCCGGTGAGGATGGTGACGACTTCGAAGGCGCGCTTGACCAGGCGGTTGCCGTAGCGTTGCGCCGCCCAGGCGCCCAGGTAGCCGCCGACGAAGCTCCCCACCAGCAGGGCCGGCAGCCAGTCCCATTGCACCGTACCCAGGGTCCCCAGCATCAGCGCGCCCGCGCCATTCCATACCAGGCCCACCAGCACCATGGTGTAGGCCACCGCCTGGGTGTAGCTCATGCCGTACCAGCGCACCAGCCACAGGGTGACCATCAGTCCGGTACCCGAGGCCAGCGAGCCGTTCAGCACGCCGATCAGGAACAGCCCGGCGGCCCCGATCAGGGCGTGCCCCCAGGAAAAGCCGATGGTGCGCACTGCCTGCCCCAGTTGCGGGCGGCGCCAGGAGTACCAGCCGAGACCGATGGTCAGCAGGCCCAGGGCGATCTCGCCGGCCCTTGGCGGGATGCCGAGCACCAGCCAGGCACCGATTAGCACCCCAGGCAGACCGGCCAGCAGGATAATGCCTAGGCGCGCGGGTTCGAATGTGCTTTTCTTGAGGTGGCGCAGACCGGCGCCGGCGCCCAGCGCTACCGAGGCGATCTTGTGGGTGGCCAGTGCCACGGGGTAGGGAAGCCCCAGGAAAATCAGGGCGGGCAGCTGCAGCAGGCCCGCCCCGCCACCCGCCAGGGCGGAGAAGCCGTTGGCGACGATGGCGATCAATGCGAGTCCGAGGTGTTCGAGAATGGTCATTTGGGGTGCGTATAACCGGAAGCGGGAAGGCCTGTGGCGATCGTGGGTGGCCGCGGCGCTGTTGCTGGGGCTGGCGGTTCCGGTACAGGCCGACATCTACCGCTGGGTGGATGATGACGGGACCGTACACTACTCCAGCACCCCGCAGCCGGAGACCAGCCAGCGCGAGCGCCGGATCTACGACTCCGAGGGCCGCATGCGCGAGATCCTGCCGGCGCCGATGAGCGCCGAGGAGCGAGCCCAGGCCGCGGCCGAACGCGAACAGGCGGAAAGCGACCTGGAAGCGACCCAGCGCGCGCGCCAGGACCGCGCGGAACGCGAGCGCCAGTTGCGCCGGGCCTATGCCTCGCTGGACGAGATCGAGGAGCTGCGCGAGCGTCGCGAGCGCTCGATCACCGGCAACATCCAGCGCAGCGAGGCCCAGGAAAAGACGCTGCTGCGGGAACGCGAGCGCATCCGGCGGCAGCTGGATGGCGCGAACGAGGGCTCCCGGCTGGCCGATCGTTACCGTGACGAACTACAGGAACTGGATGCCCGGATCGCCCGGGAGCGTCAGTACCGCCGCGGCCAGCGTGACCGGTTGTCCGCGATCCACGAACGCCTGGACCTGGATCGCCGCGACTTCCAGCAACTGGTCATGAACGGCCGCGAATAGCGGTCACGTGTATAAGCCAGTGCTTCCCTGGGGAGACGCTGATTGAATCGCACGCCCGCGCTCGAGTCGCTTTTGCGTGCGAACAAGGCGCGGTGACTGCCGTGCAGTCATTCTGCACAAGGGAACCGCAACGCCGTGCGCGCGCCCGTTTTTGATCAACAACGGGCGGCCGAGCCCCTGCTTTCAGTGGCTTGTGGGGTTGGTGCCCCCTGTTCCCCGATCCTGCGTTGCGCCGCTTGCGGGT
>JBJHBC010000110.1:0-7464 GCA_050485285.1 Thioalkalivibrio sp.
TGCGAGAGGTCCGCGCCCGACCAGAACCGTTCCTCGAACTCGTCGCTGGCCCGCTGGGCCGCGTTCAGCGAGCGCGCCTTGATGATGATCACCAGCCAGGAGAGCACCGAGGCGATCACCAGGATCACCATGACCAGCTGCACGATCAGACTGGCGTCCATGATCAGCTGGTACATCGAAAAGTCGACTGTCACTTGTCCATCTCCCGTTATGCCGTTGTTCCGTCCGCCGCCCGCATCGCGCGCGCCACTTCATCGGGGATCGCCACTGGCGCCTGCCGGGCCACATCGACACAGGCAATGGCGACCTCGCCGGTTGCCAGCGCCGTCGCCTCGCGCTGCACCACCTGCGCGAACTCCACGCTGGCGCGACGCATGCGCGTGACCCGGCAGGTGACCGTCAGGGCCTCGTTGAAATGCGCGGGACGCTGCATCTCCACAGCCAGACGCCGCACGGCGAACACAATTCCATACTCGGACCGCAGCCGGTCCTGCTCGAAGCCGAGGGCACGAAGCCATTCGGTACGCGCGCGCTCCATGAATTTCAGGTAATTGGCGTGATAGACCACGCCGCCGGCGTCGGTATCCTCGTAGTACACCCGCACCGGCCACTCGAATGCTGCGGTCATGGCTGGCGCGGGCCCTCCGCCGTGGGCGTCAGCAGATCGCCCTCGTCCATCCGGGTCAGGCCGAACATCGCCAGCGTGCGCCGGGTCGCCTGGCGCCCGCGCGGGGTCCGCTGCAGGTAGCCCTGCTGGATCAGGAAGGGTTCGACCACATCCTCCAGCGTGCCGCGGTCCTCGTTCATCGCCGTGGCCAGGCTCTCGACCCCGACCGGGCCGCCGTCGAACTTCTCCACCAGCACCTCCAGCAGGCGACGGTCCTGGGCATCCAGCCCGGAGGCATCGATCGCCAGCAGGTCAAGCGCCTGCGCCGCCACATCGTGGGTCACCACGCCATCGGCCCGGACCTGGGCGAAATCCCGCACCCGCCGCAGCAGGCGATTGGCCAGGCGCGGCGTGCCGCGCCCGCGGCGTGCGATCTCCGCGGCGCCTTCGGCCTCGATCCCCACACCCAGCAAACCGGCCGCGCGATCCACAATATGCGCGAGATCGGTGACAGTGTAATGATCGAGACGCTGCACGATACCGAATCGGTCACGTAACGGGGCCGAGAGCAGCCCCGCGCGGGTGGTCGCGCCCACCAGCGTGAACGGCGGCAGGTCCACCTTGATCGAGCGCGCCGCCGGGCCCTCGCCGATCACGATGTCCAGCTGGCCGTCCTCCAGGGCCGGATACAGCACCTCTTCCACCACCGTCGGCAGGCGGTGGATCTCGTCGACGAACAGGACATCGCGCGGCTCCAGGGCCGTCAGGATGGCGGCCAGGTCACCGGCGCGTTCCAGTACCGGACCGGAGGTCTGGCGCAGGCCCACGCCGAGTTCGTTGGCGACGATGTGCGCCAGCGTGGTCTTGCCCAGCCCGGGCGGGCCGGCGACCAGGGTGTGATCCAGGGCCTCGTCGCGCCGGCGGGCGGCCTCGATGAACAGCCCCAGCTGCTCGACTACGCGGGGCTGGCCGGTGTAGTCCGCGAGCCGCTTCGGGCGCAGGCTGACCTCGGCGCGCTCTTCCTCGGACCGACTCTGCATATCCACCAGACGTGATTCCATAGCCCCGCAGTATGCATCGCCACCGGTGCCGTTTACAGGGCCGTCCGGTGGGTTTTCGGATTCGCGTGCGTTCGAGCGTTCCGGCCCGTAGCGCCGTCAGGCGCCGGGGAGATCGCGCGCGTGGACCAGGAACACCCCGTGCCCGCCGGCCTCGAACTCCAGCCAGATCAGCGGCAGGTCCGGGAAGGCCGCCTCCACCGCGGCCTGACTGTTGCCGACCTCGACGATCAGCACGCCGTCTTCCGTCAGATGCCCCCGGGCCCCGGCCAGGATCCGGCGCACGATATCCAGTCCGTCGCCACCGGCCGCCAGCCCCAGCACGGGTTCGTGACGGTATTCGTCCGGCAGGGCCGCCATGTCCTCGGCATCCACGTAGGGCGGGTTGGACACAATCAGCTCGTAGCGATCCCCCGGTTCCAGCCCGTCGAACACGTCGGACTGCACAGCGCGCACCTGATCGCCCACCCGGTGGCGCTCGATGTTGATCCCCGCCACCGCCAGCGCATCCGTCGACACATCCGCCAGGTCCACCCGCGCCTGCGGCAGCGCCAGGGCCATCGCGATCCCGATACACCCGCCCCCGGTGCACAGGTCCAGCGCGCGGGTCACGCCATCGGGGTCGACCCAAGGCTCGAAACCAGCGGCAATCAGCTCGGCCAGCGGCGAGCGCGGCACCAGCACGCGCTCGTCGACATAGAACGGCAACCCGGCGAACCAGGCCTCGCGGGTCAGATAGGCCGCCGGCTTGCGCGTGGCGACCCGCTCGCGCAGCACCGCGACCACCCGCGTGCGCTCGACCTCGCTCAGGCGCGCATCCCACCAGGACTCGGGCAGATCCAGCGGCAGATGCAGGGTGTGCAGCACCAGCCAGGCGGCCTCGTCGAAGGCGTTGTCGGTGCCATGCCCGAAGCTCAGGCCGGCGCCACGAAACTGACTGGCGCCGAAGCGAATGAAGTCGCGCAGGGTGCGCAATCCGGTGGTCGAATCCATTCCGGTCTTTCCGTTGCGTGCGAGGGCGGTCATCATACCGTCTCGCTACCGCCCTGTACGTAACCCACCCACGGACTCCGCATGAGCAAGATCGACCCCTGGCTGGCGCGCCTGTCGCACCTGCTGCCCCAGCACGCCCTTTCACGCGTCGTGCACCGGCTGGCGCGCATCGAGTCGCCACGCCTGCAGCCGCTACTGCGCGCCTTCGTGCGCCGCTTCGGCCTGAACCTGGACGAGGCCGCCGAGCCGGACCTCGCCGCCTACGCCAGCTTCAACGCGCTGTTCACCCGCGCCCTGCGCGACGACGCGCGACCACTGGAGGGAGACGCAAATACCCTGGTCAGCCCGGCCGATTCCCGGGTCAGCGCCGCCGGGCGCATCGAGGCCGGACAGATCTTCCAGGCCAAGGGGCATCACTACACGGTCCGGGAACTGCTCGGCGGGGAAGACGAACTCGCGGAGGCCTTCCGCCACGGGCACTTCGTGACCCTGTACCTGTCACCGCGCCATTACCACCGCCTGCACATGCCGCTGACGGGCACCCTGACCCACATGATCCACGTGCCGGGACGGCTGTTCTCGGTGGCCCCGCGTATCGTGCGCCACGTACCGCGGCTGTATGCCCGCAACGAGCGGGTCGTGGCCTGCTTCGACACCCCGGTGGGACCGATGGCCATGGCCCTGATCGGCGCCCAGAACGTCGGTTCCATCGAGACCGTCTGGGCCGGCGAAGTCACCCCGCCGCGCGGGCGCGAGATCAGCATCAGCGAGTACCCGGACCGCGACATCACCCTGGAGCGCGGGGCCGAGATGGGCCGCTTCAACCTCGGTTCCTCGGTGGTGCTGCTCCTGCCGGACCACCCGCTGAAGCTCGCCGACCACCTGACGCCCGAGACCGAAGTCCAGGTCCGCTCCGCACTCGGCCAGTTCTACTGACTTTTTTCACCACGAAGCACACGAAGGCACGAAGAAGGTCCAGGTCAAGGGCGGTTAACAGGAAGGTGGGAAGACTAGAAGTAAAAACGATCGGTTAGGGAAACACTGATCAATGCACACGCTCGCGCTCGAGTCGCTTTTGCGTGCGAACAAGGCGCGGTGACTGCCGTGCAGTCATTCTGCACAAGGGAGCCGCAACGCCGTGCGCACGCAAAAGCGGCCGAGCCCCTGCTTTCAATGGCTTGTGGGGTTGGCACCCCAGGTTCCCCGATCCTGCGTTGCGCCACTTGCGGGTAGAACCACTACCCGCTGCGCACCGCGCCTTGTCTCGGAAAACCTGGGGTGCCAACGCGAGCGTGTGCATTGATCAGTGTTTCCTTAGATGGACTCGGGGGGCGGCCGGCCATCGAGGGCTATTAACTGCATCGCCCGGATCAGCCGTATCTTGCCTTTCTTCCGATCTTCTCGCCTTCCTGTCCGCTCCAAGCCCTTGACCTTCTTCGTGCCTTCGTGCGCTTCGTGGTGAATAAAGAAGCTCAGGCGTGGGCGCGGGTCCCGGCGGGCGGGTTGAAATAGGCGGCCTTCCAGCTTTCGTAGTCGGCGACCAGCTGCTCGACGTCGTCGGCATCGAACGGGCGCAGGCCGCTCAGCACCAGGTGCTTGCTGCCGTCGGCGACCACGGACTGATCGATCACCAGCTCGTAGTCCAGGCGGATCTCGCCGCGCTTGCCGTTCACCGTCATCACCGCATCCTTCAGGCGCGGCTCCGGCACCCCGGCGCTGGCGGCCAGCGGCTCGGGCAGGCGGAAGCCCATGCGCTCGTACATCACCAGCGGGCGCTTCGGGTTCACCATCACGCCGTGCTCCTCCATCAGCGGCACCAGCACATGCGGGAAGTTCTGCCCGGAGAAGCCGACATAGCTGCGGATCAGGGATTCGATCGCGTTGGGCTCGTCGATCACCGCGCCGGAGCGCTCGACCTCGATCACGCTCTTGCCGTTGTCGTCGGTAATCGCAAAGGCCTCGCCCGGGGCCTCCGGGAAGACCAGCGGCACATTGCCCCCCACCATGCCGGTAAAGCGGAAGTGCATGTTCGCGCTGGCGCCGTAGGTATCCAGCACCAGCGCGAACAGCAGGTCACCCGGCACGCAGAAGCGCCGGTTGTCGGCATCGTGAATCGGATTGAAATCGCCGGCGAGCGTCTTGGCAAAGTCACTGCCCTGCTCCGGGGTCACGACCAGTTGACCGCCCCGATGGCGGTAGAAATCCTCAAGGAAGCTTTTGTCGGTCACGCGGTCTCCCCGAAATCGTATTGCGGCGTGGTTTTTCGCACCACTATAGCCCGAAATGCCCCTCGATGGCCTTGATGAAGGCATCGCCATAGCGCTCCAGCTTGTGCTGGCCGACCCCGGAGATCCCGGCCATCTCGTCGCGACTGCGCGGGGCGGCCGCAACCATCTCCAGCAATGTGGCATCGCTGAAGATCACGTAGGGCGGCACCCCCTGGTCGCGCGCGAGATCGGTGCGTAGCGTGCGCAGGGCCTCCCAAAGGGCGCGATCCTCGCTGTCCATCGCCGCCACGCTGCGGGCCGTATCGCGACGTGCCGGGCTGGCGCTGCGTGCCCCCTTCTCCGGCCGGGCCGCCTCCTCTCGCAGGTCGATCGTCTCCTCGCCCCGCAGCACCGGGCGGCAGGCCGGGTCAAGCTTCAGGCCGCCATAGCCCTCCTCGTCCAGCCGCAGCAGCCCGCGCGCCAGAAGCTGTCGGACAACGCCCCGCCACTGCGCCTTGTCCAGTTCCTTGCCGATGCCAAAGGTGCTCAGACGGTCGTGGCCCAGGCGGCTCAGGCGCTCGCTTGCCGAGCCGCGCAGCACGTCGATCACGTGCCCGGCGCCGAAGCGCTCGCCGGTGCGGTAGATGCAGGACAGGAGCTTCTGCACCGGCACGCTGGCATCCCACGTCGCCGGTGGCTCCAGGCAGTTGTCGCAGGTCCCGCAGGGCTCGGGCATGTGCTCGTCGAAGTAGCTCAGCAGCGCTTGGCGCCGGCAGCTGGTGATCTCGCAGAACCCGAGCATCGCCTCCAGCTTCTGCTGCTCGATGCGCTGACGCTCGGCGCCGGCCTGCGAGCCCTCCAGCATCTGGCGCAGGGTGACCACATCCTGCAGGCCGTAGACCATCCAGGCATTCGCCGGCAGGCCGTCGCGCCCGGCGCGGCCGGTCTCCTGATAGTAGCCCTCCAGGCTCTTGGGCAGGTTCAGGTGAGCCACGAAACGCACATTCGGCTTGTCGATCCCCATACCGAAGGCGATGGTCGCCACCATCACCACGCCCTCCTCGCGCAGGAACCGGGTCTGATTCTCGGCGCGGGTCGCCGCCGGCAGGCCCGCGTGATAGGGCAGCGCGGTGATGCCCTGCTCCGCCAGCCACTCGGCCACCGCCTCGACCTTCTTGCGCGACAGGCAGTAGACGATGCCGGCCTCGCCCGCATGTTCCTCGCGGATGAAGCGCAGCAGCCGGTCGCGTGCGGAGCCGCCGCGCCCCCCGTCGGCCTGGGCGATGCGGTAGCGGATGTTGGGACGGTCGAAGGAGCTGACAAAGGCACGGGCCTGCTCCAGGCGCAACCGCTCGCGGATCTCCTGGCGGGTCGGACCGTCCGCCGTCGCCGTCAGGGCCAGACGCGGCACCTGCGGGAAGCGCTCGGCCAGTACCGCCAGCTGACTGTACTCCGGGCGGAAGTCATGCCCCCATTGCGAGACGCAGTGGGCCTCGTCGATGGCGAACAGCGCCAGCTCGATGCCCTCCAGGCGCTCCAGCATGCCCGCGGCGAACAGGCGCTCCGGCGACATGTACAGCAGATCCAGTTCACCGGCATGCAGCGCGGCCAGCACGGAGCGGGCCTCGTCCGCCTTCTGGCCGGAATCCAGACTGGCGGCGGCCACGCCATTCTGGCGCAGGGCCGCCACCTGATCCTGCATCAGCGCGATCAGCGGCGAGATCACGATGCCGCACCCGGGCCGCGCCAGCGCGGGGATCTGGTAGCACAGCGACTTGCCGCCGCCGGTGGGCATCAGCACCACGGCATCGCCACCCGCGGTCACATGCTCGACGATGGCCTGTTGCTGACCGCGAAATTCCGTGTAACCGAAGGTCTCGCGCAGGATCTCCAGTGGCGCCGCCGCCGGAGCGCTTCCCTGCGCTTCTCCAGCTGCAAGACCCGAGGGTTCCAATGGACGTACTCCAGTCGGGAAGACAAGCCACGAAGACTGCCGAATGCCCGCCACCGCTGCAAGCCACCACCAACACAATCGCCCCGCGCCGGCCGCAATCCTTCCCGGCGCGCAGTCGCCCGCCGTGACCGGCCGCGATAAACTCCCCGCCCGAATACCAAAATCCAGGACGCCCGATGCCGACAACCGCCCGCCTCCTGCCCGCCGCCTTGCTGGTCCTGTTCGCGTTGACCGCCTGTTCCGACGCCCCGGAACCGGACACCGCCGCCGAGCCGCCTGCGCAGTCATCCGACGAAGACTCGAGCGCGGCCTCCGGCTCCACCGCGCAGCTCGACTACAGCCTGCCGCCGGAGGACTTCGCCGCCGACCCCGAGGCCGGGCGCTCGCTGTTCCGCGCCAACTGCATGCAGTGCCACGGCGAGGATGCCCGCGGCACCGACCAAGGCCCGCCCCTGATCCACCGCATCTACGAGCCTTCGCACCACCCGGACATCACCTTCCATCGCGCGGTGGCCCTGGGCGTGCACGCGCACCACTGGGACTTTGGCGACATGCCGCCGGTGGCCGGCGTCACCGGCGAGGAGACCGCCCACATCATCGCCTGGATCCGCCAGGAACAGCGCGCCGTCGGCATCGACTGAACGC
>JBJHBC010000111.1:0-3127 GCA_050485285.1 Thioalkalivibrio sp.
CTGCAGATGCCGCGCAGCGACCTTGGCCGGGCCCTGGAGCAGCAGCTTGTGGACGGCGGTCGCGGCTGGTAGCCCCGCCGCCGTCGTTCGCGGCAGCGGCCTCAGAAACGCATCGGGACCCGCACGGTCATCTGCACATCGGGCGCGGACTCGGTCACCCCCACCCCCAGCGAGAAGTTCAGGCTGGTGCGTTCGGTCAGGCGATGCGACACCCCCCACAGCAGTGTCCCCACCTGGCGGCGTCCGAACACGGGCTCCAGCCCCGGGTCGTTTTCCACGCGGGTGCGAAACACCACGCTGTGGTCGTAGCCCAGGCTCATCGAGGTACGGTCATTCAGGCTGATGGCCATGCCGAGGCTGGCGCCGAAGGCGTCCCCCGGATCCACCGTGCCGTAGTCCGGCCCCACATCCCGCTCGATATTCCACAGATAGCTGACGTTCGCGAACAGCACGGCGGGATCGGTCGGGTAAATCATGGTCACGCTGGGCTGCACGGCCCAGAAGCCGGATCCGGTAGGCTGTTCCAGGAAGATCTCGCCGAGCCGGTTCCCGTCCTCGTCCACGATCCGGCGTCGATCCACCGAGAACGGGTCCGTCCCGGTGCGACTCTTGGCCTTCAGGTTGCCGATAAAGAACGGTCGTCCACGATCCGCCGTGTTGAACTGATAGGACAATCCGAACTCGATATCGCCGAGACCACTGCCCGTGGACCCGGTGACCCGCTCCAGCTCGGTCCCCTCCAGGATATCGCGCCGCCGCACCTGCTGTTCGCGGTAGACCCACGGAATCTTGAGCCCGACCTCGAGCCGGTCGGTGAGCCCGTACCGCAATGCCACCGCGGCCGTCAGCGTGTCCCGCTCCGTCTCGCTGACATCGATCAGCCCGATCGCCAGGGCCGGGATGATCGTGAAGCCCTCGATCGAGACATCCAGCGCGCTGCTGTGCACATAGGCGAGCGACGGCTCGATCACCCATTGCCCCGGCGGCGTCAGCATGCCGCGCTCCTCGAAGACCGTGACCTGCGGGCCCTGGTCCCGTGGCGCGTCCCCGACCGCCTCGCGGGGCTCCTGCGCGGCGACCGTGGCCGACAACCCCAGAAACAGCGGGACCAGCCCCGCCCCCCACCTCCCGACCCGGATCTTGTTCACGTGCGTTCTCCATGCCCCCTCGGGGCCGTGCAAACAGGAACACCCCGGCCGCGCCCGACGGCGCACCATGGCGTGCCCCCAGAACCGGGACCGCTCCATCGCGCCTGAACCCGGGGTTCAGTGCTTGGACGGACGCATCCCGTACTTGTCGAGCAGGCGATAAAGCGTCACCCGCCCTACTCCCAGCTCGCGCGCGGCGCGCGACAGGTTGTTGTCGCACTGCCCCAGCGCCCGCATCACCGTCTCGCGTTCCGCGCGGGCACGGGCCTGCGCCAGCGTCTCCCGGCCACTGCCCTCGAGCGGCGCCGCAAGGCCCAGGTCCTCCGGCCGGATCAGGCGCCCGTCCGCCATGGTCACGGCCCGCTGAATACGGTTGACCAGCTCCCGGACATTGCCCGGCCAGCGATGGCTGTAGAGCGCCTGGATGGCCGCACGGGTAAATCCGCGCAGGCGCGGGTTCTGGCCACGAAACCGTTCGAAGTAGAAATGGGCCAGCTCCACCAGGTCGGCCCCACGCTCCCGCAACGGGGGCACGTCCAGCTGAATCACATTGAGGCGGTAATAGAGGTCTTCCCGGAAACGGCCGGCCTCCACGGCCTTGAACAGATCGACATGGGTCGCGGCCAGGACACGCACATCCACCTGGATCGGCTGCAGGCCACCCAGACGCAGCAGCGTCCCCTCTTGCAGGAAACGCAGCAGATTCACCTGCAGGTCGAGCCCCAGATCCCCGATCTCGTCCAGCAGCAGGGTCCCGCCATGGGCCAGCTCGAGCTGACCGATCTTGCGGCGGGTCGCACCGGTGAATGCACCGGCCTCGTGACCAAACAGTTCGGACTGGATCAACTGCGCCGGTAACGCCCCGCAGTTGACCGCGACAAACGGACCCTCGTTGCGCCGCGACTGACGGTGCACCGTGCGAGCCGCAAGCTCTTTTCCGGTTCCACTTTCGCCCTGGAAGAGGACCGGCGCGTCCGATCCCGCGACCCGGCTCAATTGCCGCGCGAGGGCCTGCATCGGAGCGCTGTGGCCGATAATGGGTCGGCCTTCGTCCACCGACGGCAGGCCGGCGGCGGGCTCCGCGGGTGTCTCCAGAACGGCCATCCCGCAGGCGCGGCCCAGGGTCACTTCCAGACGGGCCTGATCCAGCGGCCGGGTATGGAAGTCGTAGCAGCTGTCCCGGATCAGGTCGCGCAATTCCGGGCTCGGTAACAACGCCGGATCGACCAGGGCAATCCACTTCACGTGCTGGTGTGCGTGCACGAAGTCGACGAGCTGCGGTGGCAGGGAGCGTCCCAGATCCAGAAGGCCGACCCGAACTCCGCCCAGATCGGGCCAGGGCCGGGGCATCGGGAATGTCAGGCGGCGCAGATGCCAGGCACCCGAAAGCTGCGGCACCGGAGTCCCGGGATGCCCGCCCATGTCCAGCCAGGCGACTTCACGGGGCGCGTCCGAGGAACACATCCGGTAGATCTCCGCACCGAAGTCCCGCGCGTCTCCTTCAGCGACCAGGATCCCGCTGCGCCGTACGGGCCACAAGGCCCCGTTGATCTTGCCTGATCCGGACATGGTCTTCCCCGCGTGTCCGAAAAAATCCCTGGCTCCCCGGTCCCGGGGAGGCGCCCGTCACGTTTCGGAGTATAGGCCGATATCGTCAAAAAACCGTGACAAGAAGAAGACCGCAGACCACCGCCGCAGAAACGCGTCGAAATCACGACACCTGCACACTCGCCACGGCCGGCTCAACGCCTTCCCTCAGGCCACGACGATCATCCAGACACAACCGGCATGGACCGCATTACGATGGCTTGCGGGCGGGCACACCCCCATCAAGGCACCGGCGCCCGGGCGGGAAACAGGTGCCGAGGGACCCACCACAGGTACAGGGCCATGCCCACCAGCTCCACCAGCGACTGGAACACCACCACGACCACCGCCAGCTCCAGTCCCGGCGGCAATGCCAGTGCGATCGGGAGCAC
>JBJHBC010000111.1:3227-7422 GCA_050485285.1 Thioalkalivibrio sp.
CGCCAGCAAGCGCGGCTCGCGAAACGCCGCACCCAGACGGTTCAGCGGCGTCTGCGTGAACGTGGCGTACAGCAGCAGCCCCAGCACCGGCCAGAGGGCGACCTCCAGCACCGCCCCGGCCTCCGGCGCGGACAGGCCCAGGCCGAGCCCCAGGGCAATGGCCACCAGATAGATCAGTACCTGGTATTGCTCCAGCCGCTCACGCATTCGCCAACGCCGCTCAAGGGCGGCGCACAAGAACTACCAGAGCCAGGTCTCGGGCTGCTCGATGGCGCGATTGTCGTTGTTGGCCAGCAGGCCCTTGATGCAGCGCACCAACATCCAGATGATCAGGGCCAGGAAGATCAGGAACCCGATACCGATCGGGGACGTGATGACCCCAATCACGCCGAACAAGAGCCCGATCCAGAATGTGCGGATCTGGTAGGTGAAGTGCGAGACACTCACCGAGTCGGCCTCGCCCCGCTTGATATAGGCGATGATCAGGCCGGCGATGGCGGTGAGCGCGGTCAGGAAACTGACCAGATACAGTACGTACACCACGGTCACCATGGTGCTGTCCTTGCGGGGCCCCGCCGCGGGCTCGCTGATCTCGCTGCGCACGACTTCCGGCTTGGGATCTTCGGACACCTGGCACCTCCTGTGGGTTGGGTCACGCCGCCAACTTAACAGACTTGCCGGCTCCCTACCCGGGCCCGCCGAGCACGATGAGGACGATGCCCGCCAGGGCGAAGACGAAGCCGGTCAGCTGCACCCGCGACATGCGCTCGGCCTGGAACAAGCGCGCCATCAGCGCGGTCGGGGCCGGCGACAGCGCCCCGGCCACCGCGATGATCGACAGCAAACCCATGCGCACGGCCACCACGAAGGCGAGCGTCGCCGCGGCCTGGAACAGCCCCGCCAGCGACAGCAACACCAGCGTGGACCGGCTCATCCCGGTCTGCGGGCGGCGGAACAGCATCACTACCAACAGCGCCAGCGCACCCACCGCCGAGGTCGCGACCACCGGCCACAGCGGCGAGCCGGCCTCGGCCTGGTTGAGGAAGACGAAGACCAGGCCGAAGCAGACCCCGGCGATGGTCGCGTCCACCAGCCCGCGCACCGGGTGCGCCCCCCGGGCCAGCGCCATCAGGCCGCGCACGGGCTCGTCCAGGCGGCGCGGACTGGCCTTGCGGGAACCGCCGGAAATCATCCCGATCGCGACCACGATGGCCGCGATCCCGGCCAGCGCCAGCGGCCCCGGCTGCTCGCCCATCACCAGCCCGACCAGCAGCGGCACCAGGGCCGAGATCACGCCGGTCACGGCAGCCACCAGCCCCATCGAGCCTTCGGCCAGGCCGTGGTAGTAGGCCAGCAGCCCAAGAGCCAGGGCGAGCCCCGAGGCCCCGCCCCAGATCAGGGCCTGGGCCCCGGGCAGGCCCGCCAGCGGGAGGGCGATCACCAGCAAAGCGACGGTGGCCAGGATCTGCGAATAGCAGGCCACCACCAGCGCCGGGATGCGCCGAGAGGCCAGACCGCCAAAGAAGTCGCCAGCGCCGAAGCCCAGGGCCGTCAGCAGGCCGAGGAAAAAGGCCATGTCAGCCCCGCCCCGGGCTCGGAAGCCTCATGCGCGGTGCTTACTCGCCGGCCTCGTCGAGCAGGTCCTTCAGGGCCTCTTCGCTGCCGGCATGGCCAACACCGGTCACCACGCCCTCGCCATCCAGCAGGACCACGGTCACCTGTTCGCGCTCGTGCGGCAGGAAGCCGGCATCGGCCGCACTGGAGGTCACCACGATGGAATAGTCCCGCGCCTGCATGCGCGGCAGCACCACGTTCTGCATCGGCTGCGGCGGCATCTCGTGGATGTCGGCGATGTAGACGATCCCCTCGCGCTCGGCGGGGCTCATCTCGCTCAGGACCGCGTTGGCGACGCCGGCCGGGGCCGCCTCCACGGTCTTCAGGATTACGCGGGCATTGCCCGGCAGCTCGATCGGGTTCCCGTGCTGGTCATTCAGCGTGCGCTCGGGAAACGGCTGGCCCTCGGCGAACTCGGGCTCCGGACCGCCCCCAGACATGCAGCCGGCCAGCAGCCCGGCTGCGAGCAGCAGGGTGGCGGGCAGAAGGGATCGGGCAACAAGCGACATGGCAGTTCTCCTGCGGATCGAGACATGGGATCGAACACACGCGGGTGCGCGCGACAGCGCCGCCGATGGTAACGCATCCAGCGCGTCAGTAGACTGCAACCACCTTCACGGACGACCGCCCGCATGCTGCACTCGCTGATCAAGCTGCTGCGCCCGCACCAGTACATCAAGAACGGTTTCGTGTTCCTCGGCGTGGTGTTCGCGCACGAGTGGGGCGAACCCGGGACGGTGCTCGCCGCCAGCGTGACCTTCCTCGCATTCTGCGCGATCGCCAGCGCGGTCTACGTGCTGAACGACATCGTCGACGTCGAGGCCGACCGCCGCCACCCGACCAAGCGCGAACGCCCGATCGCCAGCGGCGCGATCGCGATCTCCACCGCCTGGGCGATCTTCGCCACCGCGGTCATTGTCGCGCTGGTCCTCGCGGCACTGGTCAGCACCTGGGTGATCGCGCTGATCCTGACCTACCTGGTGCTGAACGTGGCCTATTCCTGGTCGCTCAAGCACATCGTGATCCTCGACGTCTTCAGCATCGCCGCCGGGTTCATGCTGCGCATCCTCGCCGGCACCCTCGGCCTGGGGATCGAACCCTCGCAATGGCTACTGCTGTGCGGGCTGATGCTGACGTTGTTCCTGGGCTTCTCCAAGCGCCGGGCGGAGCTCGCCGATGGCGCCATCGAACACACACCGGATCAGGACGGGACGCGGCGCGTGCTGCACGACTACAGCGTCAGTCTCCTGGATCAATTCATCGCCATCAGCGCCGCCTGCACCGTGCTCGCCTACGGGCTCTACACCGTCAGCGCCGAGACCATCGCGCTGCACGGCACGGACGGGCTGATCTACACCCTGCCGTTCGTGATCTACGGCATCTTCCGCTACCTGTTCCTGCTGCACGCGCGCGGCGCCGGCAACGACACCTCGCGCGACCTGGTCACCGACCCGCACCTGCTGGCCACGGTCGCGGTATGGATGGGCGTGACCCTCGCCGTACTCGCATGAGCGCGGTGCGGCTTTCCGGCTGGCGCCTGCGCGCGGTGATGCTCTCGATCATCGTTGCCGTCGCGCTGTATCTCGGGGTCGTGCTGTGGGCAGGGGCGGACGAGGTCTGGCGCGCCCTGAAGCTGGTGGGCGCCGGTGGCGTCCTGCTGGCCCTGACGCTGTCGCTGGTGAACTACAGCCTGCGCTTCACCCGCTGGCAGCTCTACCTGCGCACCCTGGGCCATGCCGTCCCGACGCGCGCCAGCCTGCATATCTATGTGGCCGGCTTCGCCCTGACCACCACGCCCGGCAAGGCCGGCGAGGCGCTGCGCGGGGTGCTGCTGAAGCGCCGCCGGGTGCCCTACCCGGACAGCTTCGCCGCCTTCGTCTCCGAGCGCCTGTCCGACCTGATCGCGGTGGTGCTGCTGTCGATGCTGGGGCTGACCCTGGTGACCCAGGGCACCTGGCTGATCGCGGCCGGCGCGGCCTTCATCCTCGCGGCGCTGATCGTGCTGTCCTGGCGGCGGCCACTGGCCTGGCTGCAGCGCATCAGCGACCGCCCGGGCAGGCGCCTTTGGCGCAGCCTGCACCATATCGCGACGATCCTGTTGCAGGCCCGGCGCTGCCACCGTCCAGCCCTGCTGGCCGCGGCCACCGCCCTCAGCGTCATCGCCTGGAGCGCCGAGGCCCTCGCCTTCTGGTGGATCCTCAATGCGATGGGCTTCGAGGTCAGCTTCGCCTTCGCCGCCTTCGTATTCGCGCTGGCCATGCTGGCCGGGGCCCTCAGCTTTCTGCCCGGTGGGCTGGGCGGCACCGAGGCGGTCATGGTCGGCCTCCTGCTGTGGGCCGACATGCCGCCGGCCGACGCCATCGCGGCGACCATGCTGATCCGCTTCACCACCCTCTGGTTCGCCGTGACCCTCGGCCTGATCGCATTGGCCACCAACCCCGAGGCCCGCGGCCACGAACGCCCGGTTCAACCCCATGCGTAACGGTTCCATTGTAGGAGGCCAGCCCCCTGGCCGATTGGGCGTCATGCTGTCGGGCTGTACCCGAGGGAATGTCGTACACCCTGCAACCGGGGGCCTGCG
>JBJHBC010000112.1:0-2466 GCA_050485285.1 Thioalkalivibrio sp.
CGGCCGCGCTTCAGCCGGAACTGGCGCGCGACCTCCTCGCAGCCGCGCAGGAATGCGGCGGGCGGTTTGCCGCGTCGCACGCGGGCCGCACCATCGCGCAGTTCCACCGCAAACACCTGACGTGCATGCCAGAGCATCAGCGCCAGGCCAAGGCCCAGCAGGGCGAACATAATGAGCAGGGTGAGCAGCATGACGAGTGGTGGCGGCGGACGGGAGGTGAACGTGGGCTCAGTGTAGCGCACGCCATTCATGCCCCTGCCGCGTGTCGTCTCGAATGGACGCAGGCGGGCACTGGCCTCAACGCTTCAGCATCTCGTCCAGCGGGCGCCGCGGCGTGGGGTGGGGCGTTCCGTCCGGGCGGCCCAGCGCGAACAGCAGCTGTGGCTGGCCCCCGCCCAGCAGTTCGGCGAGTTTCGGGCGCCATCCGGCCTGCTGGATCGGCTGATTCAGATAACGGGCGCAGAGCCCGTACCGCGCGGCCTCGAGCAGCACCCGCTGCAGCGCCTGCCCGGCCGTCAGCCACTGCATCGGGCCTTCGATGCCGGTGCCCAGTGCCAGCAGCACCGGGGCGGCCCGGGCCGCGTGGGCCTCGCCCCGGGCCATCGTTCGGGCGGATACCAGGTGGCGTACGCCCCAGCGCGTCAGACCCCCGCTCAACTGACCGACCGGCAGGCCATCGCCGCGCGAGGGTGCGCGCATCCAGTACGCCAGTTCGCGCCGCCAGCCCGGGTTCTTCCACTGCTCCGCCGTCGCCGCCCGGATCAGATTGGCGACTTTCCTGCGGCATTCCGGGTCCGTAACCGGGCGCAGCCAGGCCCCTTCCTGGCGGGCGGCCTGTACGAGGGTGGCGATGATGTCCGGGGCGGGTTCGTCCGGGCGAAACCGGCCGCGCCAGGAATGGCGCGCGCCGATCCAGTCCCGCAGCGGCGCCAGCTCCTGCCGGTCCGGCCCGCCGTGGTGCCCGGTCAGCAGGCGCACGAACGGGCCGTCGCCCGCCTGTTCCGGGCGCGCGTTCAGGCCCTGGCCGTCCGCGGCGGCGCCCACGCGCAGGTTCAGTACCGCGCAGCCACAGCTGATGATGCGCTCGCGCCCGGTCGGGTCGTTCACGGGCAGCGAGCGCGCCGGATCGGTCCAGACCTCGACCCCCGCGGGGTCCACGCGGAACCGCCAGGGCTGGGTGTTGTGCGAGGAGGGCGCCTGCCCGGCCAGGCGGAGCCACTCGCGGATGACGGGATCGATCTCCATATCGCCAACATACCGCCGCCATGCTCGCCGGGCGACCCTTTCCGGTGCGGCAGCAAGCGGATTACGACGTTGTGCCTGTCCCGCCCGGGCTGCCGGCGGTTATGGGCCGGGCGCCAGGGGGTTACAGCGACCGGCCGGTGAGTCGTCGGTACGAGGCGAAGCCGGCGTCCCGATCCTGGCAGCGCAGGATGGCGGCGCGGTCCGGGGTGGACGGGTCCGGCTGCAGATTCACGCCGGCCGCCTCGGCGGCTCGGAAGTCGGCATCCCGCAGTTCGAACTCGCCGAATACCGAGATGACGAAGCCGCCCGGGATGGGTGGGGGCGGGGTGAAGGGTTCGCCGTCCGCCAGTGCCACCCAGGCCGGGATGAACGCCGGGCCGTAGAAGTCGAAGAAGCCGTTGGAGCCGCGCAGGTGGGCCTCGATCGGTCGCCCCCCGATCAGCTCGATGTTGCAGATGCCGCTGTAGCCGGCCAGGTTGCGCCGCACCCAGTCGGCGATCCACGGCTCAATCTCGGGCACGGCGGCACCGACCTCCCAGTAGATCGGGCGCGCGGCATCCTTCTGCTCCGAGCCGCGGGTGTGGGCGAACCAGCGCACCTCGCCGTTCTCCACCAGGCAGTCGGTGCTGGTGTGGGGGCCTTCGAGGCGCTGGCACCAGAAGCTGCCGGGCTCGGCGGGTACCTCCCCGGCGGGCAGAGCGCGGGCGTCCAGCCCCATGCCGGCCAGGTTGGTGATGGGCTTGACGAAGACGGTGTCATCCTCTGTCAGCCCCATATCGGTTGGCACGACGCCGCAGGGAGCGGCGGTAAGTCCGGCATCCAGGGCGAGGCGCAGCTTGTCGTAGATGTGGCGGTGGTTCGGGTTGAGTCGCCAGGCGGCGGCATCGGATACCCCCACCTCGCGGCGCGGCTCGGGCCGGAAGAGGTGCCGACGCTCGGGCAGGACTCCGACGAAGGGCACTAGCCGGCCTCCGGCAGGCGCTGTGCGTGCCCGCCCCGCAGGCGCTCCACCTCGCACAGCAGCGACTTGAACGCGGGGAAGCCGCTGATCGGGTCGAGGTTGCGGTCGTCGGTCAACTCGTTGACGTTGGCGTGGTTCCAGCCGTGCTGGCAGTGCGCCACGCCGGGCTTGATGCGGTCGGTGACCTTCGCCACGAAGGCGACCCGCCCGCGTGGCGAGCGCACCTCCACGGTGTCGCCGTCGGCGATGCCGCGCGCCGC
>JBJHBC010000112.1:2566-7343 GCA_050485285.1 Thioalkalivibrio sp.
AGACTGGTGGCGGCCGGCAGCACGATGTCCGCCATGTGCGTGGCCGGGTTGTGGAAGAAGTCCGACACGGCGAAGAAATCCAGCGCCCCCAGCGCCTGCTCCATGCGCTTCGAGTTCGGCCACATGGCGGTGTTGATGCCCATCGCCAGCAGCGAATGCACCCGCTGCGGCCGGCCGTCCAGGATCGCGTCCGGCAGCAGCATGCTCTGCGCCGCCGGCCAGTGGGCCGTCCACACCGGGAAGGTCTCGTCGCCGATGCGCGGCGGCAGGTTCTGTTTGCAGTGATCGAACAGGTCGATCGGCTGCGGCGTGACCTTGTCGTTGAAGAAGCGGTTGCCGCCCTCGCGGTCGATGTTGCCGGTGACCGCCGCCAGCAGGATCACCGCACGGTGATTCTGGAAGCCGTTGGAATGCTGCACGGTGGCGGTGGGCGAGAGCATGATCTGCGCCGGGCTACGGGTCGCATAGAGCTCGGCGGCGCGCCGCAGGTCGGCCTCTTCGATGCCGCAGATCGCCGCCACCCGCTGCGGCGGGAATCCGGCCACGTATTCACGAAAGGCCTCCACCCCGTTGCCCCATTCGTCAAGGAAGGCCTGATCCTGCCAGCGGTTTTCGAAGATCAGGTAATGCATGCCCAGCGCCAGCGCGCCATCGGTGCCCGGGCGGATCTGCAGGTGCACCTCGGCCTGCTCCGCCAGCGGTGTGACTCGCGGGTCCACCACCACCGTGGCGCAGCCGGGGCGTGCCGCGGCCAGCGCATGCTGATGAAACGGCGGGATGGAACCGCGCGGGTTGGTGGACCACACCAGCAGGCAGCGGGTGGCATCCGAGGCCACGGTGGACGAGGTCTTGATCTTTGTGCCGAAGGTCACCTCCTCCGCCACCTTGGTGGAGGAGAAGCAGCAGCCGCTCTCGGTCAGGTAGTTGGGCGAGCCGAAGGCATGCGCCAGGCGCTGGAGCTGTGGCCGCGCCTCCTTGGTGTAGCCGGCGAAGAACGCGGCCGCCGGGGCACCGTACGCGTCCCGGGTTGCGCTCAGGCGCTCGGCGATGGTGTCCAGCGCCTCGTCCCAGGAGATGCGCTCGAATTGGCCGCTGCCGCGCGGGCCCGTTCGCCGCAGCGGGTAGAGCAGGCGCTCCGGGTGGTTGCGGCGATCCAGCTGGACGTAACAGCGCGGACAGTCGGGACCGTCGATCTTCACCGGCTCGCCGTTCGTGTCGAGGTGCACGTCGATTGCGCAGTTCGCATCGCACTCGTAACAGGTACTTTTTACACTCGCCATCGGGCGATGTTCCTTGTTCCGCGGGCAGTCCCGGTTGCTGAAGGCCGATTATGCCGGTAGCCGGCGAGCGCTCGTGAACAACGCCTGGAATCGCGGGGCCACCGCTGTAGGGGGCGGCACGCCTGGCGTTGGTTGCGGGTACGATGCGAGCCGGGCGGTGATCAATAACAAGGGGGCGCGATGACACGAGAATCGGATGGCGCACAGGGACTGGATCAACTCGCCCGGCAACTGGAGGCGTTCGTCGAGGCGCGCGACCGAGTACGGTTCAATTCGCCCAAGAATCTTTCCATGGCGCTGGCGGGCGAGGTCGGTGAGCTGATCGAACACTTCCAGTGGCTGACCCAGGAACAGTCCAGCCACCTGTCCTCCGAGAGCCACGAGGCGGTGTGCCAGGAGATCGCCGACGTCCAGATCTATCTCCTGCTGCTGGCCCGCAAGCTCGATATCGACCCGCTGCAGGCGGCTCGCGACAGGCTGCAGACCCGTTCCCGCCAACACCCCGATCGGTCGTGCGAATCCCCGGCGCCGGGGTGACGACCGGTCCCGGACTGCGGCCAGTCTTGGCGGGGGCTTCGCCTGCGAGCAGGCTGCTACAAAGGGGTGGACTATGCCTTTTCGGCTTTCGCGGGATGGGGCCAAGGCGTTTCGCGGGTGTGGGTGGCGGTATCCTCGGGGTGGGTACAGGCAGCCGGGCAGGAGGTGATCGCGATGGGCTGGAACCCGTGGTGGCCGTTCGGGCGCGTGCCGGAGATCCGTCCGGAGGATCTAGCGCGGGCGCTGGAGAAGGCCGAGGTGCAAGTGCTGGACGTGCGCACCGGGGTCGAGCACCGCAGGAGTCGCATCCCGGGCGCCCGGCACCTCCCGATCACTCGGCTCTCCGAGGCGGCGTTGTCCGACCTGGAACTGGATCGTGATCGCCCTGTGGTGGCGATCTGTCTCAGTGCACACCGCAGCATCCCCGCCGTACGCAAACTGCGCGCCCACGGCTACGAGGCCCTTCAGCTTCGTGGCGGGATGCTGGCCTGGTGGCGGGCGGGCCTGCCGTGCGCGCACGGCAGCAGCGGTGCCGACGGTTGAAGGCGCGAGGATGCCTCCCGTACGCACGGGGCCGGGTAGGCGGGGCGGCGCAAGAAGCTGGGGGCGGGGTTCCTCGGCCGCCGTATGCGGGCCTGGCAGGCGGACCGGCATCCGACAACCGGGTTGCCCTGGCGGCTGCGCCTTTCTGGTTACCCGCTGCCTGTTACGTCCGATCGTCGTCGTCCGCGGGTGACGGTTCCCGACTTATTCGGCGTCGTTATCCTGCTTGCCGCCGGGGGTGACGGCACGCCCCGCCGCGCCCACGGCCTTGCCGGTTGCCTTCACGGTGCCGGTGGTGGCGCTGACGGCGGCGCTTCCGGTGGCACCCGCCACCTTCACGGCGGTGCAGCCGGTTGCCAGCGGCAGGATCAGTGCGAGCAGCAGGAGGGGTCGGGTACGAGCAAGCATCGGAGAAGACCTTCTTGGCATTCGGGCACGAGGGTACGCGTCACGCAGTCGCCAGGCCAGGGCGCGGCATTCCGGGGCTGAACCCCGTCAGATCGGGGCGATCCCGGCGGGGGCGGGCGCATCCGTCGTGGCCGAACGAAGATAGAACCCCGCGCTGTGGTAGTGGTCAGAAGCTCACGCCCGTGTGGAGATCCGCCATGTCCCGTTTTGCGCGTCTGATTGTTTCCCTGTTGCTGGTGCTGCCGGTGGCCGTCGCGAGCGCCGGCGAACCGGACCGGGCGGCCTTGTTCCAGCACGAGCTGGGGCGGCTGCATTCCTCGGAGGTCGTGAACCTGCAGGAGCGTTTCCAGGGGCATCCGCTGCTGATCATCAACACGGCCAGCCATTGCGGTTATACCGACCAGTTCGGCGGTCTGGAGCAGCTGCACCAGGACTACCGCGACCGGGGGTTGAAGGTGGTCGGCTTCCCTTCCCATGACTTCAACCAGGAGGCCGACGACGAGGCCGAGACCGCCCGGGTGTGCTTCGAGAACTTTGGCGTCACCTTCGACATGTTCAGGCCGATTGGCGTGCGTGGCGCGGATGCCCATCCGATCTTCCGCGAGCTGGCGCGCCAGGCCGATGCCCCGCGCTGGAACTTCTACAAGTACGTGGTGGATCGGGAGGGTCGGGTGGTCGCGCATTTCCCCAGCCAGGCAGGCCCCGGCTCCGCCGAGTTGCGCCGTGCGATCGAGGGCATCCTGTAGCCGCCGCGCCGTGCACTCCCCCGTGGAGGGATAGCGTCGGACTATCGCGATTATGGTGAATCTCAACTGGCACCAATGACTCTGGCGGCCTACCTTCAGGAATACATCAACAGCACGCCGTTCTCCGGTCGCAGCCGGGCCGAGACGAAAACGACGTGCGGTCCCCCGCGGAAGCCGGCGACCCAGAAAGGATAGCGGCTTCCCGAACACGAATACGCTCTACGCAGCGGACATGGAGAACGATATGGGTGAGCATCAGAACATGGGCAAGTGCCCGGTCATGCACGGCGGCGAGACGGCCGCGGGTCACTCGGTGATGGACTGGTGGCCGGAGTCGCTGAATCTGGACATCCTGCACCAGCATGACCGCAAGACGAACCCGATGGGCGAGGACTTCGACTACCGGGAAGAGGTGAAGAAGCTCGACTTCGAGGCCTTGAAAAAGGACATGCACGCGCTGCTGACCGAGAGCCAGGCGTGGTGGCCGGCCGACTGGGGACACTACGGCGGGCTGATGATCCGCATGTCCTGGCACGCGGCGGGTACCTACCGGATCGCCGATGGCCGGGGTGGCGGCGGCACCGGCAACCAGCGCTTCGCGCCGATCAACAGCTGGCCGGACAACGCCAGCCTGGACAAGGCACGCCGCCTGCTGTGGCCAATCAAGAAGAAATACGGCAACAAGATCAGCTGGGCGGATCTGATCATTCTGGCCGGCAACGTGGCCTACGAGAACATGGGGCTGAAGACCTTCGGCTTCTCCTTTGGCCGCGAGGACATCTGGCACCCCGAGAAGGACACCTACTGGGGGGCCGAGAAGGAGTGGCTGGCACCTTCCGACGAGCGCTACGGCGACGTCGAGAAGCCCTCCACCATGGAAAACCCGCTGGCGGCCGTGCAGATGGGCCTGATCTACGTGAACCCGGAAGGGGTCAACGGCAAGCCCGATCCGCTGAAGACCGGCGAGCAGGTGCGCGAGACCTTCGCCCGCATGGCGATGAACGACGAGGAGACCGCGGCGCTGACCGCCGGCGGCCACACCGTGGGCAAGTGCCACGGCAACGGCGATGCCGGCGCGCTGGGCCCGGAACCCGAAGGGGCCGATGTCGAGGAACAGGGCTTCGGCTGGAAGAACCCCAACATGCAGGGCAAGGCCGCCAACGCCATCACCTCCGGCATCGAGGGGGCGTGGACGAAGAACCCGACGCAGTTCGACATGGGTTATTTCGAGGCCCTGCTCGACCACGAATGGGAGCTCAAGAA
>JBJHBC010000113.1:0-2967 GCA_050485285.1 Thioalkalivibrio sp.
GCGATCACGAGGCGCTGATCCAGCGCCCGAAGGTGTATTCCGACGATGCCATGGCCAATGGCAATGGTGTCGCAGCGCAGGCCTTGCAGAAGCTCGGGTTCCTGCTGGCCGAGCCCCGGTACCTCGAGGCGGCCGAGCGTACCCTGGCCAATGCCGGCCCGATGATCAAACAGGCCCCGGTGGGACACATGAGCCTGCTGATGGCGCTGGATATCCACTATCAGCCGCCGGCCCTGGTCGTGCTGCGCGGAACGGTGGGCGAATTTCCCGCGTGGCTGCAGCGGCTGCGGGCGCAGGCTGCTCCGGTATGGGCCCTCGCGATCCCGACCGATGCCGGCGACCTGCCCGCTGCGCTGGCGGAGAAGGCCGCGCCGGAGACGGGTGTGCGTGCCTATCTCTGCCGCGGGCTGCAATGCGAGGCGCCCGTGACTGACCCTGCGGCGCTGGACAGCGCGCTCTTACAGGGTTGAAACGCCGGGTCGCGTACCCACGGTAGAATGCGTCCGGTGGTAGGAGCCTGGTTGCAGGCGAAGCCCCTGCCAAAGTCCGACATGGGCAGGGGCTTCGCCTGCAAGCAGGCTCCCACAAAAACATCCAGATCAATGCAGAAGGGAAGGTTCGAATGAGCGAGAAGAAACTGATGGATTTCGTCGCCGAGGCGCGAAAGAACGTGAAGGAGATTGCCCCGGCGGATCTCGCCGAGAAGATGGAGGCGGGCGAGGACTGGCTGGTGGTCGACGTGCGCGAACCCTATGAGTTCGAAAAGATGCACGCACCGAATTCCATCCTCGTCCCGCGCGGCCTGCTGGAGGGCGCGGCCGACCCCAACACCCCGCACCGCATCGAAGCCCTGGTGGAGGCCCGCGAGAAACCGGTGGCCGTGATGTGCGCGACCGGCGGCCGGGCCGCGATGTCCGTGCAACGGCTGCAGGAGATGGGCTTTACCAACGTGGTGAACATCGCCGGTGGCATCAAGGGCTGGGAAGGCGAGGACCTGCCGGTCGAATCCGGCGCCTACACCGGCAAGCTGCCGTAGCACTTCCTCGCGGGGCGGGGGGCGATGCCTCCGTCCCCAATGCCACCCACTGCGGGTGGGCATCCGACGGCGGGTTCACCCGACCGTCATCGTTTCTACACGGGATGGTCAAACGCGCGGCGTAGTCTCCGGGGCAGTTCAACCGGAGGTCGCCACCATGACCGCACCGCCTCGCTCCCTGTCCGCGTCCTCCACGGATGCCGAAACCGCCTATCGCGTCCATCTGGCCTCCAGCCCCGCGGATCTGGAAGCCGCCCAGCGCCTGCGCCACGAGGTCTTCGCCGGCGAGATGGGGGCTGCGCTGCCGGACACCGCCTCGGGGCTGGATCGCGACCCGCTGGACGCCTTTTGTCATCACCTGCTGGTGCGCGAGCGGCGCTCGGGCGGTGTGGTGGCCTGCACGCGCATCCTGACCGAAGAGAGTGCGAGCACGGCTGGCGGTTTCTACTCGCTGTCCGAATTCGAACTGGGCCCGCTGATGAACCTGCCCGGGCGCACCCTGGAAGTCGGTCGTACCTGCGTGCGTGCGGACCATCGCCAGGGCGGCGCCATCAACGCACTGTGGAGCGGGCTGGCGCGCTTCATGAACGCCCATCGCTACGACTACCTGATGGGCTGCGCCAGCCTGCCCCTGACCGAGCAGACACCGGCCCAGCTGGCCTGGCTGCGCATGTTCCATCGGGCCCCGTCGCGCCTGCGAGTCACCCCGCGCCGACCGCTGCCCAATGCCCTGACCATCTGCCACGGGACGCCCAGCCGCAGTGGCATGCCGCCGCTATTGAAGGCCTACCTGCGCCTGGGCGCGCGGGTCTGCGGCGAGGCCTGTTTCGATCCCGATTTCAATGTGGCCGACGTGCTCGTCCTGCTGGATGTGCGCGCCATGCCGGACCGTTACCATCGGCACTTCCTGGGCGCCGCGGCGCCCGCAAGCCGAGGAACGGAACATGACCGGAACACTGCGGGCACTGGTTAGGCTGATGCGTATCGTGCTGCACATGCTGGCGGGGGTCTGGCTGACCTGGCGGATGGCCCGCCGCGAGGCCGACTTCGAGGAGCGCAGTCGCACCCGCCGGGCCTGGTACGACCGTGCGCTGTGGATCGCGGGCGTACGTTTCCGGATCCATGGCGAGCCGCCCCGGCGGCCGTCGCTGGTGGTCTCCAATCATGTGTCCTGGCTGGATATCCCGTTGATCGGGGCAGCGCTGGACCCGTGCTTCCTGTCCAAGGCGGAAATCGCGCGCTGGCCGGTCATCGGCTGGCTGGCCCGGCAGCACGACACTCGTTTCATCGAGCGCGGGGCACACCAGGCCTCCGCCCATGTCGAGGCCATGCAGGCCGGCCTGGACGAGGGGCGCCACTTCGTGGTGTTTCCGGAGGGGACGACCAGCCGGGGCGAGTTCGTGCGCCGTTTTCATCCGCGCCTGTTCGCGGCCGTCACCGGCACTCGGCATCCGGTACAGCCGGTGGCGCTGGCCTACGAGCGGACGCCCGACGGCGCGGTTCCGGTGTCGTATTCCGGCGGGGATCGCCTGATCCCCAACGTATGGCGCTTGCTGTGCCGTCGCGAGACGCGTGTGGACCTGCATTTTCTCGCGCCGCTGGAAGTCGCGGACCAGGACCGGCGTAGCCTGGCGGACGGCGCCCGTGAGGCCATCGTCCGCGTGCTGGACCTGCCACTGGAACCGCCAGCCGGTCGCGAAAGCGATCGCTCGCCTGCATAGCGCCGGGCGCGGCACGGGGATTCATCATGGGGTCGCAACCGCACATCGAGTCCCCGGGCCCCTGCCGCACACGCCTGCATCTGGCGCTGGTCACCGAGACCTGGCCGCCGGAGGTTAACGGCGTGGCGCATACCCTCGCGCGGCTGGTCGAGGGGATGCGCGAGCGTGGCCACCGGGTGCAGGTCGCCCGCCCGCGCCAGCCGGGCGAGG
>JBJHBC010000113.1:3067-7327 GCA_050485285.1 Thioalkalivibrio sp.
CGAGGGGATGCGCGAGCGTGGCCACCGGGTGCAGGTCGCCCGCCCGCGCCAGCCGGGCGAGGTGGCGCGCCCCTACGGGGCGGGCGACGAATCAGTGGCGTGTGACCACCTGCTCGCGGGCCTGCCGCTGCCCGGCTACAGCGGCCTGCGCATGGGTCTCCCGGCGCGCCGCCGGCTGCAGGCCCTGTGGTCGGAGGACCGCCCGGATGCCGTGTATATTGCCACCGAGGGTCCGCTGGGACATGCGGCCCTGCGCGCGGCGCGGCGCCTCGGGATTCCGGTCGCCTCGGGTTTCCATACTCATTTCGACGGCTATGCCCGCTACTACGGTGTCGGCTGGCTGACCCCGCTGGTGCGCGCTGTCCTGCGCCGTTTCCACAACCGCTGTGACGTGACCCTGGCCCCGACCGGGGCACTGGCGCACACGCTGGCGGCGCAGGGATTCCAGCGCGTGCGGGTGATGGCGCGGGGCGTGGATACCCGGCGTTTCACCCCGGCGCGGCGGTCATCGCGCCTGCGCCAGCAATGGGGCGCATCGACCGCCACACCGGTCGTGCTGTACGTCGGGCGGCTGGCGCCGGAGAAGAATCTGGCCCTGGTGGTGGATGCCTTTCGCGCCATCCAGGCGGCGCGCCCCGACGCGCGCCTGGTGGTGGTCGGCGATGGCCCTTCGCGAACGGAGCTGGAGCGGGCCAATCCGGATGCGATCTTCACCGGCCAGCAGGTGGGCCAGGCCCTGGCACAGCACTACGCCAGCGCCGATCTGTTCCTGTTTCCGTCGACTTCCGAGACCTTCGGCAATGTGGTGATCGAGGCCATGGCGAGCGGGCTCCCGGTGCTGGCCTTCGATTCGGCCGCGGCTCACGAGCATGTGGCCAGCGGCGTGAGTGGCGCCCGGGTGCCGCTGACGGGAACGGCGTCAGAGGATGCCGCCGCCTTCGTCGGCGCGGCGGGCGCTCTCGCGCAGGATCCGGAGGCCTGGCACGAAATGGGCCGTCAGGCCCGAGCGCATGCCCGCGGGCTCGACTGGGTCGAGGTGGTGGCCGAGTTCGAGGCCCAGTGCCTGGGAATCCTCAAGGAGGGTCGCGATGCGAGTCCTGCAATGGATGGATGAGCTGGAGCTGGCGGTCTGCCGGCAGTTCAACCACTACAACCGGCGCCGCGTTGTCAGCGGATTCTTCGGCGCGATGAGTCGGCTGGGCGACGGGGTGGCCTGGTATGCGCTGATGCTGGTGCTGCCCCTGTTGCACGGGCCGCAGGCGGTCTGGGTCAGCCTGCAGATGGCGGTGGTCGGTCTGGTGTCGCTGCCGGTGTACAAGTGGCTGAAGCGCCGCACCAGTCGGCGCCGGCCCTGCCACCGTGATCGCCCGTTCACGCGGACGGTGGACCCGCTGGACGAGTTCAGCTTTCCCTCGGGGCACACCATGCACGCGGTGGGGTTCACCGTGGTCCTGGTGGCGTGGTTGCCCGTCTGGGCCTGGCTGGTCGTGCCGTTCGCGGCGCTGGTGGCCGCCTCGCGGCTGGTGCTGGCGCTGCACTATCCCAGCGATGTCGCCATGGGCGCGCTGATCGGGGCGTCCATGGCCGGCGCGGTGCTGTGGCTCGCCGGGTTGTTCTAGCTCTCGTCATCCCGGCCGTAGCACAGCGAAGAGCCGGAATTTTCCCGAGTCGCGGATGCCCCATCGCCCTGATCCGCCCCGGCGTTGGAGATCCCGGATAACCGCTGCGCGGTTTCCGGGATGACGCCATACCGGGCGGGATCAGCCGCGCGAGGCGAGCGCCTCCTCGTTGTAGGCGGCGTCGATGGTGACGATGGTCTTCTCCACTAGGCGGAAGCCCTCGACGGGTGCGTCATCGCCCATGTACTTCAGGCGGGTCGGGCCGATGGCCTTGACCGCCTCGGCTCGCTCCAGGGTGGTCTCCGGGCTGTCGGCGCCGGCCCCGTCCATCAGCGCGACCAGGACCTCGGCTGCGATGGGGTTGCGGTGTTCGCCGCTGCGCGCCTTTTCCAGCGACGCGGCAGGGTCGCCGTCCAGGAACACGCCGTCCATGTGTTCATCCAGGTACTGCAGCAGTTCGCTTAGCGTCATGGTGCGCCTCCGGTTGGGTCTCGAGGCGGCCGCCCGCGCGGGCACGGCGGCCGCCGATGATGAGTGGATTCAGCCCTGCTGGGCGTAGGCGGCCCGGGCGGCAGGCATCGCGCGGCCCGGGGTGACGGCCCCCATGTCGGCCAGTACGGCTTCCAGCGCGGACAGGCACAGCAGCACGTTCTTCTCGTTCGCGCCGTAGCCCATCAGGCCGATACGCCAGACCTTGCCGGCATACGGTCCCAGCCCGGCGCCGATCTCCAGGCCGTAGCGGTTCAGCAGTTCGCCGCGCACCGCGGCCTCGTCGACACCTTCGGGCACGTGCACCGCATTGAGCTGCGGCAGGCGGTGCTCGGCATCCACCAGGAAGCTCAGGCCCATGGCCTCGAGCCCGGCGCGCAGGGCGTCGTGGTGGCGGCAGTGACGCGACCAGCTGTTCTCCAGGCCTTCCTCGGCCAGGATTACCAGCGATTCGTGCAGGGCGTACAGGGCGTTGATCGGGGCGGTGTGGTGGTAGGCGCGCTTGCCGCCCCCGCCCCAGTACCCCATGACCAGGTTCAGGTCGAGGAACCAGCTCTGCACCTTGTGGCTGCGCGCCTGGATGCGCTCCACCGCGCGTTCGCTGAAGCTGACCGGCGACAGGCCCGGGGTGCAGGACAGGCACTTCTGCGAGCCGGAGTAGATCGCGTCGACGCCCCAGTCATCCACGTATAGCGGGCTTCCGGCGAGGCCGGTCACCGAGTCGACGATGGTCAGGCAGTCATGTTCGCGCGCCAGCCGGCACAGGGTCTCGACATCCGAACGTGCGCCGGTGGAGGTCTCGGCGTGCACGAAGGCCAGGATCTTCGCATCCGGGTTGCCCTTCAGCGCGTCCTCGACCTTCTGCGGGGAGACCGGGGCGCCCCAGTCGTCCTCCACCACCACGGCAGTGGCGCCGCAGCGCTCGACGTTTTCCTTCATGCGCGTGCCGAACACGCCGTTGATGCAGACGATCACCTTGTCGCCCGGCTCGACCAGGTTCACGAAGCAGGTCTCCATGCCGGCGGAGCCGGGGGCGGAGACCGGCAGGGTCAGCGCGTTGTTGGTCTGAAAGGCGTACTGCAGCAGGCCCTTCATCTCCTCCATCATGCCGACGAAGACCGGGTCCAGGTGGCCGATGATCGGGCGGCTCATCGCGCTCAGCACGCGCGGGTTCACGTCGGAGGGGCCGGGGCCCATCAGGGTGCGCTGCGGGGGGAGAAAGGATTTTGCCTGCATGGATGCGTCTACCGGATTGGAAAAGGGGGAATCTAGATCGCCGCCGGGGCGCGGGCAAGCGCCCCTACGCACCGGCGGGAGTTGCCGGACAGTGACGCTCGAGCAGTGTGAGCCAGTGCTCGACCGGGGTGTCCGTGCCGCTTTGCAGGTGGGTCTGGCAACCGATGTTCGCGGTGACGATGCGCGCGGGGCCCGCGGCCTCGAGGTTGTCCAGCTTGCGCTGGCGAAGCCGACCTGCCATCTCCGGCTGCAGGATCGAGTAGGTGCCGGCAGAGCCGCAGCACAGGTGCGGCTCGATGACCGGAACCAGATTGAAACCGGCGGCCTGCAGGAGCGGTTCCACGCGCCCGGGCAGGGCCTGGCCGTGTTGCAGGGTACAGGGGGCGTGCCAGGCTACTGGTGGGTGATCGGCTGGTGCGCGGATCCCGAGCTCGCGGATGCTTTCGGCGTCGAACAGTTCCACCGGGTCGCGAACCCGGGCCGCCAGCCGGGCCGCGCGCTCGGCGTACGTCGGGTCGTCGGCCAGGAGGTGCCCGTAGTCGCGCAGCAGCACGCCACAGCCGCTGGCGGTGCTGACGACCGCGTCGACGCCGCGCTCCAGGAGCGGCTCCCAGGCGTCGAGGTTGGCGCGGACTCGGGTGCGGGTTCGTTCCTCGAAGGCCAGATGGTGCTCCACGGCCCCGCAGCAACGGGCTTCTCCTGCTTCGACGACCTCGACGCCGAGACGTGCCAGAAGTAGGCGCAGGGCGGCGTTGATGCGGGCGTCGATGGCGTCATGGACACAGCCGTTCAGCAGCAGGACCCGGCCATGCTCGAAGCCGGATGCTGCGGCGGGCGCGGACGAACGGGCCGTATCTTCCTTGGCGGCGTGAGCGCGCGGCACGCGCCGCTTGAGCCCGGCCGGAAGGACCGGGCG
>JBJHBC010000114.1:0-7298 GCA_050485285.1 Thioalkalivibrio sp.
GTCTCGATCAGCTCGCGGCGGGTGGCCGGCTCGCGGCGCGGACGCAGGGTCTCGGCGACGCGGGCCAGCCAGCGCCGCCAGATCGGTTGCTCGTCGGGTTCGGGTTCAGGCATCGGGGGCGTTTCCGGCTGGGTGCGGCGTCAGCGCGCGGACCGGATGCTCGGCGTAGGGGTCGGGATAGCCTAACCCGGCCAGGATGGAGCGCTCAACGGCCTCCATCCGCGCGGCCTCGTCCGGCGTCTGGTGGTCCATCCCCTGCAGATGCAGCATCCCGTGCACCACCATGTGGTGGTAGTGAGCAACCAGGGGCTTGCCCTGCTCCACCGCCTCGCGCGCCAGCACCGGCGCGCACAGGATGACGTCGCCGAGATAAGCGTTCGCCTCGGGCGGCAGACCGGGTGGCAGCTCCGGCGCGGGGAAGGACAGTACATTGGTCGCGTAGTCACGGCCGCGGAAGGCGTGGTTCAGGGTGCGCCCCTCGTCGGCATCCACCAGGCGCAGCGTCACCGCGGCCTCGCCGACCCCGCGCCAGGCCGCGCGGGCCGCGCGGTGCAGGGTGGTGGCAGCCGGCAGACCGGCCCGTGGCACGGCGTACTGGACCGCGACCTCAAGCGTCATCGGCGCCCGGCCCGGTGTCGCCGGCACCCGGGGCTTCGGGCTCGGGCGCCGCCCCCGGATGGCCGGAGGCGCTGTCGTGGGCGTCGTACGCCTCGACGATGCGCTGCACCAGCGGGTGGCGCACCACATCGCCGGCCTGGAAACGAGTGATGTGCACACCCTCGACATCCTTCAGGATCTGCATCGCGTGCTTGAGCCCGGAGCGCTGGCCGCGCGGCAGGTCGACCTGGGTGATGTCGCCATTGACCACGGCAGTGGAGCCGAAGCCGATCCGGGTCAGGAACATCTTCATCTGTTCGACGGTGGTGTTCTGCGCCTCGTCGAGGATAATAAAGGCCTCGTTCAGCGTGCGCCCGCGCATGTAGGCCAGCGGGGCCACCTCGATCACCTGACGCTCCATCAGGCGCGCGGTCTGGTCGAAGCCCATCAGCTCGTACAGGGCGTCATACATCGGCCGCAGATAGGGGTCGATCTTCTGCGCCAGATCGCCGGGCAGAAAGCCCAGGCGCTCGCCGGCCTCCACCGCCGGGCGCACCAGCACCAGCCGCTGCACCCGGTCCTGTTCCAGCGCGGCGACGGCGGCGGCGACTGCGAGGAAGGTCTTGCCGGTCCCGGCCGGGCCGATGCCGAAGCTGAGGTCGTGCTGCGCGATCGCCGCCAGGTACTTCGCCTGGCGCGGGCCGCGCCCCCGGATCACCGCGCGCTTGAGGCGCAGCGATGGATCGCCCGCATTGCCATCGGGCTCGGCCAGGCCCTCGACATGCGCCGTCTGCAGCGCCGTATGCACCTGTTCCAGGCTAACCGGCTCCTCCTGCGCCATGCGATGGAGGTCGTGGATCAGCGCACCGGCCGCCTGCACCGCGGTCTTCGGACCGGTCAGATTGAAGCGCGGGCCGCGGTTGTGCACGGCCACGCCCAGGCGCGACTCGATCAGGCGCAGATGGGCATCCAGCGGCCCGGAGATCCGCGCGAGCGTCTCCTGGTCACCGGGTTCCAGGGTGAAATCCAGACGATTGGCCATTCCGGTCAGGCGCCGACGGCCGCAGGCATGGCCCGCTCCACGGTTCGGCCGCGAAGGGAATGCGCCAGGGCCTCGGTGATCTCGACCGGGATCATCTGCCCGATCAGGCCGGGGTCGCCCGCAAAGTTCACGATGCGGTTGTTCGCCGTGCGTCCGGCCAGTTCGCCGGGATTGCGCTTGGCCGGGCCTTCGACCAGCACCGGCTCCACGTTGCCGACCATGGCCTGGTTGCGCGCGCGCCCGTGCTCCTCGATCAGCGCCTGCAGTTCGGCCAGGCGCGCCTTCTTGGTGGCCATCGGCACATCATCCGGCAGCGAGGCCGCCGGCGTGCCCGGACGGGCGCTATAGATGAAGCTGAAGGAGAAGTCGAAGTGCAGTTCCTCGATCAGCTTCATGGTCGCCGCGTGGTCGGCATCCGTCTCGCCGGGGAAGCCGACGATGAAGTCGGAGGAGAGATCCAGATCCGGGCGCGCCTCGCGCAGGCGACGGATCTTGGACTTGTATTCCAGGATGGTGTGGCCACGCTTCATTTGCGCCAGGATACGATCCGAGCCGCTTTGCACCGGCAGGTGCAGGTGGCTGACCAGCTTGGGCTCGTCGGCGAAGGCCTGGATCAGCGAGTCGGAGAACTCCACCGGGTGCGAGGTAGTGAAGCGGATGCGCTCGATCCCCTCCACTGCCGCCACATAGTGGATCAGCAGCGCCAGGTCGGCGGTGTCGCCATCCTCCATCGGCCCCTGATAGGCGTTCACGTTCTGCCCCAGCAGGTTGATCTCCCGGACCCCCTGCGCGGCCAGTGCGACCACCTCGGCGATCACGTCGTCGAACGGCCGGCTGATCTCGTCGCCACGGGTATAGGGCACCACGCAGAAGCTGCAGTACTTGGAGCAGCCCTCCATCACCGAGACGAAGGCCGTCGGCCCCTCGGCCTTCGGCTCCGGCAGGCGGTCGAACTTCTCGATCTCGGGGAAGGAGATATCCACCACCGGCGCGCGCTCGCGGCGCACCGACTGGATCATCGCCGGCAGGCGGTGCAGCGTCTGCGGGCCGAACACCAGGTCCACGTACGGGGCGCGCTCGCGCAGGGCGTCACCCTCCTGGCTGGCGACACAGCCGCCCACGCCGATGATCACCTCCGGCCGGCGTTCCTTGATCTGCCGCCAGCGGCCCAGCAGCGAGAAGACCTTCTCCTGCGCCTTCTCGCGGATGGAGCAGGTGTTCATCAGCAGGACATCCGCCTGCTCCGGATCGTCGGTGCGCTCGGCCCCGTGCAACTCGCGCAGCGCGTCGAGCATGCGATCGGAGTCGTACTCGTTCATCTGGCAGCCGTGCGTCTGGATGTAGACCTTGCGGATCATGCTCTCGGTACTTCGCTGGTTGGGGAGTTCAGGGATCGCGGTGGCTAGAACGGGACGTCGTCATCGTCGAAGCCGCCACCGGAGACCGGCGCACTGCTGCGATTGCCGCTCTGCTGGCCGCCACCGCCGTAGGCATTGCCGCCGCCATAGCCCGGGTCCTGGTCGAACCCGCCGCCACCACCGCCACCGCGGCCGCCGATCAGCTGCATGTCGTTGGCGACCACCTCGGTGCTGTAGCGATCATTGCCGGACTGGTCCTGCCACTTGCGGGTCTGGATCTTGCCTTCGATGTAGACCTGCGAGCCCTTGGACAGATACTGCGCGGCGATATCCGCCAGACGCCCGAACATCACCACCCGGTGCCATTCGGTGTTCTCGCGCTTCTCGCCGGAGTTCTTGTCCGTCCATTGCTCGGACGTCGCCAGACGCAGATTGGTGACGGTAACCCCGTTCGGGGTCTCGCGCTTTTCCGGGTCGGCCCCGAGGTTGCCGAGCAGGATGACTTTGTTGACGCCGCGGGCCATGGGGCCTCCTTCAGTCAGGCATGGAGAGACAGACCCGATAGTGTAGCAGCCCGCCCCCGCCGCGACAGTGCACCGGTCCGCGATGGGGACGCGGGCCCCGTCCACAGAGACTACCGGGGTGGAGGACGCGCCAGCCAGGCGGTCAGTTCGGGGGTATCCGGTCCGCCGGGCTCCACCTTCAGGTACAGAGAGCCGGCATCCGGCGACAGCTCGGCCTCGTGCACCCCCGGCCAGTGCGCGATCAGGCGCAGCAGCTCGGCCTCGCGACCGGACCAGTGGGCGGGGACCGCCAGCAGCCGGTTGGAGCGGTAGTGCGGGTGCACCCCGCGCGCACTCCACCACCAGAAGAGCAGCAGCGGCACCCCGGCAAGAAACACCCCCGCCGGCCCGGTGACGGTCAGCAGGCCACCCCCGAGCACGCCGCCGGCGAAGATGCCGAGGAACTGGGCGGTGGCAAAACCGCCCATCGCAGTGCCCTTGTGCGCCACCGGCGCCATGCGCGCCACCAGCGACGGCAGCCCGGCCTCCAGCAGGTTGAAGGCGGCGAAGAACAGGATCATCAGCGCCGCCAGCATCCACAACCCGCCGCCATCCAGCACCAGCAAGGCCAGCAGGACCTGCACCCCGGCGAGCAAGGCGATCGCGCCACGCAGCACGCTGTGCACGCGCCGGCGGCGCTCGCCATAGATAATCCCCGGCAGCATCAGCACGAAGCCGGCCAGCAGGACCGGCACATAGAACTTCCAGTGACTCGCCCCCGGCAGTGCCAGGGTCTCCAGCAGCAGAACCGGGATCACGAGGAAATTCGCGGCCAGCACCAGGTGCAACACGAAGATACCGAGGTTCAGGCGCAGCAGGTCGGGGGCCCGCAGGGTCCGTGGCAGCGCCGACCACACCGGAACCATGTCCGGATGCACGCGCGCGCGCTCCGGTGCCGGGACCCACAAGAACAGGATGACGATCGCGACCACCCCGAGCAGCGCCGAAAGGGCGAAGATCCCCTCCAGCCCCGCAGAACGATCCACCACCGGCCCCAGTGCCATCGCGGCGGTGAAGGTCAGGCCGATGGTCAGCCCGATCACGGCGAGCGCCGGCATACGGCGTTCCTCGCCGACCAGATCTGCTGTCAGGGCGAGGATGACCGCCGCCACCGCACCCGCCCCTTGCAAGGCGCGCCCCAGGATGATGCCGTGGATGGTCTCGGCGAGGGCCGCGACCAGGCTGCCGGCCACGAACAGCAGCAGCCCGGCGAGGATCAGCGGCTTGCGCCCCACGCGGTCGGACAGCAGCCCGAACGGAATCTGCAGGATCGCCTGGGTCAGGCCGTAGATCCCCAACGCCAGCCCCATCAGCAACGGGGTCGCACCGGGGATACGGTCGGCATGCAGCATGAAGACCGGCAGGACCATGAACAGGCCCGCCATGCGCACGCCATAGATCGCCGCGAGCCCGGTGGTGGCGCGCAACTCGCGCGGGCTCATGACGTCCGGAACCGGCGCATGGACGGAGGGGTGTTCATGGCAGCGGAGTTTACCGGCAACCCCGGCGCGGAAACCATGGCGCCGCACGCCCGGGTGTTAACATGGTCGGTTTGCGGTACCCCGGATCGCCGGGCACACCGCGCGACGCAACCCGGTGGAGTCGACCCAGCCCCATGGACAGCATCAGCATTCGCGGCGCCCGTACCCATAACCTGAAGAACGTGGACCTCGATCTGCCGCGCGAGCGGCTGATCGTGATCACCGGCGTCTCCGGCTCGGGCAAGTCGTCGCTGGCCTTCGACACCCTGTTCGCCGAAGGCCAGCGCCGCTACGTGGAGAGCCTGTCCACCTATGCCCGGCAGTTCCTGTCGATGATGGAGAAACCCGACGTCGACCAGATCGAGGGCCTGTCGCCGGCGATCTCTATCGAACAGAAGAGCACCTCGCACAACCCGCGCTCCACCGTCGGCACCATTACCGAGATCTACGACTACCTGCGCCTGCTGTTCGCCCGCGCCGGCGAACCGCGCTGCCCGGAACACGGCGAGACCCTGGCCGCGCAGACCATCTCGCAAATGGTGGACCAGGTGCTGGAGCTACCCGAGGGCGACAAGGTGATGCTGCTCGCGCCCGTGGTGCGCGGACGCAAGGGCGAGCACCACAAGATGCTGGAGGCGATGCGCTCCCAGGGCTACCTGCGGGCGCGCATCAATGGCGAGATCCACGACCTCGATGCCCTGCCGGCGCTGGACCCGAAACGTAAGCACAACATCGAAATCGTGATCGACCGCTTCCGGGTGCGCGAGGACCTCCGCCAGCGCCTGGCCGAGTCCTTCGAGACGGCCACCGAGCTCGCCGACGGCCTGGCCCTGATCGCCTGGATGGACGAGCCGGAACGCGAACCGATGATTTTCTCCGCCCGCTTCGCCTGCCCCGTCTGCGGGTATGCGCTGCGCGAACTGGAGCCGCGCCTGTTCTCGTTCAACAACCCGGCCGGGGCCTGCCCCACCTGTGACGGCCTCGGCGTGCACCAGTTCTTCGATCCCGAGCGCGTGGTCTCGCAGCCGGAGCTGAGCCTGGCCGGCGGGGCCGTGCGCGGCTGGGACCGCCGCAACGCCTGGTACTTCAGCCTGCTGACCAGCCTGGCCCGGCACTACGGCTTCGACGTGGAGACCCCGTGGCAGGAGCTGCCCGCGGAGGTGCGTGCGGTGGTCCTGCACGGCTCCGGCAAGGAGAAGGTCAAGCTCGCCACGCCCGCCGCCAACGGCCGCCTGCGCACCGACGAACGCGTGTTCGAGGGCGTGATCCCGAACCTCGAGCGGCGCTACCGCGAGACCGACTCCTCCGCGGTGCGCGAGGAGCTGGGCCGTTACCTGGCGGAGCAGCCCTGCCCCGACTGCCACGGCACACGCCTGAATTCCGCCGCGCGCCATGTCTTCGTCAACGACCTGACCCTGCCCGAGGTCACGCACATGAGCGTGGCCAACGCCCAGGCCTTCTTCAGCGACCTGCGCCTGCCCGGGCGTTTCGCCCAGATCGCGGAGAAGATCGTGCGCGAGATCTCCGCGCGCCTCGGCTTCCTCAACGATGTCGGGCTCGACTACCTGACGCTGGACCGCTCCGCCGACACCCTGTCCGGCGGCGAGGCCCAGCGCATCCGGCTGGCGTCCCAGATCGGCTCGGCCCTGGTCGGCGTCATGTACATCCTCGACGAACCCTCCATCGGCCTGCACCAGCGCGACAATGCGCGGCTGCTGAACACCCTCAGCCACCTGCGCGACCTCGGCAACACCGTGATTGTTGTCGAGCATGACGAAGACGCCATCCGGCAGGCCGATCACGTGGTGGACATCGGACCGGGCGCCGGCCGCCACGGGGGCCAAATCGTCGCCTCCGGGACCCCCGAGGCCGTCGCCGCGCATCCTGAATCCCTCACCGGTGCCTACCTGCGGGGCACGCGATCCATACCGGTCCCGGAACAGCGCCATGCAGCCGATCCGGAAGCCGAAATCCGGGTGATCGGCGCGCGCGGCAACAATCTCAAGGGCGGCGATTTCGCCTTCCCCACAGGCCTGTTCACCTGCGTCACCGGCGTGTCCGGGTCCGGCAAGTCGACCCTGGTCAACAACACGCTTTATCCGGCCGTCGCGACCGCTCTGCACGGGGGCCGCCACCACATCGAGGCCCACACGCGCATCGACGGCCTGGAACGCATCGACAAGGTTGTCGACATCGACCAGAGCCCGATCGGGCGCACGCCGCGCTCGAACCCCGCGACCTACACCGGACTGTTCAC
>JBJHBC010000115.1:0-6993 GCA_050485285.1 Thioalkalivibrio sp.
GTTCCGCGGCCGGGTCCTCCAGGATCTGCACGCGTTCCTGCATGGCCAGCAGGGCCTGGCGCCGTTCGGCGACGGGGCGCGGGTCCTCGTCGGCCAGGTCGTCGGCGTCGCGGGCAAAGCAGTAGATCGCGGCCACCGGGCCGCGCAGGCGGCCGGGCAGCAGCCAGGAGGCCACGGGGAAGTTCTCGTAATGCGCCGTGGCACGCTGGCGGCAGTGGCGATAGGCCTGGCGGATCCGGGGTTCCATCAACCATCAGCCCCCGCGGGGTGGCGGGCGTGATCACCCGGCAAGGCTGCGCTCCGGGGCGGGGGCGCCGTTGTACCAGGCCCAGAAATCGTCGGGTTGCTCCAGGGCGCCGTCGGCGCCCCATTGATCCGGCTGCTGGTCCGCGTCGATGTAGCCCCAGTTGGCGATCAGGGTGGGCATGCCGGCGGCGCGCCCGGCCGCGATGTCGCGCTCGGCATCGCCCCAGTAGCAGTGGCGCGCCGGGGGCAGGCCGGTTTGCCGCGCCGCCAGCCACATGGGTTCGGGGTCGGGCTTGCGCTGGGGCAGGGTATCGCCGCTGACCACGGCCGCCATACGTGCCCGCAGGCCGAGCGCCTCCAGCAGTGGATCGGTGAGCCAGCCCGGCTTGTTGGTGACCACGCCAATGGACCAGCCCCGGGCCTCGCAGCGGTCCAGGAGCTCGGCGAGCCCGGGGAACAGGGCGGTGGCCTGGCACAAGTCGCGGGCGTAGATCTCCAGGTAGCGCTTCTTCAGGTGCTCCGTGAAGTCGACATCGGCGTCGGGGAAGGCGAGTGCGACGAGGGCCTGCGAGCCGTGGGAGACATGGTTGCGCACCGCGTGGAAAGGGAGCGGCGCACGGTCGTACTCGGCCATCAGGGTGACCAGTGCCGCATGCATGTCCGGCGCGGTATCCAGCAGCGTCCCGTCGAGATCGAACAGGAGCGAACCCAGATGGCGCGTCATGCGGGGGTGTCGTCGCCCCGGCGGGCGGCCATGAGGTAGTTCACGTCGGTGCGCCCCACCAGGCGGTAGCGACCGCTGAGAGGCGAATAGGTCAGCCCGGTCATCGCGGTGACCTCGAACCCATGATGGCGCAGCGCGGCACCCAGTTCCGAGGGCCGGATGAAGCGGCCGTACTCGTGGGTGCCGGCGGGCAGCATGTTCAGCAGGTATTCGGCCCCGACGATCGCCTCGGCGAAGGCCCGCGGCGTGCGGTTGATCGTGGACAGGAACAGCCAGCCGCCCGGACGCACGAGCTTCACGAGCGCATCAATGACCGCTTCGGGGTCCGGTACGTGTTCCAGCATCTCCAGGCAGGTGACCACGTCGTAGTCGCCGGCGTGGTGTTCGGCATGGGCCTCGGCGGTGGTATGCAGGTAGAGGATCTCCAGCCCGGCCTCGTGGGCATGCTCGCGGGCGACTTCCAGGTGCTCGGCACCGGCGTCCAGGGCGGTGACGTGCGCGCCGCGCACCGCCATCGCCTCGGACAGGATCCCGGCGCCGCAGCCGACGTCCAGCACCTTCTTGCCGGCCAGGTCCGCCTGGCCGTCGATCCACTCCAGACGCAGCGGGTTGATCGCATGCAGGGTGCCGAAGGGGCCGTTGGGGTCCCACCATTCGCGGGCCCGGTGCGTGAACTTGTGGATCTCGGCGCTATCGACGTTGGCGTGCGTCTGCGAACGGGATTGAGTCTGCGGGCTCATGGAATTGGTTTCCCCTCAGGCAATGGGCTGCTGGGTTTCCAGCACCCGGATGCGCCAGTCATCGGCTTCGGCGCGGAGGTCCTGCACGTTCAGCGTAAGCAGTTCCCGGTCGCGCAGCAACGGCCGTCCGGCCACGTAGACGTCGCGCACGGCCTCGCGCGTGGCGGCGTACACGATCTGGGCGCTGGGGTCGTGCGCCGGCTGCAGCTCCAGGGCCTGCAGGTCCACTGCGACCACGTCGGCCTGCTTGCCGGGCTCCAGCGAGCCGATGCGGTCGGCCAGCCCCAGGGCGCGGGCGCTGCCCAGGGTCGCCATCTCCAGTGCCGAGGCGGCGGGCAGCGCCGCGGCGTCCCCGCTGACGGCCTTGGCCAGCAGGGCGGCGGTGCGCATCTCGCCGATCATGTCCAGATCGTTGTTGGAGGCGGTGCCGTCCGTGCCCAGGCCAACGGTGATCCCGGCTTCCTGCAGGCGCGCGACGGGGCAGAACCCGGACGCCAGCTTCAGGTTGGATTCCGGACAGTGGGCAATGGAGACCGGACGGTCGCGTAGCCGATCCAGGTCGGACTCGTCCACCTGGGTCATGTGTACGGCGATGAAGGGCTGGTCCAGCATGCCGAGTCGGGCGAGGCGCGCCAGGGGCCGTTCGCCGTGGTCACGGACGGCGTCGGCGACCTCGCTGGCCGTCTCGTGGACGTGCATGTGGATGGGCGCGTTCAGTTCGCGGGCGCGTTCGGCGACCCGCTGGAGGCTTGCGTCACCGACGGTGTAGGGCGCGTGCGGGGCGATATTGAAGGTGATCCGTTCGTGCCGACCCCAGGCGGTCACTACGTCGGCGCCGCGCTGGAAATACTCGTCGGCTGTGCTCGCCCACGGGGTGGGGAAATCGAACACGGTCAGCCCCAGGGAGGCGCGGATGCCGGTCTCGTCGACCACCCGTGCCGCATCCTCCACGAACAGGTACATGTCGCTGAAGCAGGTGGTGCCACCGCGCAGCATCTCCGCGACCGAGAGCCGGGTGCCGGCGCGCACGAACTCGGGTGACAGCAGCTTGCCTTCGGCGGGCCAGATGTAGCGCTTCAGCCAGTCCATCAGCGTGTGGTCGCTCCCGATACCGCGCAACAGGCTCATGCCGGAGTGCGTATGCGCATTGACCAGGCCGGGGATCAGGACGTGCCCGGGGTGGTCGCGGTACTCCGCGTCGGGATGTCGGGCGCGGGCAGTCTCCGTGGGCTCGATCGCCTGGATGAGGCCGTCGCGGATGATCAGGGCGTGATCCCGCAAGAGGGTGTCGCGGGGGATGACCGGGAGAATCTGGGGGGCGCCGAGGATCAGCGTCTGGGTCTGGTTCATGGGACTCGGTCTGCGCGGGATACAGGGTCGCGCATGGTACCCGAAAGGGGCGGCGTTGCGCCGCCCCGGGGACGGCACGGGTTATTGGCGGTTGATCGCGAAACGGCCGGGGCCGGTCAGGGCCAGCGCGATGGCCGCGAACAGGAACATGCCCTGCAGTTCGAGGGCCCAGCCGCCGGTGCCGGTGAGCTGGAAGACCTCGTGGGCATGCGCCAGCGCGATGGCAAAGATCATGTTGATCGCGATGAGCACGGCGCCGATACGCGAATAGAGACCGAGGATGACCAGGATCGGGGCCAGAATCTCGCCGATGTACACGCCGTAGGCGAGGATGGCCGGGAGTCCGGCGTCGGCCAGCATGCCTTCGATGCCGCTGACGCCACCGGTGATCTTCGCGACGCCGTGCAGCAGGATCATGATGCCGAGCGCCAGTCGCAGAATCAGCTTGCCGCTGTCGTCGAGGGTGTGGTCCATGTCGATACTCTCCTTGTAGCAGGGCGGGCCGGGCCCGCGTTATGACCCGGGGATCGGCCCCGGGTCGGGTTCGGCGGGGTCCCCATCACCGTGAGGGCCCCTGGATCGCGGACCGGTTCGGTCAGCCGGCCTCGCGCCCAAGACGCTGGGCGCGGGCGACCTCCGCAACGTGCCGGCCCTGGGATGCGGCCATGCCCAGTTCGCTCTCGCTCGGCTGGCGGGAGCCGTCGCCGCCGGCCAGCGTGGTGGCACCGTAGGGCGTACCACCGCAGACCTCGCCGAGGTCGAGCATGCGCTTCTCGGTGTAGGGTAGACCAACCACGGTCATGCCGTAGTGCAGCAGGTTAACGATGGTGGAGACCAGGGTCGTCTCCTGGCCGCCATGCTGCGATGCCGTGGAGCCGAACACGCTGCCGACCTTGCCGACCAGCTTGTCGCCGAACCACAGGGCGCCGGTCTGGTCGAGGAAGTTGGCCATTTGCGCGGCCATGCGGCCGAAGCGGGTCGGGGTGCCGATGATGATGGCGTCGTAGTCCGCCAGTTCCTCCGGTTTTGCGATGGGTGCGGCCTGGTCCAATTTGGCGCCGGCGTTGCGGGCCACCTCGTCCGGCATCAGTTCCGGGACGCGCTTGATCGTGACCTCGGTATCCGGGACTTCGCGGGCCCCCCGGGCCACGGCCTCGGCCATCTGCTCGATGTGGCCCCAGGTGGAGTAGTACAGGATCAGAATCTTGGTGCTCATGGTCGACGGGCCTCCGTTTGCCGGGAATCGAATATCCGTCAGCCTAGATCCGATTTATGCGAAAGAAAATGCCGAAAAAAGCCCCTTACCGTTCGTTTAAGTAGAACGGTTATCGATGGGCGGCCGGCTGGCGGTTTCCCGCCTGACGCAGGACCTGTGCCTCCAGGGCGGCCAGGGTGTCAGGGTGGCCGTACAGGTAACCCTGGAAATGACGACAGCCCAGGCCAAACAGGAAGGCGCGCTGGTCGTCGTTCTCCACCCCTTCGGCGATCACGTCGAGGTCCAGCGTGTGGGCCAGGTTGACCACCATCTGGGCAATCGCGGCATCGTTGGGGTCGTCCAGCACGTCGCGCACGAAGGACTGGTCGATCTTCAGTTGCGCCAGCGGCAGGCGCTTGAGATAGGCCAGCGACGAATAGCCGGTACCGAAATCGTCCAGCGAGAACTCGATGCCGTAGGCGCGCAACTCGTCGATGTGGGCGATGACCGTTTCTACATTCTCCAGCAGCATGCTCTCGGTCAGTTCCAGCTTCAGGCGTTGGCCGGGGGCGCCGGTTTCCTCCAGGATCGTCGCCAGGTCGCGGACGAAGTGGCGGTGGCGGAACTGGCGGGCGCTGACGTTGACCGACAGCGTCAGGTCGCGGAAGGCCGGCTGGTGCTGCCAGGCGGCCAGTTGCTCGCAGGCCGCGCGCATGACCTTGCGTCCGATCGGGACGATCAGGCCGGTCTGCTCGGCGACCGGGATGAATTCGCCGGGTGAGATCGCCCCGCGGGTGGCATGCATCCATCGAAGCAGGATCTCGGCGCCGATCACGGCGCCGGTGGTGTCCACCTGCGGTTGGTAATGCACGCTGAAGTTGTCCTGATCGAGGGCGTGGCGCAGCTCGCTCTCGAGTTCGAAGCGTGCCTCGACGGCGCGATGCAGGTCCGGGTCATAGAATCGCACGGTGTTGCGTCCGGCGTTCTTGGCCCGATACATGGCGAGGTCCGCCTGCTTGAGGACCTCTTCTACGCCCAGGCTGCGGCCGCTGAACAGCGTGGCGCCGATGCTCGGGGTGACATGGCGCTTCTGTCCGGCGAGTTCGAATGGGGCGTGCAGCAGGTCGATCAGTTTGCGTCCCACCGCTTCCGCCTGGGTCGCGGCCCGTGCCGGATCGGGGTGGAGGTCGTTGAGGATGACGACGAACTCGTCGCCGCCCAGGCGCGCCAGGGTGTCCGCCTCGCGGACCGAGTCCTGCATGCGCTCGGCGACCTGCCGCAGCAGGTCGTCGCCCACGGCATGCCCCAGGGTATCGTTGATGTCCTTGAAGTTGTCGAGGTCGATGAACAGCAGCGCGCCGTGCAAATGGCTGCGCTCGGTGTTCCCGAGTGTCTGGCTCAGCCGATCGTGCAGCAGGGTGCGGTTGGGCAGATGGGTCAGGCCGTCAAAGAAGGCGAGACGGCGGATCTCGTCCTCGGCCTGCTTGCGGTCGGAGATATCGGTCATCGTGCCGAAGGTCGCCGTGACCTCGCCGCGCTCATTGAACCGGGCACTGGCATAGACGCTGACCCAGCGGATGTCGCCCTCGCGGGTGCGCAGGCGGATCTCCTCGGACTGGGCATGCGATCCGCCCTCCAGCAGGGTGGCGCAGAAGCTGCGGGCATCCTCGGTGTCCTCCGGGGCCACGAAGTCGCACATGGGGCGGCCCAGGGTCTCCTCCACGCTGAAGCCGGTGAGGTGCTCCCAGGCGGGGTTCAGCAGGGTCCAGTGACCGGCCGCATCGGTCCGGAAGATGACCTCCGAGATGTGGTCGACGACATCGCGGTAGCGATTCTCGCTTTCGGCCAGGGCATCGGTGGCGCGGCGGTGGGCGGTGATGTCCAGGGTCAGTCCGCGCAGGCTCTCGCGGCCGTCACCGTCCGTGGCCCAGGACAGGATGTCGCGCAGCCAGATCCACTGGCCGTCGCGGTGGGCGAAGCGATAGTCCACGGTGCGCGACTGCTTGCGACTCTCGCGGGCGGCGTTCTGCACCCGCGGGAGGTCGCTTGGATGGATGTGGCGGGCCCGCAGTTCGCCGCGTCCCAGATTGCGCGCGGGAAAGCCGAGCAGGTGGCGGGTGTCGCCGGCGACGAACTCCCATTCGTGAGTGGCGGGGTTGGCCTCCCACAGGATGGCATTGGCCCCGCCCAGCATGGATTCCAGGCGCGCGACCGAGCGGTTGAGTTGCTGGTTCTGCTGTTCCAGCGTGGTCTGGGTTGTGCCGAGATGGGTGGCCACGTCGTTGAAGGTGCGCGCGAGGTCGCCGAATTCGTCGTTCGAGCGCATCGGGATGCGATGGTCCAGGCGGCCGACCTGCAGGGCCTTCGCGCCCTGATTCAGCAGGCGCAGCCGGCGGGTGATCACCAGACTGAAGACGATCGCGGCGACCATCGACAATACCAGAACGCCCATGGCCAGCAGGACGTTGCGCTGCAGGAGGTCGGCGGACAGGGCGTCGATGGCGTCCGTCGAGTAGCCGACCGCGAGGGTGCCCAGGGGCTGTCCGGCCAGTTCGATCTCCCGGAGGATCTCGATCTGGCCGGGGGCAGTGCGGATGCGGTCGCCGGACTCGGGGATTGCCTCCGGCGAGATGCCCACCGAGGCCATGGGCTGGTCCTGGGCATCGAGCACCACCGCGTAGAGCACGTGGGAATCGTCCGCGACCAGGTCCAGCAGGTCCTGCAGCATTGCCGGATCG
>JBJHBC010000116.1:0-6987 GCA_050485285.1 Thioalkalivibrio sp.
GTCGGTATGCGGTTCGAACACGGCCATCTCGGCCTCGTCAATCTCCACCTCCGCGGCGTGGCGCAGGTTCAGGTCATGGCCCACGATCACGATGTTCTTCTCCGGGGCCTCGGGCGGCGTGTTCAGGTGCCGCCGCAGCCCTTCGATCAGCTCCTCGCGGCGCGTGTCGTCCTGAATGATCGGGAGGTTGTAGAGTTCGGTCCGGATCTCGTACTCGCCGAACCCGTAGTGCGCGGTCTCCCAGTTGCGGCAGAACTCGCTGGTCAGCACCTGCTCGACCGGTATGGCATGCCGCTCGAAGCCCTTGCCCACCTGCCGCGCCTGTTCCCGCCCGCGCGTACTCAGGTTGCGCTGCCCTTCGCAGTCCGTCATGTCGGAGAGGTCATAGTCGTCGTGCGACCGATCGGTGGCCGCATGCCGCCAGTAGATCACCAGCCCGCCCGCCTGCAGGCGCTCGATCAGGGCCTCCGGTGCCAGCGGCTCGGCGCCGGCCGGGGCCACCATCGCCAGCACCGGGGCCAGTACTCCACCCACCATCCCGTTTCTCACCACATCACTCCCGATCCGTCCGCCCTCCCCTGTGCGTAGACGCTCCGGCGTCATTCTGCCCGGCCACGCGGCCCAGGCCCGCCAGGGCGGGCCGGGGTCGCTCAATCGAAATCCTCGGGGGTCAGTATGCCGAGCACGCGGGGCGCGTCCCCACCCGGCTCGAACACCGCGATCTCGCCTTCGTCGATGCGCACCCGCGCCGCGCGCTGGAGGTTGATGTTGTGCCCGACGATCACCACATTGCTGTCGCGCTCCTCCGGCGGCGTCACGAGATAGTCCCGCAGGGCCGTCACCAGTGCCTGCTGTCGCTGACGGTCGCGCACCGGCGGCACGTTGAACAGGTCGTCCTGCACCTCCCAGGAGTCCTCGCCGAAGGCAATCCGGGCGGTGTCGATATTGCGGCAGAACGGCGAGCTCAGGATGCGCTCCACCGGGATCGCGTGGCGTTCGAACCCCTCGCCCACCCGGCGTGCCTGTTCGCGCCCGTGATCATCGAGATTACGCTGCAGTTCGCACCGGCTCATGTCGGTGAGGTCCTGGTCACGGCGGCTGCGATCTGTGGCCGCGTGGCGCCAGTAGATCACCAGCCCGCCGGCCTGCATGCGCTCGATCAGGGCGTCGGATCCGAGGGCATCGGCCCCCGCCACCGAGGGCAGCCACAGCAGGATCAGTAACAGCCACAGGCCCGATCGGAACATCGCAATCTCCTCAAGGGATGGAGGTCCAATGCTGTAACAGACCACCGTTCGGGGGCACCGGTTCGGTGCATTCGCCGGCGGGGCTCATCGCGACGCCGCGTTGACGCCCCCCGACCCCAGCCCTAGTATGCCGTCACTGCCTTGCCCGGAAACCCGCGCCCCCATGACCTACTGTGTCGCCATCGACCTGGACGACGGCCTCGTCTTCGCCTCGGACTCCCGCACCAATGCGGGCGTGGACCAGGTGAGCACCTACAGCAAGATGCACACCTTCGAGATCGAAGGGCAGCGGGTCTTCGTGGTCCTCGCGGCCGGCAACCTGGCCACCACGCAGTCGGTGGTCCAGCAGCTCAAGCGCGACATGGAGGAAGGCGCCGAGGAAAGCCTGGCGACAGTGGAGCGCATGTCGGATGCCGCCGAATACCTCGGCCGGCTTAACCGCGAAGAGGCGGAGAAGCATTCCGAGGCCCTGTCCCGCTCCGGCATCAAGGCCGAGGCCACCCTGATCATCGGCGGCCAGATCGGCGACGATGCCCCGGCGATCTTCATGGTCTACCCGCAGGGCAATTACATCACCACCTCGCAGCAGACGCGCTTTTTGCAGATCGGCGAGAGCAAGTACGGCAAGCCGATCCTGGACCGCATCATCGAACCGGCCACCCCGCTGGGGGATGCCGCGCGCTGCGCGCTGGTCTCCATCGACTCGACCATCCGCTCGAACCTGACCGTGGGCCCGCCGATCGAGGTGATGGTCTACGAGCGCGGCACCCTGACCTTCGACCATTACCTGTGCCTGGAGACCGACGACGCCTACCTGCGCTCGCTCACCCAGGCCTGGGACACCAACATCAAGAAGGCCTTCACCGACCTGCCGCGCTTCGACTGGGAGTCCGCCCACGCGCGCAAGCAGCGCGGGACCCGCGTCAGCCGCGGCTCCGGAAAGTCGGCCGCATCCTCTTCCGGAAAGCCGAAAAAGTCCCGCCGCTGAACGGATCGCAGCTTCACCCGCGATCCATCGAATGCCTCCCTATGCCGCCTGCGTCTGGGTTTGCGCCGGCGCGATCCGGAACCAGGTCTCCACGTTCGCACCGTGGATGTCCCCGATATCCCGCTGCAGCACATCCATGAAGGCATGCAGGCCGTCTTCCGCGATCAGCTCCTCCACATGCGCACTGGAGGCGTGGCGCCGCGCCTGGATGACCAGACGCAGCGGCAGTTCATTGCGTGGCAGCTTCTCCAGCGCATCCTGCACCTGAGTCAGGGCGTGGGTCACCGAACGCGGGAAGGCGGTGTCCTGCAGCAGGAACCGCACCACGTCCACACCGTTGATCCGGCGCTTCACATGCTGGCGGTACATCTGGAAACCACTCCCCGAGCGCAGGATGCTGGTCCATAGCAGTCCCTCGTAGGGCTCGGGATCCTCGCCGTCCTTTTTCAGGAGTTTGAGGGCGCCCACGTCGACATGCCGGGTGGACATGTCGGCGCGCTCCAGATTGCGCCCCAGGCGGATGAAGTCATAGGCCGCATCATGACTCATGGTGCCGGCCAGCAGCCCCGTCAGGGTCTGGCAGCGCTGCACCACCTCGGAGAGAAATTCGAAACGGCCGCGCTTGCCGATGCCCTGATCGATATGGTCCCGTGCGAACAGGTACAGTTCGTTCATCACCTCCCACGCCTCGGAGGGCACCAGATCGCGGGTGGTCCGCACATTCTCGCGCGCCGCCCGCAGGGAGTTGAGCACCGAACTCGGGTTGTCGGCATCCGCCAGCAGGAATTTCACACAATTGCGTTCATCGTCCCGCTGATAGTGATTGTCGAACAGGTCCTCGTTGCCGGTGACCTCCACCAGGCCCTTCCACGACACCTGCACCGATTTCGGCATGTCCAGCGCCAGCAGATTGAAGGCCGTGACCATGCGTGCCGTATTCTCGGCGCGCTCGACATAGCGCGCCATCCAGTAAACGCGTTCGGCGACTCTCGAGAGCATCTCAGTTCTCCTCGTCCACGATCCAGGTGTCCTTGCTGCCCCCGCCCTGCGAGGAGTTCACCACCAGCGAGCCCTTGCGCATCGCCACGCGCGTCAGCCCGCCGGCGGTCACGTCGGTGCGCACCCCCTGGAGGATGAACGGGCGCAGGTCCAGATGGCGCGGCTCGATCTCGTCGCCGCACAGGGTGGGGGCGACGGACAGATCCAGCGTCGGCTGGGCGATGTAGTTGCGCGGGTCCTTCTTGATCAGCTGGGCAAACTCGGCCCGCTGCTTCTTGGTCGCGTGCGGGCCCACCAGCATGCCGTAGCCACCGGACTCGTTGGCCGGCTTTACCACCAGCTCGTCGAGGTGGTCCAGCACGTAGGCGCGGTCCTTCTCGTTTACGCAGAGATAGGTCGGCACATTGGGGATGATCGGCTCCTGGTCCAGGTAGTAGCGGATGATGTCCGGGACATAGGCATACATCACCTTGTCGTCCGCCACCCCGGCGCCGGGGGCGTTGGCCAGCCCGACGTTGCCCTGGCGCCAGGCGCGCATCAGGCCGGGCACCCCCAGCATCGAGTCGGGGTTGAAGACCTCCGGATCGAGGAATTCGTCGTCGATGCGGCGGTAGATCACGTCCACGCGCTCCAGCCCGTCGATGGTGCGCATGTAGACGCAATCGTCGTCTCCGACCACCAGATCCGCACCCTCCACCAGCTCGGCCCCCATGCGCTGGGCCAGGAAGGAGTGCTCGAAGTACGCGGAGTTGTAGATGCCGGGTGTCAGCACCGCGATCTCCGGGTAGTCCTGCGGCCGCGGCGAGATTGACGCCAGCATGTCGAACAGCTGGGTGGGATATTCATCCACCGGCAGAATGCTGGAGCTCTCGAACATCTCCGGGAACACCCGCTTGGTGACCTGCCGGTTCTCCAGCATGTAGGAGACCCCGGAAGGCACGCGCAGGTTGTCCTCCAGGACATAGAACTGCCCCGATCCGTCGCGCACCAGGTCGCTGCCGCAGATATGCGCCCAGACGCCCTGCGGCGGCTTGATGCCGATGCACTGCTCGCGGAAGTTCTTCGACTGGTTCAGAACGTAGCGCGGGATCACCTTGTCCTGGAAGATCCGCTGCTCGTTGTAGATGTCGTCGATGAACAGATTGAGCGCATTCAGGCGCTGCTCCAGCCCGGCGGAGACCTGGTCCCACTCCTTGCGTGCGATGACCCGGGGGATGATGTCGAACGGCCAGGCGCGGTCGATGTTCTCGCCCTCGGTGTAGACCGTGAAGCTGATGCCCATCTCGAGGATCGCGCTGTCCGCCGACTGCTTGCGGCTGTGGATCTCGCCCTCGTCCAGCGAGGCCAGATATTCGGCCAGCGCCTTGCCCGGACCGCGGGGCTTGCCGGGCTTTTCGATCAGTTCGTCGTAGAACGGGGCGGGATCGTAGCGCTTCCAGTCGATGGCCATTCGTCGGGTCCTCTGACGCGGTGGGCGGGGTTCCTCTACAGTAACGCCTTTTCCGACCACCGGCGCGACGGCCAGGGGCACTCAGGCGTCTCTCTGAGGCTTTCGTCCGCCACAACCCGACCGAGGTTCCCATGCCCGACGCACTCGAACACCGCCTGATCGCGCTCTTCCAGCACCCGAAGATCCAGGGCTGCAACTGGCAGCCGCGGCTATTCTGGGACGCCGCCGCGGACGGGTCGCCGTTTGGGCGCCTGCGGGTGGACGGGGGCGAGCTGGAGGTCTTCCTGGCCACGATCGTCGGCGAGGCCTCCACCGAGCAGGCGCGCCTGGACCGCGAACAGGACGGGAGAGGCCGTTTCATCGCGGCCAATGCACGCCGCCACGAACTGCCGCTCTTCACACGCCTCTGACACACCCCGGAATCATCACGCGCCCCGTCATCGCGAGGAGCGTAGCGACGGGGCGATCTCCCGGGGCGGCCCCTGCGGGGCATTCCAAGGCAGTGCTTGTAGCGGAGCCCGGCGAGCGGCGCCGCTCAGGCAGGCTTGCGGAATTCGACCTGTTTCCAGTAGCCAAACAGGCTGGCCGGGGCGACCATGCAGGGTTCCTGCCCGGTGACGCGGACAAAGTCCTCGAACTCCATATCGGGGCGAAATCCGACGGCCTTGGACAGCGGGCGCAGGCAGCGCTCGAAGCCGCGCAACAGCCATTGCTGCGAGGCGAAGTGATTCACCACCAGCAGGCGACCGCCGGGGCGGCAGACCCGCCACATCTCGGCGAACAGGGCATCGGGGTTCGGCACCACCGTGGCCACGTACATCGCCACCACCGCATCGAAGCTGTTGTCGGCAAAGCCGAGTTGCTCCGCGTCCATTTCGCACAGCCCGGATACGGCCGGGAGCCCCCCGTTCAGGCGGCCCCGTGCGACCTCCAGCATCTCCCGGGAGACATCGATCCCGACGACCTCGCAGTCGTCCGGGTAGTCCGGCAGCGAGATGCCCGTACCCACCCCGACCTCGAGGATGCGCTTGCCGGAGAGCGGTGCCAGGGTTTCCTGCGCACTCGCGCGCCCGGTCGCGAACACCCGCCCGAACGTCGCGTCGTAATGACGGGCGTAGCGCCGGTAGCTCTTGCGAATGCTGACGAGATCCATGCCGAAGCGTCCCGAATCTGAATGGCCGGACACCGCAACCCGGTGCCCGTGAACGAAACGAGCCCGATCAGGACTCGGGTTCGACTGCCTTCATGCTCAGACGAATGCGCCCCTGCTTGTCCACCTCGAGTACGCGAACCGTCACGGAATCCCCCTCGGCGAGGAAATCGCCCACGTTCTCGACTCGCTCGTCGGAGATCTGCGAGATGTGCACCAGGCCGTCGCGGCCCGGCAGGATGGAGACGAACGCGCCGAAATCCATGATCTTGGCGACCTTGCCGGTGTACTGCCGGCCCACCTCGATATCCGCGGTCAGCTCCTCGATGCGGCGCTTGGCCTCGAGACCCGCCGCCTGGTCGGTGGAGGCAACCTTGACCGTCCCGTCGTCCTGGATGTCGATGCTCGCGCCGGTCTCCTCGGTCAGGGCCCGGATGGTGGCCCCGCCCTTGCCGATCACATCGCGGATTTTGTCCGGGTTGATCTTCATGGTGATGAAGCGCGGCGCGTGGGAGGACATCTCGTCGCGATGACGCGGCAGCACCTCGTTCATGCAGCCGAGGATGTGCATGCGGCCCTCGCGCGCCTGCGCCAGCGCCTGCTCCATGATCTCGCGGGTAATGCCGTCGATCTTGATATCCATCTGCAGGGCGGTGACGCCGTCCGACGTCCCGGCGACCTTGAAGTCCATGTCGCCCAAGTGGTCCTCGTCTCCGAGGATGTCGGACAGCACCGCAAAGCGGTCGCCTTCCTTGATCAGGCCCATCGCGATCCCCGCGACCGGCGCCTTCAGCGGCACCCCGGCATCCATCAACGCGAGCGACGTCCCGCACACCGAGGCCATGGAGCTGGAGCCGTTGGATTCGGTGATCTCGGAGACCACGCGGACCACATACGGGAAGTCCTCGTCATTCGGCATGGCCGCCATCACGCCGCGCTTGGCCAGACGCCCGTGCCCGATCTCGCGGCGCTTGGGCGAGCCCACGAACCCGGTCTCGCCGGTGCAGTAGGGCGGGAAGTTGTAGTGCAGCATGAAGCGGTCACGCCGCTCGCCCTCGATCGCGTCGATCACCTGGGCGTCGCGGTCGGTCCCCAGCGTCGCGACCACCAGGGCCTGCGTCTCGCCGCGCGTGAACACCGCGGAGCCGTGGGC
>JBJHBC010000117.1:0-6980 GCA_050485285.1 Thioalkalivibrio sp.
GAGCTGTGGACGGGTGATCTGATCCTGTTCACCTCGCGTGCCTCACTGACGGCCGAGCTGGGCAAGTTCGACTTCACCTGGTTTGTGCCCGCGCTGGTCAAGCACCGCAAGCTGCTGGGCGAGGTGCTGCTGGCTTCGTTCTTCCTGCAGATCTTCGCGTTGGTCACGCCCCTGTTCTTCCAGGTGGTGATGGACAAGGTGCTGGTGCACCGCAGCCTGACTACCCTGGACGTGCTCGCCATCGGGTTGCTGGCGGTCATGGTGTTCGAGGTGGTGCTGTCGGGCCTGCGCAGCTATGTGCTGGCGCACACGGCCAGCCGCATCGACGTCGAGCTTGGGGCCAGTCTGTTCCGGCACCTGATCAATCTCCCCATGGGATATTTCGAATCGCGGCGGGTGGGCGATTCGGTGGCGCGCGTGCGGGAGCTGGAGAACATCCGCGAATTCCTCACGGGCAACGCGCTCACCTTGTTGCTCGATCTGTTTTTCTCCGTGGTCTTCATCGCCGTGATGCTGTTCTACAGCGGCTGGTTGACGCTGATCGTGCTGGCCTCGCTGCCGCTGTACGTGCTGATCTCCGTGCTGATCACGCCGCCGCTGAGGGCGCGCCTGCACGAGAAGTTCAACCGAGGGGCCGAGAACCAGGCCTTTCTGGTCGAGAGCATCAACGGCATCGACACGCTCAAGTCGATGGCGGTGGAGCCACAGACCACCAAAAAGTGGGACGAGCAGCTGTCCGGCTATGTATCCGCCGGCCTTCGCACCACGCGTCTGTCGACCATCGCGCGCGAGCTGATCTCGCTGGTGGGCAAACTGGTGACCGTGGGTACGCTGTGGCTGGGTGCGCGCCTGGTCATAGAGGGGGATCTGACCGTGGGCCAGCTGATTGCCTTCAACATGCTGGCCGCTCGGGTGGCCCAGCCGATCATGCGGCTGGCCAACATGTGGACCGACTTCCAGCAGGTCGGGATTTCCATGCAGCGTCTGGGCGACATCCTCAATGCGCCCACCGAATCCTCTTTTGCCAACCGCAGCAGTCTGCCGCGGCTGGACGGAAGGATCGAGTTCGACCAGGTGCATTTCCGCTATCGCCCCGACGGGCCCGAGGTCCTGCGTGGCGTGAGCCTGGAGGTTCCTCCCGGTCAGGTGATGGGTGTGGTCGGCCGCTCGGGTTCCGGCAAGAGCACGCTGGCGAAGCTGATTGCCCGCATGTATGTCCCGGAGCGCGGGCGTGTTCTGGTCGATGGTACGGACCTCGCAGTCGCCGAGATCAGTTCGTTGCGCCGGCAGATCGGGGTCGTGCAGCAGGAAAACATGCTGTTCAATCGCAGTATTCGCGAGAACATCGCCCTGGCCAGCCCCGGCGCTCCGCTGGAGCAGGTGATGACCGCCGCCAAGCTGGCGGGTGCCCATGACTTCATTCTGGAAACGCCGGAGGGATACGACACCACGGTTGGCGAGCACGGCTCGAGCCTCTCCGGCGGGCAGCGCCAGCGTATCGCGATTGCCCGCGCACTGATGAATGACCCACGCATCCTGATCTTCGACGAGGCCACCAGCGCACTGGACTACGAGTCGGAACGGGTCATCCAGCAGAACATGGGGCGGATCGCTCGCGGGCGGACGGTCATCATCATTGCCCACCGCCTGAGCGCCGTCCGCAGGGCCGACCGCATCATCGCGATGGATCATGGACAGATTGTCGAATCGGGCTCGCACGACGAACTGGCCCAGCGGCCGGGCGGGGTCTATGCCGGCTTGCTGAGCCTGCAGCGCGAGTGAGGTGACCTATGGGGATGCTGCGCCAGGCCTGGGGTGACATCGGCGGCCGCTACCGGCGGGTGTTCGCGCGTGCGTGGGCTCGTCGCCGGGAAATGGATCCGCCCCGGCGACAGCCCTACGAACAGGAGTTCCTGCCTGCGGCGATGTCGCTGCAGGAAACGCCGATCCACCCGCTACCGCGGGTGATCATGGGTGTGATCGTGCTGCTGGCCGTGCTCACGGTGATCTGGGCCACGCTCGGGCAGATGGACATCGTTGCGGTCGCGGAGGGGCGTGTGGTGCCCGATGGCCGCACCCAGACCATCCAGGCGACCGAAACCGCCAGCGTGCACGCCATCCACGTTCGCGACGGGCAGCGCGTGGAGGCAGGGGAAATCCTCGTCGAACTGGACCCGACCCTGCCCGGCGCCGATCTGGAACGCCTGGGCGTGGAATATCGGTCCGCGCGTCTGACGGCCGCCCGGTCGGAGGCCTTTCTGGAGGCCCTTGAGAACGACGCGGGCATCCCGCTCCTGAATACCGACTACCCTGTCCCGGAAGACGCCCGACGGATCGAGGAGCGCGTGCTGGTCGGGCATGTCCATCACTACCGGGCGCGCATCCAGCAACTGAATGCGGAAACCGCGCGCCGCGAGCAGGAGATGGAAGCCACGCGCGCGATGGTGATCAGCCTGGAAAACACCATCCCGATTATCCGGCGCCGCAGCGAGGATCTGCGGCAGTTGTCCGACCAGGGCATGGCCGCCGCGCACGAGCAGCTGGAGCTGGAACAGAACTACATTGAGACGACGCACCAGCTAGCCGCCCAGCGGGCCCGTCTCGCGGAGGCCGAAGCGGCATTGCATGAGGTTCGGGAGCAGCGAAAGGCCCTGCAGGCGGAGAGCCGTCGCGAGGCGCTGGATACCCTGCACCGGGCGCGTTCGGATGCCGAATCCCTGCGTCAGGAACTGGTCAAGGCACGGCGGCTGGATGACCTGACGCGCTTGCGCGCCCCCGTGGATGGAACGGTAGAGCAACTGGCCGTGCACACGGTGAGTGGTGTCGTGGAGCCCGCCAGTCCGCTCATGGTCGTGGTCCCCGAGGATGGCGCAGTGGAAGTCGAGGCCACCCTGCCCAACAAGGACATCGGGTTCGTGCGGGCCGGCCAGGAGGCCGAGGTGAAGCTACAGACCTTCCCCTACACCCGCTACGGCACGATCGATGGTGTGGTCACGGACGTATCTCAGGACGCCGTGCAGGATGAACACCAGGGTCTCGTGTTCGTGGTGCGTGTGCGTCTGGAAAAGGACACCGTGGACGTTCATGGCGAGGATGTCCGCATCGCCCCGGGAATGATGGCCACCGTCGAGATCAAAACCGGCTACCGCCGGATCATCGAGTATTTCCTGGCGCCGTTGCTGCGCGCCGCCCGCGAAAGTCTGGGCGAACGTTAGGAAGAACTCATCGATTGACCGTCCCGTGTGGCGAGGGATATGAGCCTCCTACTGCAGGGACTCGGGCGCAGGGTGTAGTGGGGTCTTGGAGTAGGCGCGAGGCCTTTGAGGGTTTTGACGACCGACGTGGCGAAGAAGGCGTCCAGTGGGGCGGACTGATCATGGCCGGCGAGACGATGCGGGCGTGTGAGTGCTCCAGTTCACGCGGTTGGTTGACGCCGCAGGAGTGCGCGAGCGCCTCGACTTCGTGGATGGTGTTGCGGGCGTAGTGGGCGACGCGCACGGACACCACGCAATCGGCCCCCACGTGCAGCGCTCAGCTGACGTCGGTGGGCGTGACCAGCTTGCCGGAGGCGTTCGCCTGGAGTCGCTCGCGCAGTGCGTCGCGGTCCTGGATGTCGACCGCCATCGGCAGACTGCTCAGCTGGGGGCTGCCGTCCATCCGTCCCCGGAAGGACGTGCTCCGGGAGGTCTTTATGCCCGGGCGACCCGGCGTGTCGTCAGGCCCGGGGCCAGTCGCGCGTGGCCTGCTGGTAGAAGGCCGGGTCGTCGGTGGTGGCGCCCCGCAGGGTGCAGACGGCGGCGGCAAACCGGAGGGCGCGCTCCAGGGTGGTCGCCCAGGGCCAGGCGTTTTGCAGGCCGATGATGGCGACGCTGGCGAAGGCGTCGCCGGCGCCCACGGCGTCGCGGAACCCGTCGACGGGCGGTGCCGGTGCCTGCCAGTGCTGGCCATCGGGCTCGTGGATGGCGGCACCACCAGACCCGTGGGTGACGATCAGGGCAGAGCGGATCGCGGCCCGTTCGAGCAGCGCGGTCGGGCGCTCGGCCTCGGCGACATCCGGGGCCAGGGTCGCGGCCTCGTCGGTGTTCAGCTTGACCACATCGGCGCCGCGGATCAGCGCGAGGACGTCGTCGGCGTCGTACCACGGCGCCCGCAGGTTCACGTCGACGAAGCGCTGGCGTGAGCGTGCCCGCAGGCGTTCCAGCAGCTCGCGGTTGCCGGTGCGCAGGGCCAGCGTGCCGTGATAGAGGAGCGTGGCCGTCGCCGGCAGCTGCTCCGCCCAGTTCGCCGGGACGTCGTCATAGGCCTGGCCGGGTACGATGGTGTAGCTCGGCTCGCCCTGCTCCAGGGTGACGCGGACCTCGCCCGTCGGGGCCGTGGGGTGCTGGTACAGGCCGCGTGTATCCATCCCGATGTGGTGCATGCGTTCCCGCACGCGGCGGCCATCGGCGTCGTCGCCGATGCCGCCCACGAAGCAGGCGGCGGCACCCAGCTGGTGCAGGTTCCAGGCGACGTTAAAGGGTGCGCCACCGAGGACGCGTGTGCCGTCGGGGAAGCCGTCGAACAGGACCTCGCCGAAGATCAGGTGGGATGGGGGCGTGCCGCGCATGGCGTCTCCCGGGATGGGTCAGTCGTCGGCGCGTTCAATGCGGTCGCGCCCGCGTTTCTTGGCCTGGAGCAGTGCGTGGTCGGCCGCGTCGAAGATCGCCTCCGGGGTTGCGGCGGGATTGATGCCGGCCAGGCCCGCGGAGATGGTGACCTTCAGCCGGGTGTTTCCGGCGCGCACGATCAGCCGGTCGACGGCCTTGCGGATGGTGTCCGCCTGTGTATGGGCGGCCGCGGGTTCGCGGTAGAGGATCATCACGAACTCCTCGCCGCCGTAGCGCGCGACGAAGTCGGGTTCCCGGACCCCTTCGGCCAGGATCTCGGCGACCGCCCGCAGGACCTTGTCGCCCGCAGTATGGCCGTACTCGTCGTTGATCGATTTGAAGTGGTCGATGTCCCAGACCAGCAGCGAGGCGGCGCCGGCCTTTTTCAGCTCCGCCGGGAGCTGGGCCAGGCGCTGTTCGAAGGCGGTGCGGTTGGGCAGGCCGGTCAGACTGTCGCGCGTGGCCTCGGCGCGGGCCTGTTCGAGGCGCGTGCGCAGGGCCTGCACCTGGCCCTCCAGACTGCGGCCCTTGGAGCGCAGGGCGCGGTTGCGCTCCAGTGCTGCCAGCAACTCGCTTTCCTGTTCATCGCGAAAGGTGGTGACCCGTTCCACCATGCGGTCGAGGCCGCGGCTGACCTCGGTGCGCAGGGTCGCCAGATCGTCGACGTCGACGACCCGGCCCTTGATATGGGCGACATCGCCGGAGATCCCGGCATGCAGCTCGGACACGGATTCGCGGGCGCGTTCGCCGCGGGCCTCGTCCTCGGACAGGGCGGTGTCGACATCCTCCAGCCGGTGCCAGATCTCGCCGACGACCTCGGTGAGCTCCTCGCGCTCGGTCATGGCCTTCTGGCACTTGTCGTGCAGGACCGTGAACAGACGGTTGAGGGTGCGTTCGATCTCCGCCTTGTCGCGGCGGTCGGCGGCGCGGGTCAGGGCGTCCACCTCGGAGTCGAGGAACTCGAAGCCGTGCAGGCCGCGGCGCACCACCTCGAGGATGCCCTCGGCAAGATCCTGGCGGTGATCACTGGAGCGTACCGCGTCGGCGAGCTGGCCGCTCAGGCGGTCCAGCCAGGCGGTGTCGCCAGGATCGGATTCGATGGCGCGGGTCAGGTCGCGGACTGCGCCCTCCAGCGCCGGCACCTTGGCGGACACCACGGCAAGCGAACGCAGGGCGACTCGGCGGATCGTGTCCTGCAGGGCCCGTTCCCGGTCCAGCGAGCGTTCGAGCTCGATGATGGTTCTACGCAGATCGCTGTCGGACATCGGGAAATCCCGGAAGGTAGGCGTGTCTATTTAAACGCGGAATAAGGGTAGATGCCACCGGGATCGTACCCGTATACGGGCAACGGTTTAGTGCGCTGGATCATGAAGGGCCTGGCGTTGCGGTAGTTCGATCTCGATGCCGACCGGGAGATGGTCGGACAGGGCGACGTTGTAGACGCGCACGTCGCTGACATGCAGGTCGGGGGTCAGCAGGATGTGGTCGAAGACCAGGCGCGGGTCCCAGGCGGGGTAGGTCGCGGGACAGGCCATGGGCTCCATCAGGCCAGTGCGCGCGACCAGCTGGCGCAGTTCCTCGCTGTCCTGCTGGCAGTTGAGATCGCCCATGACCACCGCATGCGGGAGGTCCTGGATGTGTTCCGCGACGTAGGCCAGCTGGGACTTGCGGGTGCGCTTGCCGAGGGCGAGGTGCAGCAGAAACAGGACCAGTTCGTCGCCGTCGCCCATCGCGTAATGGGCCTCGATCGCGCCGCGCCCCGGCAGGGCGCCCGGCAGACGGTGCATCTCGACCCGGTCCGGTTCCAGACGCGAGAACAGGGCAAGCGAGTGCTTGGCGAACTGGCCAAGGTCGCGGTTGATCCGGTTGTAGGTGTACGGGAACTGGGCCCGTTCGGAGAGATAGGACGCCAGGTCGACGAAGTTGCTGCGGATGCTGCCGCCGTCCAGTTCCTGCACGCCGACGATGTCGAACTCCGATATGAACCGGGCGACCCGGTCCAGGTTGTCCATGCGCCCGCCATAGGGGAGCACGTGCTTCCAGCTGTTGGTGACGTAGTGGTGCAGGCGGGAGGAGTGGATGCCCACCTGGGCATTGAAGCTCAGCAGGCGCAGACGCTGGCTGCCCTGTTCGTGCTGGTAGCTCAGTTGTTCCGGGGCGGTTTCCGGTTGCGCCTCGCCTTCGGGCCCGGGGGGCACGGCGCGACGGTCGCCGGGCGCGATCGACGTCATCGCGAGAGGTCTCCTGCTGGGGGGAAAGTCCGTGTTCTCAGAATGGACAAACCAGTTCGCCCAAACGTTCCGTCAGCTTCATGTTCTCGCTGTAGTCGACCGG
>JBJHBC010000118.1:0-6825 GCA_050485285.1 Thioalkalivibrio sp.
ATTGCCCGAAGCGGCCCGCGCGAACCCCGGCGAGTTCGATCTGGCGGCGCGGCTGATGCTGGTGTACTCGGCGCTACCCCTTCCGCTGCAGCTCGATGCCGGGCTGCGCGGTGACCTGACGACGCGACAGGAGTGGCGGCGATGGTCGCTGGATTAGGGAAACGCGGGCCAACGTACACGCTCGCGGCTTCGTCGCTTTTGCGTGTGAACCCGGCGCCGCGACTGCCGTGCAGTCATTCTGCACAAGGTAGCCGCGTCGCCGGGCGCGCGCCTGTTTTCATCAACAACGGGCGGCCGAGCCCCTGCATTCAATCGCTTGTGGGGTTGGTAGCCCAGGTTCCCGGATCTGGCGTTGCGGCCCGAATCGGTCAGCAACGGGCCGGTAGAATGGCTACCGGCTGCGGACCGCGCCTTGTTTCGGAAAACCCGGGTTGCCAACGCGAGGGTGTACGTTGATCAGCGTTTCCCCAAGGGGGTTCCCGTGGGGCCTGCTCGGCATCGGGCTCCTGTTCGCGCTGCTGCTGACCTCGCTGGTGGTGATGGGCGATGCCGCCCAGAACCAGGCACGCTTCGAGCAGCTGTTCCTGTGGCTGCTCGTGTTCCATGTGGCCGTGCTGGTGGTGCTGGGTGGCCTGATCATCTATCAGCTGGTGCGCATGGCGGTTCAGTACCGGCGCGGGGTGCCCGGCAGCCGCCTGACCCTGCGCCTGGTCGCGGTGTTCATGCTGGTCGCCGTGTTGCCGGTGTCGGTGGTTTATTACTTCTCCTTCAAGTTCCTCAACGAGGGCGTGGACGCCTGGTTCGACGTGCGCGTGGAGTCGGCGCTGGAGGATGCACTGGAGCTGTCGCGCTCCTCGCTGGACCTGCGGGTGCGCCAGCTGGCGACCGAGACCCAGGAACTGATGAGCGACCTCGAGGGGGTCTCGGAGGGCCTGGTCCCGCTGGCGCTCAATGACTATCGCCGCCAGGTCGGGGCGCAGGAGCTGACCCTGGTCGGTTCCAATAACCGCATCATCGCCTCCAGTACCGACAGTCCGATCCGCCGCCTGCCAACCCCGCCGGGTTCCGACATCCTGATGCGGGTACGCCCGGAGCAGCCGTATTCGCGCCTGGAGCCGCAGTCCGACGGCTCGCTGATCATCCGGGTGGTGGCCACCACCAGCAGCCGCCGTCCGGGTTCGGAGAACCGCATCCTGCAGGGGATCTACCCGGTGGATCCGCGCATGAGCGCACTGTCGGTGCGGGTGCAGGACGCCTTTGCCGACTACCGCGAATTCGCCTACCTGCGCGGGCCGATGATCCAGGGCTTCGTGTTCACCCTGTCGCTGGCGCTGGCGATCTCGCTGATGGCCGCGCTGTGGGCGGGGCTGCTGGTAGCACGGCGCATGGTGCGCCCGATCTCCGACCTGGTGCAGGGCACGCGCATGGTGGCGCAGGGCGACTACAGCACCCGCCTGGCGGTGCAGCGTGCCGACGAGCTGGGCTTCCTGGTGCAGTCGTTCAACACCATGACCCGCACCCTGAACGAGGCGCGCGACGAGGCCGAGCGCAACCGTCGCCTGCTGGATGCCGAACGCGCCTATCTGGAAAGCGTGCTGCAGCACCTGCGCTCCGGCGTGCTGGCCCTGGACGGCAGCCTGCGCCTGCGCACGGCGAATGCCGCGGCCAGCGAGATCCTGGAATGCGATCTGCAAGGGGCGCGCACCCGGGTGATGTCCGAGGTGGGGACCGAATGCCCGCTGGTCGCGCAGTTCTTCGAGGCGATCAGCGACGCCCTGGTGCGTCAGGAGGCCGAATGGTCGCGCCAGGTGGTGGTGTTCACCCGCAGCGGACGCAAGGTACTGATGACCCGCGCGGTGTGGCTGCCGACCTCCGGCTCCAGCCGCGGCCTGCACGCCATCGTGTTCGACGACATGACCGAGTTCCTGAAGGCCCAGCGCGATGCGGCCTGGGGTGAGGTGGCCCGACGTCTGGCGCACGAGATCAAGAACCCGCTGACGCCCATCCAGTTGTCCGCCGAGCGCCTCTCGAGGCGTCTGGGCAAGGTGCTGGAGGGGGCCGATCGCGAGGTGCTGGACCGCGCCACGGGGACCATCGTGCAGCAGGTGGAGGCGATGAAGACCCTGGTTAACGCCTTCCGCGACTATGCCCAGGCGCCGCAGCTGGAGCGCGCCTCGGTGGATATGAACCAGCTGATCCGCGATGTCTGCGAGCTGTATCTGGATCAGGACGGGCATTCGCGGGTCGGGGTCACCCTGGATGCGGAGCTCCCGCGCATCCATGGTGATGCGGGGCGCCTGCGCCAGCTCCTGCACAACCTGATCAAGAACGCGCTGGAGGCGGGCGAGGGCCACGAGGACATGGAGGTGCACGTGGCGACCGCCTACCTCGACGACCCCGCCGGGCCGCACATCGAGCTGCGGGTGACCGACACCGGTCCTGGCATCAAGCCGGAGTTCCTCGAGCGGATCTTCGAGCCCTACACCACCGACAAGCCCCGTGGAACCGGTCTCGGTCTGGCGGTCGCCCAGAAGATCGTGGAAGAACATGGCGGCATGATTGAGTGCCATAATGCGGAGTCCGGGCAGGGGGGCGCGGTCTTCCGCATCCGCATCCCGGTGGAGCATGGTCCGGTGGTTCACGAGGATCCCGAATGAGCGAAGCCTACATACTCGTGGTCGATGACGAGCCGGACATCCGCATGCTGCTGCAGGATGTGCTGGAAGACGAGGGCTACCAGGTGGCGCTCGCCGGCTCGGTCGCCGAGGCCAAGGCCCAGCGCCGCAGCCGCCGTCCCGACCTGATCCTGCTGGATGTCTGGATGCCGGACGGCGACGGCATCTCGCTGCTGAAGGAATGGAGCGACGACGAGGGCCTGCCCTGCCCGGTGGTGATGATCTCCGGTCACGGCAACGTCGAGACCGCCGTGGATGCGACGCGGCTCGGGGCCTACGACTTCATCGAGAAGCCCCTGTCCATCGACAAGCTCCTGATCACCCTGAACAACGCCCTGGAGGCCGCGCGCCTGCAGCGCGAGAACGTGGGCCTGAAGCGCCATGCCGGCACGGTGCACGATCCGGTCGGCAGCAGTGCCACCATGGTGAACCTGCGCGACCAGGTGCAGCGCATGGCGCAGCACGATACCTGGGTGCTGATCACTGGCGAGCCGGGAGTGGGCAAGCAGACCTTCGCGCGCCTGCTGCATGCGCGCAGCGCGCGGCGCGATAGCCCGTTCATTGTGGTCTCGGTGGGTTCGCTGTCCGGCGAGGAGGCGATCGCCGAGCTGTTCGGCAGCGAGCAGGGCGAGCATGTGCGCTACGGGCTGCTGGAGCAGGCGGCGGGCGGCGTGCTCTTCCTGGACGAGGTCGCGGAGATGGACCTGCAGACCCAGGGGCGGCTGCTGCACGCGCTGGACACCCAGCGCATCACGCGCATCGGGGGCAACCAGCCGATCAGCGTGAACGTGCGCGTGATCGCGGCCAGCCAGTACGACCTGGCCGAGGCGGTGGAGCAGGGCCATTTCCGCGAGGACCTGTACTACCGGCTGAACGTGCTGCCCCTGGCGATCCCGCCGTTGCGCGAGCACCCGGAAGATATCCCCGAATTGCTGGAGTGCCACATGCGCCACCTGCACCAGCAGGAGGGGCTGCCGGTGCGCGCCTTCCAGCGGCCGGCGCTGGAGCGGTTGCAGCAGTACCACTGGCCCGGCAACGTGCGCGAACTGCGCAACCTCGTGCAGCGGCTGATGATCCTGGGCTCTGGCGACGAGATCACCCGCGACGAGGTGGAACGCACCCTGAGCGGGCAGCCGCAGCGGGCCGAGGAGGCCGGCGAGGGCACGGTGGCCATCCCCGACCTGCCCCTGCGCGAGGCGCGCGAGCAGTTCGAGCGGGAGTACCTGCAGCAGCAGCTGGAGCGTTCCGAGGGCAACATGACGCGCCTGGCGGAACGGGTAGGGCTGGAACGCACCCACCTGTACCGCAAGTTCAAGGCGCTGGGGATCGACCCCAAGCGCGTGAAATCCGATAGCTGAATCCGCTCCGGGACGGGAGACGCATGAAGCACATCATCATCCTCGGGGCCGGGCAGGTCGGGCAGTCGCTGGCGGAGGCGCTGAGCGCCGACGGGATCGACATCACCGTGGTCGACTATCGCGCCGAGATGCTGTCGGATCTGGAAGATCGCTACGACATCAAGACGGTGCATGGTTTCGCCGCCCATCCGTCGGTGCTGGAGGCAGCGGGGGCGCGGGATGCGTCCATGCTGATCGCGGTGACCAACTCGGACGAGACCAACATGGTCGCCTGTCAGGTGGCCTCCACGCTATTCAATATCGAGACCAAGATCGCCCGGGTGCGGGCCCGTGACTACCACGACACGCCGGCGCTGTTCGCCCAGGACGCGATGCCGGTGGACATGCTGATCTCGCCCGAGGCGATCGTGACCAGCCACATCCAGCGACTGATCGAGCACCCGGGTTCGCTGCAGGTGCTGGAATTCGCCGAGGGGCGGGTGTCGCTGGTGGGCGTACGGGCCTACTACGGCGGCCCGCTGGTCGGCCACGAGCTGAAGAACCTGCAAAGCGACATGCCCGGTATCCATACCCGGGTGGCCGCGATCTTCCGCAAGGACCGACCCATCCAGCCGGACGGCTCCACGGTGATCGAGGCGGACGACGAGGTGTTCTTTGTCGCCGCGAAGAAGAACATCCGCGCGGTGACGTCCGAACTGCGCAAGCTGGAAAAGCCCTACAAGCGCATCATGATCGCGGGTGGCGGCAATATCGGCGAGCGTCTGGCCGAGACGTTGAGCAAGCGCTACCGGGTCAAGGTGATCGAGCGCGATTCCGACCGCGCCGACCATCTGGCGCGCACGCTGCCCAGTAACGTTCTGGTATTGCACGGGGACAGTTCGGACGACCGCTTCCTCGAGTCCATCAATGTCGAGCACAGCGACGTCTTCTGCGCGGTCACCAACGATGACCAGGCGAACATCTTTGCCGGGATGCTGGCCAAGCGCTGGGGTGTGCGCAAGGTGATGTCGCTGATCAATCGCCCGAGCTACGTGGACCTGCTGCAAAGCGGCACCATCGATGTCGCCATCTCGCCGCAGCAGGCGACCATCGGGGCGTTGCTGGCGCGGGTGCGCGAGGGGGGCACCGCCACCGTGCACACCCTGCGGCGCGGGGCGGCCGAGGCGATCGAGACCGTGGTCAACGGCGATGCCCGCACCTCGCAGGTGGTCAGCCGCCGGATCGACGAGATCGACTTCCCCGAGGGGACCAGCGTGGGCGCCGTGGTGCGCGAGGAAGAGGTCATCATCCCGCACCGCGACACGGTCATCGAGGCCGGCGATCACGTGATCCTGTTCGTGACCGACCGGCGCAAGGTGAAGCAGGTCCAGCGCCTGTTCCAGCCCACGGCGCTGTTCTTCTAGTCCGCGCGCAATGCTCCATCTCGCCTCCACGGCCCGTTTGCTGGGTGTCCTGCTGACCCTGTTCAGCCTGGCGATGCTGCCGCCGGCGGCCATCGGCTTCCTCTACGGGGAGTCCACGGCATTCGTCTTCCTGCAGGCATTCGCCCTGCTGCTGCTGATTGGCGGACTCCTGTGGGCGCCCTTGTACCGCATGCGCCAGGAGTTGCAGGCGCGCGACGGCTTCATCCTGGTGGTGCTGTTCTGGCTGGGGCTGGGGATCGCCGGGGCGACGCCCTTGTTCCTCGATCCGAGCCTGCAGATCTCCTTTACCGACGCGGCCTTCGAGTCGATGTCCGGGCTGACCACCACCGGGGCTACGGTGCTCACCGGGCTGGACGACCTGCCGCGCTCGCTCCTGTGGTATCGCCAGCAACTCCAGTGGATGGGCGGCATGGGGATCATCGTGCTGGCGGTGGCCATCCTCCCGCTGCTGGGCGTGGGCGGGATGCAGCTGTTCAAGGCCGAGACCCCGGGGCCGATCCGCGACAACAAGCTGACCCCACGCATCGCGGAGACCGCGCGCAACCTCTGGTACATCTACCTGGGCCTGACCGTGGCCTGTGCGCTGGCCTACTGGGCTGCCGGGATGGACGCCTTCGACGCCATCGCACACTCCTTCACCACGGTGGCGATTGGTGGCTTCTCGACCTATGACGCTAGCATCGGCCACTTCGACTCCGTGGCGATCGAGATGGTTGCCATCGCGTTCATGGTCCTGGGTGGGATGAACTTCGCGCTCCACTTTCTGGTGCTGCACCGCGCGACCTGGAAGCCTTACCAGCGGGACGAGGAGTTGCGTGCCTACCTGCTGGTGCTCGGCTCGGCGATCGTGCTGGTGGTCGGCTTCATGCTCTGGAGCGGGTTTACCGATCAGTTCGGGGATGCATTGCGCCGCGGGGTCTTCCATGTTGTGTCCATTGCGACCACTACGGGCTATGCGACCGATGCCTTCTACCTGTGGCCCGGTTTCCTGCCGGTCCTGCTGATCTTCCTGTCGTTCATCGGTGGCTGTACCGGTTCCACCGGGGGTGGCATGAAGGTGGTCCGCGTACTGCTGCTGATGAAGCAGGGACTGCGCGAAATCAAGCGCCTGATCCACCCGCATGCGCGGATCACCGTGAAGGTAAATGGCAAGGAGGCCCCGGATCGTGTCGTGCAGGCGGTGTGGGGCTTCCTCGCCGCCTACGTGATGGTGTTCGTGGTGATGATGCTGGCGTTGATGGCATCCGGTCTGGATCAGGTGACCGCGTTTTCGGCGGTGGCGGCCACGCTGAACAACCTCGGCCCCGGACTGGGCGAGGTCGGGCCCAACTTCCAATCGATCAACGACTTCAGCAAGTGGGTGCTGGT
>JBJHBC010000119.1:0-2843 GCA_050485285.1 Thioalkalivibrio sp.
GCGTGGGTCCGCTCGACATGGCAGCGGATCGACTCGGCCAGCAGGTCGCCGATGTGGGTCACGAAATAGGTGCCCATGTCGGGCTGGAAGCGGTCCGCGGATTCGCTCGCCAGGCCGAGCACGCCGATCCGGTCGGCGTCATCGCCCAGGGGCATCAGGATCGCGGATCCGATCTCCTCGGCATCGTCGAACAGTACGTCCAGCATCTCGGCGGGGACCCGGCCACACTGGGCCTTGCCGCGGCTGAACAGCGGGTCGAAGGTGCCCAGCTCGCCCTTGTCCAGCGCATGCAGGTCGTCGACCTTGCGATGGGCCAGGCGGATGCTGACGCGCTCCGCGCCCAGCTCGTTGCGCAGGGCGTCCTGGGTCAGGGCCAGGACGGCGTCCAGGTTTTCGGCGCGCATCAGGGTCTTGGCCAGTTCGTGCAGGTGCTGGCCCATGCGCTCGTTGTCGCGGGCGCGCTCGACCAGCTCGCCCATATGCTGCTCCATCGCGCGGTGCTTCTCGCGCAGCAGCGCGACCTGGCGCTCCAGCAGCGATACGGCCCCGCCGGATGGGTGGGGGATACGCAGGATGTCCAGCAGCGGCAGGTGGTCCTGGAAGAAATCCGGGTGCTCGCGCAGGTAGGCCTCGACGTCGGCGGCGCCGATCGGGGCTTGCGGGTTCTTTTTCGGCGAGCGGGTCTTCGCGGTCTCTGCAGCAGAGGCGTTGGAGGATTGCCCAGTCATAGATCGATCCAGCCGTTGAATACCGTGGTGGCCGGCCCGGTCAGCCAAACCGGTGCCTCGGCCTGTCCGTCCCAGCTTAGCACAAGGGTCCCGCCCGGCAGGGCCACCTCGACGTCGTCCTCGACCAGTCCGCGGCGGCGCAGCACGGCCATCGCGGCGGCCGCGCCACTGCCACAGGCCAGCGTCTCGCCGACCCCGCGCTCGAATACCCGCAGGTCGACATGGCTACGGTCGCGCAGCGCGGCGAAGCCGACGTTGACGCGCCGCGGGAAGCTCTCGTGGCGTTCGATGATCGGGCCGATCTCGGCCACCGGGGCGCGCGCGACGTCGTCGACCAGGATCACCGCGTGGGGGTTGCCCATGGATACCGCGCCGAGGGTGATCGAGTGGCCCTGGACGTCCAGGGTGTAGGCGTCGGCTTCGGCCTCGGCGACCAGCGGGATGCGCGCCGGCGCAAACTCCGGGCGGCCCATGTCCACGCGCACCCGCTCGTCGTCCTCGACATGCAGCACGATGCGCCCGCCCAGGGTCTCGACCGGGATCTCGCGCGCCTCGGTCAGGCCCTGCTCGCGCACGAAGCGGGCGAAGCAGCGCGCCCCGTTGCCGCACTGCTCCACCTCGGAGCCGTCGGCATTGAAGATACGGTAGCGGAACAGTGCCTGCGCCGGATCGCTCGGCGCCTCCACCAGCAGCACCTGGTCGCAGCCGATGCCGAAGTGGCGATCCGCGAGATGGCGCAGTGTCGATGCGTCCAGCCGGACCGACTGGCGGATGCCATCGATCACCACGAAATCGTTGCCCAGCCCGTGCATCTTGGTGAATTCGAGACGCATCAGCGGTGCCCCGGCAGGTGGCCGAAAATGATCATGTGGCGGTCCGACGTGACGCGGACGCCGAAACCGTCGAGGCCGGCGGCGGCCAGCTGCGCGCGCACCTCGTCGGGGGTGAAGGCGGCGTGCAGGGAGTGCTCGAAGTCGCGCCGCAGGACGTCCGGGTCGTCGGCCGCGTACTGCGCGACCAGGGCTTGCACGGACTCGGTCGAGTCCGGGCGGCGCAGGTCCATCACGAATACCGCGGCCCCCGGTGCCCCGTCGCGGCGGATCGCCTGCCACAGCACGCCCGGGTCGTGCAGGTGATGCAGCAGGGAATTGCTGATGATCGTGGCATACGGGGCGCGCGGGCCGCGGGCCGCGGGCAGGCAGCCCTCGGCCAGATGAACCCGCTGCGCGGCCGGGTGACCGGCCATCAGGGCGTCGCCGGCGGCCAGCATCGCGGGCGCGCCGTCGAGGCCGTCCACCTCGCAGTCGGGGTAGCGCGCGGCGAAGCGCAGCGAGACGTCACCCGGGCCGCAGCCGAGATCCAGCACCGGCCCGGTGACCGGGCCGGGGAAGACCTCGGCGAAGGCGTCCACGAAGCCCTCGTGCGGGGCGGCGAAGTCGGCCTCGGCGTAGGCGCGCGCCTGCGCAGGCTCCAGCATCAGCTCCGGTTCGGGCTGGCGCGGGATCACGGGGCCACGCTCCCGGGCGGGTTCTCGTCGTCGGGGTCCTGCGGCAGCATGCTCTCGCGCATCATCAGGTGATCCACCTGTTCGCGGCGGTTGATGATCTGGAAGTGGTCGCCGTCGACCATCACCTCGGGCGGGCGCGGGCGCGAGTTGTAATTGCCGGCCATCACATAGCCGTAGGCGCCGGCCGAGCGCACCGCCAGCAGGTCGCCGGCGGCCAGTGCCAGTTCGCGCTCGCGGCCGAGGAAGTCGCCGGTCTCGCAGACCGGGCCGACGATGTCGTAGGTCCGCGCGGCGGTGTCGTGGCGTTGTACCACCGGCACGATCTCCTGCCAGGCGCCGTACAGCGCCGGGCGCAGCAGGTCGTTCATCGCGCCATCGACGATCGCGAAGTCATGCGCCTCGGTGTGCTTGAGGTATTCCACCCGGGTCAGGAACACGCCGGCGTTCGCGGCGATCGCCCGCCCCGGCTCCAGCAGCACCTTCAGGCTTCGTTCGCCCAGCACCTCGCGCAGGGCGCTGGCCCAGACATCGGGCTCCGGCGGCGTCTCGTCGCGGTAGCGCACGCCCAGGCCGCCGCCGACATCGATGTGTTCGAGTTCGATGCCGTC
>JBJHBC010000119.1:2943-6816 GCA_050485285.1 Thioalkalivibrio sp.
CTCACAGAACAGCGTGTCGCCGTGGTAGTCGAAATAGTCCATCTAGTGGTCCTTCAGCGGGATCATTGCGGGTTCTGCTCCTCGGCTTCCTCGTCATCGGGCAGGTAGAGATCGCCCTTCTGGCCGCAGGAGGCGAGCATCTGCATCGTGCCGAGCACGACGATCACGGCGATCAACAGCCATTGGGCCTTGCAGGAAAACATGGTCGGGTCCGGGGTCTACGTTGCATGGAAAGGCGATAGTGTGCCATTGATACGCCGCTGGCTTCAGGTGCCCGGGGCCCGGTTGGCCCCCGCATCCCGATGAAATTCACCCGATTGCGAATTGCGATGATTCGTTCATCAATGATTCAGCGAGGTTTGGGACGATGCATCTGCGAGACCAGCAAAAAGACCACTGAAGCTGGTCAGGGGGCGGAGCCCGGTCCGCAGGGAATAGACCCCTGCAGGTCGCCGTCCAAAGCAACAGGCGTCGAGGCGGCTCACCGCCAGGACGTCCCGGAATATCCGGAACTGACCCACAAGATGAGAGGAGATCATCCATGATTAGCACCAAGCGCCGTGTCTTCCTGAAAGGCACTCTCGCCGCCGGTACTGTCGGTGTCGCCGTCGGGGCCGGTCTGCTCGCCCCGAGCAAGCTGCTCGCCGCCTGGCCGTCCGAGGCCTTCGCCGCCGAAGGCCTGGCCGCCGCCATGGAAGCCGTGACCGGCTCCAGCGATGTGGCCGATGGTGACGTGACCCTGAGCGCCCCGGAAATCGCCGAGAACGGCGCCGTGGTTCCGGTGTCCGTCGAATCCAGCCTGGACAACGTGACCGAAATGGCCGTGTTCGTCGAGCTGAACAACCAGCCGCTGACCGCCCACTACGTGCTGGCGGATGGCGCGCATGCGAACGTCTCCGGCCGTATCCGCATGGGCGAGTCCTCCAACGTGATCGCCGCCGTGAAGTCCGGCGACACCTGGTACAAGACGGTTCAAGAAGTGAAGGTCACGGTCGGTGGCTGCGGCGGCTAACGCCGACCCCGAACCGCTGATCCGAACACTACTGGAGGTTTAAGATATGTCTATTCGAGTTCGCGCCCAGGAAAGCAACGGCGTTATCAACATCCGCGCGCTGATCAGCCACGACATGCTGGTCCCCGACGACGACGGTGGTCCGCACTTCATCGAGACCGTGGAAGTGGCGCGCAATGGCAACACCGCCATCACCGCCAACTGGAACTACACCGTTTCCCGCAACCCGTTCCTGCAGGTTGAGCTGGACGGTTCTTCCGGTGACACCGTGTCCATCGCCTGGACCGACAACAAGGGTGAATCCGACTCGACCGAGGTCGAAGTGCGGTAAGAGAGCGCTTCCACGCTCTTCGAGAAAAGCCGGGGCTTGCCCCGGCTTTTTTTGTGTCCGGGTTGGGCCCGTCGCACCCCGGCCTTTCTGGCCTACACTCCAGACAGGCCCATGCCGAGCGACGCGCCATGCCACCCCATTCCCCGCCGCGAAACCCGGATGCCGAACCCGCGCTGCGCCCGGCTCTGCTCCTCGAACCCCACCACCCCCTGTGGCAGCGCCTGCCGCGGCGCGACGCCGAAGGCCGTCGGCTGGCGGACTTCATGATGCTGATCCCCGGTCTGCGCCAGCGCCCGCGCGCGGAGATCCACGCCCGGGCGCTGGCCATCGAGCGGGTCCTGAATGGCTACCGGGCCGATATCGCGTTCGTCGAGCTGAACCTGAAGCTGAATACCCTTTGGGTCTCGCTGAGCGCGCGGCCGGGGATCTGCAGCGAACTGCCCTGCGCCATCCAGGAGGCCGTCCCCGAGGCCTTGCTGGTCGGCCCGAAGCTGGGGCCGCGCGGATAAGTCCCGCGGTCATACCGGGCGCGGGCCAGCCTTGCTACACTGGCGTTTTATCGTGCCTGAACCGGAACATGACTGAACGCACCGCATCCGTCCGCCGCGACACCCTGGAGACCCGCATCGCCATCGAGCTGAACCTCGACGGCACCGGGCAGAGCCACCTCGAGACGGGCATCCCGTTTCTCGACCACATGCTCGATCAGATTGCCCGCCACGGCCTGGTCGATCTCGACGTGCGCGCCGAGGGCGATCTGCATATCGATGCCCACCACACGGTGGAGGACATCGGCATCACCCTGGGCCAGGCGCTGGCGCAGGCACTGGGCGACAAGAAGGGCATCCGCCGCTACGGTCATGCCTACGTCCCGCTGGACGAGGCCCTGTCGCGCGTGGTGATCGACTTCTCCGGGCGCCCGGGGCTGGAGATGCACGCCGATTTCCGTCGTTCGCACATCGGCGAATTCGACGTCGACCTGTTCCACGAGTTCTTCCAGGGCCTGGTCAACCACGGCTGGATGACCCTGCACATCGACTGTCTGCGTGGCGACAATGCCCACCATGTCGCCGAGACCATCTTCAAGGCCTTCGGACGTGCCCTGCGCGTGGCGGCGGAGATGGATCCGCGCTCGGCGGGCATGATGCCGTCCACCAAGGGAACCCTGTAACGGACAAGGGACGAGACCCGGCCATGGAAACTGTTGCCGTCATCGATTACGGCATGGGCAATCTGCACTCGGTCGTGCGTGCGCTGGAGCACGAGGCCGCGGCCGATCAGCGTGTGCTGCTAACGGACGAGCCCGAGACCCTGCGCGAGGCGGACCGCCTGGTGTTCCCCGGCCAGGGTGCAGCCGGGGATGCCATGCAGGCGCTGGCCGGGCGCGGCCTGGACCGGCTGCTGCCGGAACTGGCGGCGGACCGGCCCTTCCTCGGACTGTGCCTGGGCCAGCAGATCCTGATGGACACCAGCGAGGAGAGCGGCGGGGTCGACCTGCTGGGCATCCTGCCGGGCCGGGTGGCGCGCTTCCCCGCGATGGACGGCCCGGATGGCCGCCGCCTGAAGATCCCCCACATGGGCTGGAACCGCGTGCTGCCGGCGCGGGAGCACCCCCTGTGGCACGGTCTGCCGGAGACCCCCTGGTTCTACTTTGTCCACAGCTACCGGGTGCAGCCCGAGCGCGAGGCGGATGTGGCCGGGCGCACCGATTATGGCGAGACCTTTGCCTCGGCACTGGCACGGGGCTCGTTGTTCACCATGCAGTGCCATCCGGAGAAGAGCGCCGCCTGCGGGCTGCGCCTGCTGCACAACTTTCTGCGCTGGGACGGAGACGGTCCCGGGGCGTCGTGAGGAGTCGAAGATGCTGGTCATCCCCGCAATCGATCTGAAGGAAGGCAAGTGCGTTCGCCTGCGCCAGGGGAACATGGACGATTCCACGGTGTTCGGCGAGGACCCGGTGGAGATGGCGAGACGCTGGGTGGACGCCGGGGCCGAACGCCTGCACATCGTGGACCTGGACGGCGCCTTCGCCGGCCAGCCGCGCAATGCCCAGGCGGTGCACGCCATCGCGAAGGCCTTCCCCGACCTGCCGATCCAGATCGGCGGCGGGGTGCGCGACGAGGACACGGTACAGGCCTACCTCGATGCCGGGGTCGAGTTCGTGATCATCGGCACCCGCGCGGTCAGCGCCCCGCACTTCGTGAACGACCTGTGTCTGGAGTTTCCCGGTCGCATTATCGTCGGGCTGGACGCCAAGGACGGCAAGCTCGCGGTGGATGGCTGGTCCAAGCTCTCGCACCACGACGTGATCGACCTGGCCCAGCACTTCGAGGCCGACGGCGTCGTGGCCTTCGTCTACACCGACATCGCCCGCGACGGGATGATGAAGGGCCCCAACGTGGAGGCCACCGCCCGCCTGGCGAGCAACGTGCGCGTGCCGGTGATCGCCTCCGGCGGTATCAGTTCACTGGACGACATCCGCAATCTGGCGGCGCGCGAGGAAGACGGCATCACCGGCGCGATCGTCGGC
>JBJHBC010000120.1:0-6799 GCA_050485285.1 Thioalkalivibrio sp.
CCGTTGGTCGACATGTCGGACATGGTCTGCATGTAGCGCAGTTGCAGCGACGAGGGGCTGGCCTCCATCTGCTGCGCCGCCTGCACCAGCTTCTCGGCCGCCTGCAGTTCGCCCTCGGCATGGATGACCTTGGCCCGACGTTCGCGCTCGGCCTCGGCCTGGCGTGCGATCGCGCGGATCATCGAGTCGTCCAGGTCGACATGCTTGATCTCGACGTTGGTGACCTTGATGCCCCAGGCATCGGTCTGCGCGTCGAGGATCTCCTGGATATCGTTGTTCAGCTTGTCGCGCTCGGAGAGCATCTCGTCCAGGTCATGCTTGCCGAGCACCGAGCGCAGCGTGGTCTGCGCGAGCTGGCTGGTCGCGGCGTAGTAGTCCTCGACCTGGATGACGGACTTGGCGGAATCCACCACGCGGAAGTACAGCACCGCGTTCACCCGCACCGTCACGTTGTCCTGCGAGATCACGTCCTGGCTGGGCACGTCGAGCGTGATGATGCGCAGGTCGATCCGCACCATCTGCTGGATGCCCGGGATCACGATGATCAGGCCCGGGCCCTTCACCGACTGGAAACGGCCGAGGAAGAAGATGACGCCGCGCTCGTACTCGCGCAGCACCTTGATCGACATCACGATGATGGCGACCAGGATGACTAGCGGAACGACAAAGAAACCGAGATCGTTCATGTCCTGCTCCTTCTACGTTAGGGGTACCGCGGCGACCGGTCAGCCGGCCGCGGCGGTGCCCGGGGTGTCCTCTCCGTCTGCGGGTTCGACCCGCAGCTTCAGGCCGTCGATGGCGGTCACGCGGACCTTCTGCCCTTCGCGCACGGGTGCCGAGGTCTCCGCGTTCCACTGTTCGCTGTGGACCCAGACCCGACCGCTGCGATCGAAGTCCTCGCGCGCCTCGCCGATCATGCCGATCATCTCTTCATAGCCGGTGGCGGGTTTCTTGCCGCGCAGGCTGAACAGCCGCCCCAGCACCCAGACGGACAGGATGCCGATGGCGATGGCCGTGCCGATCACCAGTGGCAGGGCCACATTCAGGTTGGGGTCGTCCCAAAGGATGATCGAGCCGGTTGTAAACGCCACAATGCCTCCTATGCCCAGGGCCCCGAAACTGGGCACAAAGGCCTCCGCGATCATGAAGATCATGCCCAGCAGCATCAGCGCCAGGCCCGCATAGTTCACCGGCATCACCTGCAGGGCGAAGAACGCCAGGATCAGCGCGATCGAACCGATCACCCCGGGGTAGATCGCCCCCGGGTTGGCCAGTTCGAAGATGATGCCGTAGATCCCCAGCAGCATCAGGATATAGGCGATGTTCGGGTTGGTGATCACGGACAGCAGCTGGGTGCGCCAGTCCGGATCCATCCGCACGATCTCCAGCCCTTCGGTGGCCAGCGTGCGCTCGCCGTCGTGCATGCGCACGGTATGCCCGTCGATCTGGGCGAGCAGATCGCTCAGGTTGTCCGCCACGAAGTCGATGACGTTCTGCTCCAGCGCGGCGGTCGCGGTCAGGTTGGAGCCTTCGCGTACGGTCTCCTCCGCCCAGTCGGCATTACGCCCGTAGCGTTCCGCCAGGCCGCGGATATAGGACACCGCGTCTTCCAGCACCTTGCGCTCCATCGCGTCGCCGCCACGCCGCGGCTCCGGGTCGTCCTCCAGCAGTTCCTCCTCGCTGGCCGGTTCGACCTCGCCGTTGGCCGCTGCGTTGTCGTTCGCGGGCTCCTCGGTCGCCGCGTCCGGCTCTTCGTCACGTGCGTTGCCATTGGACTCGTCGGCGGCCTCATCGTCACGGGCATCCTCATCGGGTTGTGGCGGGTCCATGCCCGGCAGCCCGCCACCGCCCATCTGCACCGGCGTGGCCGAGCCGAGGTTGGTAGCCGGGGTCATCGCCGCGACATGCGACCCGTAGAGCATATAGGTGCCGGCGCTGGCCGCGCGGGAACCCGCCGGGTGGACATACGTGACCACCGGCACATCCGATTGCAGGATGTTCTTGATGATGCTGCGCATGCTGGAATCCAGCCCGCCCGGGGTGTCCAGCATCAGGATCATGATCTCGGCGTCTTCCGCCTCTGCGCGCTCGATGCCGCGGCGGATGTAATCGCCGGTGGCCGGGCCAATGGCGTCCTCCACCGTAAGCATCAGGGCCTGGCGCCCGCCGGTATCCGCCAGGCTCGCGGCGGCCAGCCAGCCTGCGCCGAGCACTAGGAAGACCAGCCACAACAGGCCGCGCCAGCGACGCCCTACGCCCGGTCCCGCCTTGCGTCCGAATGAAACCCGCATGGGCTTCCTCTCCCGTCAGGGTGGATTCGTCGTACACTGCGTGCGCACACGCGACATCCGACTCGTTCACCACGATAAACCAAAGACCGGACCGGCGCCGAACCCGCAGACCCGCATGGACCCGCAGGCAATGCAGACCCCGCCCGAGACCCTCGCCGCCGTGATCCTGGCCGGCGGTCAGGGCCGGCGCATGGGCGGTCGCAACAAGGGCTGGATCGAGTACCGCGGACGCCCCCTGATCGAACACGCGATCGAGCGCCTGCACCCCCAGGCCATGCAGCTCGCCATCAGCAGCAATACCGATATCGACCTCTATCGGGCGCTGGGGTTTCCGGTACTGACCGATTCCTTCCCGGATTACCGCGGCCCGCTGGCCGGGATCGCGGCCGCATTTGCGGCCTTCCCCGATCACGAGATCCTGTGCGCACCGGTCGACGCACCCGAGCTGCCCCGCGATCTGGAACGGCGTTTGCGCCAGGCACTCGAAGCGGGCACGGCCCCCGCCGCCATCGCCCACGACGGCGAACGCCTGCAGCCCCTGTTCGCCCTGCTGCGCCCGGTCCTGGCGGATCGCCTGCATCGGGAACTGGCGCGCGGCTCGCTGGCGGTCGGACGCTGGTTCCACGAGGTCGGCGCGGTCACGGTGGACTTCTCCGACCAGCCCCGGGCATTCGCCAACATCAACACGCCCGAGGACCTGCATCCATCGTCGGAGTGACCGCTATACTGCTGCAGCGCAGCCCGGAAAGACGCCCATGATTGAACCGACCAGCCCCCTGTCCCTGCCCCGCATCGCCTTCGCCGCCTGGAGCGGCAGCGGCAAGACCACGCTGCTCAAGGGCGTCATACCGGCGCTGCGCGCCCGCGGCCTGCGCCCGGCGATGATCAAGCACGCCCACCACGCGTTCGACGTGGACAAGCCCGGCAAGGACAGCTTCGAGCTGCGCCATGCCGGGGCCGACCAGATGCTGGTCGCCTCCGGGCGGCGCTACGCCCTGATGGTGGAAACGCCGGAGACCGACGACGGCCGCGTGCCGGACCTGGACATGCTGTGCGCGCGGCTGGACCCGCAACGCTCCGACCTGATTCTGGTCGAGGGCTTCAAGCAATGGGACCTGCCTAAGATCGAGGTGCATCGGCCGTCGGTCGGCAAGGCCCCGCTGTATCGCGAGATCCCCGGCGTGATCGCGGTGGCCACCGACGCCACTACACTCGACTTTGAAGGCCCGCTGCTGCCGGTCAACGACCCCGACGCGGTGGCCGCCTTCATCATCGACTACCTCGATATTCATCCCTGAACCGGAAGCGGAGACACCCCATGCCCGAGGCTGCCCCCGGCTGCGACGAATTCGACCCCAATGCCAAGACCCTGGAACAGGCCCGCGCCGCCATCCTCGAGGTCTGCCGGACGATCACGCAGAGCGAACAGGTCACGCTGGAAGACGCCCTCGGGCGCACCCTGGCGCAGCCGGTGCATGCACGCATCGACGTACCACCCGCCGCGGTCTCGGCGATGGACGGCTACGCCCTGCGCGCGGCGGACGCGGCGGAAGGCGCCCACCTGGCCCTGGTGGGCACATCGGCGGCCGGGCACCCCTGGGACGGCGAGCTGCAACCCGGCCAGTGCGTGCGCATCCTGACCGGTGCGGTCGTCCCGACAGGCGCCGACGCCGTGATCATGCAGGAGCAGGTCGAGCGCGGCGACGACACCATCACGCTGCAGCAGGGTGGCCTGAAACCCGGCCACAACATCCGTGGCCCGGGGGACGACACCACTGCGGGGACCCCGCTGTACGCCGCCGGACAACGCATCGGCGCCGCCGAGATCGGAGTACTGGCCAGCCAGGGTATTGCCCGGGTGAGCGTGCTGCGCCGCCCGCGCGTGGCCTTCTTCTCGACCGGGGATGAACTGGTCTCGGTCGATCAACCGCTGGGCCCGGGACAGATCCACGACAGCAACCGCCACACCCTCCGGGCCCTGCTCGCGGCCTATCCGGTCGATGCCATGGACTATGGCGTCGTCCGCGACACCGAGGAGGGGGTCTCGCGCGCCCTGACGCGCGCCGGCGAGGAGGCCGACCTGATCATCACGACCGGGGGCGTGTCGGTGGGCGATGCCGATCACGTGACCCGCGTGCTCCAGGCCTCGGGCCAGGTCGGCTTCTGGAAACTGGCGATCAAGCCCGGGCGTCCCCTGGCCTTCGGTCACTTCGGCAACGCCCACTTCTTCGGCCTGCCCGGCAACCCGGTGGCCGTGATGACCACCTTTGCCCTGCTGGTGCGCCCGGCGCTGCTGCAACTGGCCGGCCGCAACGCGACCGAACCACAGACCCTGAACGCGCGGCTGCTGGAGGATCTGTACAAGACCCCGGGGCGCACGGATTTCCAGCGCGGGCTGCTGGAAACCGACGACCGCGGCTGGGTGGTTCGAGCCGCCGGCGGCCAGGGATCGCACCAGCTGCGCGCGATGAGCGAGGCGAATGCCTACGTGGTGCTACCGCGCGAATCCGCCGGGGCGCGTGCGGGCGACTGGGTGGAGGTCCTGCCGTTCCGGGAGATCTTCCCGGAGGTGTGAGACGGACCCGGCTCAGTGCGACTCGATCAGGGCAGCGAACTCGCGTTCCAGCAGGACCTCGTCGCCCAGATTGAGTTCGACCAGGCGGCGCAAGTGGGAGGCGGATTCCAGCGGCATGGCCTCGATCTCCACACCCACCCACAGGCCTTCGTGCCAGCGCACCAAACCCTCGAAGGTGATCCGCGCCTCGTCGCTGAGCGGGATGTCCACGCTGACTTCGTCGCCGTCGACCATGGCCGGCAGGTCAGCGGCCTCCAGCAGCACGCCCTTGAGCGAGATATCCTCGACCCGGACGGCACAGCCCCCGCCGTCGGTCAGCAGGGTAGCCGGGAACTCCAGGGGGATACGTTGAAAGCGTCGCTCCATACGGCAAGACTACGCCCACTCCGCACCCGCGGCCAAATCCAGAATCATCCGGAAAGCCCATGACCGAAACCGCCGCCTCGTCCATCGACGGCCAGCCCTCCAGCCTGCTGCGCCGCCTGGCCGCCATCGTCTACGACGCCCTGCTGCTGGTGGCGATCTGGATGGTCCTCGGCCTGCTGGTGGTCATCCTCGGCAACACGACCGGGCTGTACTCGCCGCGCGCCCATTTCGTGCTCAACCTGATCGTGGCCTGGGGGTTCTTCTACTGGTTCTGGACGCGCACCGGGCAGACGCTCGGCATGCAGGCCTGGAACATCCAGCTGCGCACCGAGGGCGGGCACGCCGTCAATGCCTGGCAGGCGACGCTGCGCTACCTGGTCGCCCTCGCCCAGTGGCTGGTGATCCTGATGGCGATCTGGGCGGTGCGCGAATACGGCGCGGTCGCGATCACGGTGGTCACCGCGGCGGCGCTGTTCGCGCTGGGCCTGTCGCAGTTCCACCCGCGGCGCTGGATGCTGCACGACTGGCTCACCGGCACCGAACTGGTACGCATCCCCGGCCTCGCCAAACCCCGCTGGAAACAGAACCGCAAGAGCTGACCTCGAACCGGTTGTTTGTTTCACCACGAAGCACACGAAGGCACGAAGAAGGGCAAAGGGCGGATTCACCACGGAGAACACAGAGGACACGGAGAAAACCGTAAGGTTTTCGGATCGAACCTCGCCGGTACGGGTCGAGCCACGTGAAATTTACCGGGGGTGGTCGGTCCGCAGGCTTGATTCGATCTGTTGCGCACGTCGGCACCCTGCCCGCCGCCAAACAAACACCGATTTTCTCCGTGTCCTCTGTGCCCTCTGTGGTTCAATCGCTTTTGACCTGGCCCTTCTTCGTGCCTTCGTGTGCTTCGTGGTGAACAACCGTCAGGGGGCGAGCCAGAGGCCGAGGTCGTCCAGGGCCTCGGCGATCTCGGTGGCGATGCGGCGGTAGCCGCGGGCGTTGGGGTGGACCGGGTCCGCGCGCAGATCGCTCTCGGACAGCACCCCGGAGAGCACGCCCTCGATCAGGGGCACCTGTTCCTCGCGCCCCAGCTCGCGGTAGATCGGGTCGTCCCGCAGGCGGCCGGTGGCCGCGCCGAGTGCGGAGGCCCGCGGTACCCCCAGCAGGACCGGCTGGGCCCCGTGCCCGCGGACGGTACCGACCAGGGCGCGCAGATCCTCCTTGACCACAGCGGGGTCACGCTGGCGCAGGAAGTCGTTACCGCCCAGCCAGATCAGCACCAGGTCGGGCTCGTGTGCGCGCAGGCTGGGCCCCAGGCGATCCCGGGCGCTGTTCGCACGATCGCCCGGGACCCCGTCGTTGATCAGGGTCCAGCCGGTGATCGTCGCCAGGCGCGCCGGGTAGTCCTCGCCCGCCCCCGCCCCGGTCCCGTGGGTCACGCTGTCGCCAAAGGCGAGCACCGTGGCCTGGCGCGGGAGCGGATCGAAGTCGCCCGGGACGCCGCCCCCGCAGGCCGCCAGCATGGTTAGCAGCCCCAGGAGGAAGCCCGTGCGCAGCCAGGCCATCATGT
>JBJHBC010000121.1:0-6728 GCA_050485285.1 Thioalkalivibrio sp.
GTCTACATCGGCGTGGTGGCGCTGATCCAGAGCGACATGAAGAAGCTGATCGCGTACTCGTCGATCGCGCACATGGGCTTTGTGACCCTGGGCTTCTTCCTCGCCTTCTACATCTACTCCAACACCGGTGACTGGGAAGGGGCCTCGCTGGGTATCGCCGGCGGTATGGTGCAGATGATCTCGCATGGCTTCATCTCGGCGGCGATGTTCCTCGCGGTGGGTGTGCTGTACGACCGTCTGCACAGTCGCCAGATCGCGGACTACGGCGGCGTGGTGAACACCATGCCGTGGTTCGCCGCGTTCTTCGTGCTGTTCGCGATGGCCAACACCGGTCTGCCGGGCACCTCCGGCTTCGTCGGCGAGTTCATGGTCATCCTGGCCGCGTTCAAGGCGGATTTCTGGATCGCCTTCCTGGCCGCGACCACCCTGATCCTGGCGGCCGGCTACACCCTGTGGCTGGTCAAGCGCGTGATCTTCGGCGCGGTGGCCAACGACAACGTGGCCGGTCTCTCCGACATGAACCGCCGCGAGTTCTTCCTGATGGGCGTGCTGGCCTTCTTTACCCTGCTACTGGGCGTGTGGCCGGCGCCGCTGCTGGATGTGATGAACGCGACCATCGACCACCTCGTGGCGCATATCGCGCAGTCGAAGCTCTGAAGGGACGCCTGACATGAATTTCGAGATCCCCAACTTCCTCCCCGCCGTGCCCGAGATGTTCGTGCTCGGGATGGCGTGCCTGATCCTGGTGATCGACGCGTTCCTGCCGGATTCGCGGCGCGATGTCACCTACGGCCTGGTGCAGGCGACCCTGGTCGCGGCGGCCGGCCTGACGCTGTGGCTGATGGGGCCGGAGACGGTCCTGACCTTCTCGGACACTTTCGTGAAGGACCCGATGGCCGACATCCTGAAGGTGGCGGTGTACGTGACCAGCTTCCTGGTGTTCCTGTATGCCCGTCCGTACCTGATGGAGCGCGGCATCCACAAGGGCGAGTTCTACGTGCTGGGCCTGTTCGCGGTGCTCGGCATGATGATCATGATCTCCGGGCACAACCTGCTGACCCTGTACCTGGGCCTGGAACTGCTGTCGCTGTCGTCCTACGCGCTGGTTGCGTTCTGGCGCGACAATTCGCGTGCCACCGAGGCGGCGATGAAGTACTTCGTGCTGGGCGCGCTGGCCTCCGGCCTGCTGCTCTATGGCATGTCCATGATCTACGGCATGACCGGCTCGCTGGATATCGCGGTGATCGCCGCCGAACTGGTGGCCGCCGACGACAGCCTGAACATCCCGCTGGTGTTCGGCCTGGTGTTCCTGGTGGTGGCCGTCGCCTTCAAGCTGGGGGCGGTGCCGTTCCATATGTGGGTGCCGGATGTCTACGACGGCGCGCCCACGGCGGTCACGCTGTTCATCGCCACCGCCCCGAAGATCGCCGCGTTCGCCTTCCTGATGCGTCTGCTGGTGGAGGGCATGGGCCCGATGCACGCGGACTGGCAGGGGATGCTGATCATCCTGGCCGTGCTGTCGCTGGCCGTGGGGAACGTGATCGCGATCGCCCAGACCAGCATCAAGCGCATGCTCGCCTACTCGACCATCGCCCATATCGGCTTCCTGTTCATGGGCATCCTGGCGGGGACCGACAGCGGTTATGCCTCGGCGATGTTCTACGTGATCGTCTATGCGATCACCGCGGCCGGTGGCTTCGGCATGATCGTGTTCCTCTCGCGCAAGGGCTATGAGGCCGACCAGATCGACGACTTCAAGGGCCTGGCCAAGCGGAACCCCTGGTTTGCGTTCATCATGCTGTTGCTGCTGTTCTCGATGGCGGGTGTGCCGCCGACGGTCGGGTTCTATGCCAAGCTGGCGGTGATCCAGGCGGCCGTGGGCGCCGAGCTCGTCTGGCTGGCGATCGTTGCCGTGATCTTCTCCATCATCGGCGCCTTCTACTACCTCCGCGTGGTCAAGATGATGTTCTTCGATGACCCGCAGGAGGGCGCCGAGGAGCCGGTGCAGCCGTCCGGCGCGCTGGCCACCGCGCTCAGCATCAACGGGCTGGCGGTCCTGCTGCTGGGAATTTTCCCGGGGCTTCTGCTGTCTCTCACCCACTACGCAATCATCGGGTAAGTCGTGACACAGTGGATTCCGTTCGAGGCCCTCGTCTGGGGGTTTGTGGTGGTCGCGTTCATCAGCGCGAACCTGCCGTGGCTCAGTGAGCGCATCGCGTTGATGGTGCTTCCGAAAAATGGGACCAAGGGGCCCTGGACCCGGATCTTCGAGTGGTTCGGGCTCTATATCCTCGCCGGGCTGATCGGCAAGGGGCTGGAGTTCCAGGCGACCGGTGGTATCCATTCGCAGGGCTGGGAGTTCTACGTGATCACCCTGTCGCTGTTCGCCATGTTCGCCCTGCCAGGCTACATCTGGCGCTACGACCTGCGCCCGCATCTGCGTACCGGCGAGCGCCGCAGCCGGTAAATAATCGCCGCCAGCCCTTGCGGGCCAGGTCGGCGCTTTGGTATAGTTCTGCGTCTCGGATGCGGGGTGGAGCAGTCTGGCAGCTCGTCGGGCTCATAACCCGAAGGTCGCAGGTTCAAATCCTGCCCCCGCTACCAATTGTCAGAGAGGCCCCATACGGGGCCTTTTTGTTAAGGACCCATGGTTCGGCCGCAACTGCTCGCGGTCGGCCCGCCGTCCTTAAGGCCGCGCTCCCGCGCGCCTCGCAGCGGATGTTTCGCTGCAGTCATCGTGAGAGGTGTACGAGGGGCGTTCGGCGCCCTTTTTTTGTTTCTGGGTCCCGCCCGCGGGACGGAGTCGATCGAGACGCCCTTGTCGCAGAAGGCTGAACAACTGAGCACGCTGCTGACCCCGGTGGTCGAGGGGGAAGGCATGGAGCTGTGGGGGCTGGAGTATCACGCCGGTTCCAAGCCGCCCGTGGTGCGGATCTTCATCGATGGCGAAAACGGCGTCACGGTGGATGACTGCGCGCGTGTCAGTGAACAGGTCGGCGCGGTCCTGGAAGTCGAGCAGGTTCTGAAGGGCAACTACACCCTGGAAGTTTCCAGCCCGGGCGTGGAACGCCCCCTGTTTACCCCCGAGCAGTTCCGGCGCTACATCGGACACCCGGTGAAGGTGCGCCTGTCATGGCCGGAGCATGATCGCCGCAATTTCCGTGGCGTGCTGCTGTCGGTGGACGAACCCATGATCGAGGTGGAAGTGGACGGCATGGCCTACGAGCTGCCGCTGGCCGCGATCCACAACGCGCGCGTCCTGGAGCAGCTGTAACGCGGCTGTTGCGTGGGACGCTGCTACGCTTTTGTTGAATCGGCAGGTGACTGCCGAGTGCGGAGAGGCAAGACATGAACAAGGAGATCCTGCTGGTCGCCGATGCCGTGGCGAACGAGAAGGGAGTGGAGAAGGACATCATCTTCGACGCCCTGGAATCGGCCCTGGCGATGGCGACCCGCAAGTACCACGGCGGCAAGATGGACGTGCGCGTGAGCATCGACCGCGAGGAGGGTGACTACGAGGCCTTCCGGCGCTGGACCGTGGTGGACGACGAGGACCCGGAGTTCGAGTCCCCGGAGTATCAGATCCTGCTGTCCTATGCCCAGCAGAAGAACCCCGATGCGCAGGTTGGCGACGTGATCGAGGAGCCGGTCGAGGCCGTCGACTTCGGGCGTATCGCCGCCCAGACTGCGAAGCAGGTCATCGTGCAGAAGGTGCGCGAGGCGGAACGCGCCAAGGTGGTCGAGGAGTACCAGGATCGCGTGGGCACGCTGGTCATGGGCATCGTCAAGCGTACCGACCGCAACGGGACCTACGTGGATCTCGGGAGCAATGCCGAAGCGCTGATTCCGCGCGAGCACATGATCCCGCGCGAGACGGTCCGCACGAATGACCGCCTGCGCGGCTTCCTCAAGGAGATCCGGCCCGAAGCGCGTGGACCGCAGCTGATCCTCAGCCGCACCGCGCCGGAGTTCCTGATCGAGCTGTTCAAGCTTGAGGTGCCGGAGGTCGGGCAGAACATCATCGACATCATGGGCGCGGCGCGTGATCCGGGCATGCGCGCGAAGATCGCGGTGCGCTCGAACGACCCGCGCCTGGATCCGGTCGGTGCCTGTGTCGGCATGCGTGGCTCGCGTGTGCAGTCGGTCTCCAATGAACTGGCGGGCGAGCGCATCGACATCATCGTCTGGGACGAGAACCCGGCGCAGTTCGTGATCAATGCGATGTCGCCGGCCGAGGTCCTGTCGATCGTGGTCGACGAGGACAAGCAGTCGATGGACATCGCGGTCGAGGAGGACAAGCTGTCGCTCGCGATCGGCCGCGGCGGACAAAACATCCGCCTGGCCTCCCAGCTCACCGGCTGGGAACTGAACGTGATGACCGAGGAGCAGGCGGCCGAGAAGAGCGAGGCCGAGGCGCAGCAGCTGGTCACCTTCTTCATGGAGGCCCTGGATGTCGACGAGGAAGTCGCCGGCATCCTGGTCCAGGAAGGCTTTACCACCCTGGACGAGGTGGCCTACGTGGACGAGGCCGAGCTGCTCGCGATCGAGGAATTCGACGAGGACATGGTCGAGGAGCTGCGCAACCGCGCGAGCGATGCGTTGCTGACCAAGGCCATTGCGGCCGAGGAAGGCCGTGAGGGCTATCAGCCCGCCGAGGATCTCCTGAACATGGAGGGCATGACCACGGCGCTGGCGAACAAGCTGGCGTCACATGGCGTGTGCACCATGGAGGACCTGGCGGAGCAGGCATCCGACGATGTGGTCGAGATGACCGGTCTGGATACGGAAGAGGCGTCGGCGCTGATCATGACCGCGCGCGCCCCGTGGTTCGAGACCGGGGATTAAGCCCCGGTCGCCGTTATCGCGAACCCGTATCCAGGCTGTCGGCTGGCCTGAAAAGAATCTGGAATGGAGGTAGGCGCCATGGCGCAAATGACAGTGCAGCAATTCGCGGAATCGGTGGGGACACCGGTTGACCGCCTCATGGTTCAGCTCAAGGAGGCGGGCGTCGAGGTTGAGGGTCCCGAGGCGGCGATCACCGATGCCGAAAAGCGCAAGCTGCTCGATCACCTCCGCCAGTCGCACGGCGAAGGCGGCGAGTCGGGGCGCGTGACCCTGAAACGCCGCACCCAGGCGCAGACCCTCAAGGTCAGCTCCGGTCAGGGCCGCTCCAAGACGGTCAACGTCGAGGTGCGCAAGAAGCGCACGCTGAAGCGCAAGCCCGCCGAGGCACAGCCCGAGGCGCCGGTGGAAGAGGCCCCGGCGGTCGAGGAACAGGCCCCGGCACCGGAGGCCCCCGAAGAGGCGCGCGCCGCTACCCCGATGGAAGAGCCGGCTGCCGAGGCCCCGGTCGAGGAGACCCCGGCGGCCGAAGAGCCGCCCGTCGAGGAGCCCGGGGCCGAGGCGCCGGCCGAGCCGGAGCCCGAGGTCGCCGAGGAGGCCCCGGCCGAAGAGCCCGCGCCCGAACCGGAGCCCGAGGCGCCGGCCAAGCCGAAGCGCCCGCTGAGTCGGACCGAGCAGCTGGCGCTGCAGGTCGAGGCCGAACGCGAGGCCCAGCGCAAGGCATCCGAGGCCCGCAAGCAGGAGGCGGCCGAACGCGAGGAACGCCAGAAGCGCCGGCAGAAGGAGCTGGAGGCCCAGGAGGCCAAGCGCGAGAAGGAAGAACAGGCCCGTCTGGAACGCGAGGCCGCGGCCAGGGCGGCCGCGCCCGCGGCGCCGGAAGGCGATGCGAAGTCCGGCAAGGGTGCCCGCAAGGGCGGACGCAAGGACGATCGCAAGGAGCTGCATGTGGCCGGCGATCGTCGCGGGCGCCGCAAGAAGGGCGAGAGCCGCAAGGCCCAGTCCGCGGCCGCCCAGGCGGTGACCAGCAAGCACGGCTTTGCCAAGCCGACCGCGCCGGTGGTGCGCGATGTCGAGGTGCCGGAGACCATTACCGTGGCGGACCTGGCGCAGGCGATGGCGATCAAGGCGCCGCAGCTGATCAAGGCGCTGATGGGCATGGGTGTGATGGCCACCATCAACCAGTCCATCGACCAGGACACCGCGATGCTGGTGGTCGAGGAGATGGGGCACAACCCCATCGCGGCCAAGGAGACCTCGGTCGAGGACGAGATCGATACCGGTCTGGAGCAGACCGCCGAGGCCAAGCCGCGCCCGCCGGTGGTGACCGTGATGGGTCACGTGGACCACGGCAAGACCTCGCTGCTGGACTACATCCGCAAGGAGAAGGTCGCCTCCGGCGAAGCCGGCGGCATTACCCAGCACATCGGCGCCTACCATGTGAAGAACAACCACGACGGCGTGACCTTCCTGGATACGCCCGGCCATGCCGCGTTTACCGCGATGCGGGCCCGGGGCGCACAGTCCACGGATATCGTGATCCTGGTGGTGGCCGCGGACGACGGCGTGATGCCGCAGACCATAGAGGCCATCCAGCATGCGAAGGCGGCGGGTGTGCCCGTTGTGGTCGCGGTCAACAAGGTCGACAAGCCGGAGGCCGAACCGGAGCGGGTCATGAACGAGCTGGCCCAGCACGAAGTGATCCCGGAGGCCTGGGGCGGCGATACCCAGTTCATCCAGGTTTCTGCGCATACCGGACAGGGGATCGACGAACTGCTGGAGGCCCTGGGCCTGCAGGCCGAGGTGATGGAACTGAAGGCCCCGGACGAGGGCCCGGCGCGTGGCGTGGTCATCGAATCGCGCCTGGAGAAGGGCCGCGGCCCGGTGGC
>JBJHBC010000122.1:0-6706 GCA_050485285.1 Thioalkalivibrio sp.
TGCTGGGGATCTTCCTGCCGCTGATCACCACCAACTGCGCGGTGCTGGGCGTGGCCCTGCTCAACGTCCAGGAGGCACACAATTTTGTCGAGTCGGCCCTGTACGGTTTCGGCGCCGCGGTCGGTTTTTCGCTGGTGCTGATCCTGTTCTCCGCGATCCGCGAGCGCATCGCCGTGGCCGATGTGCCGGTGATGTTCCGCGGCAGCGCCATCGCCATGGTCACCGCCGGGCTGATGTCGCTGGCGTTCATGGGCTTCTCCGGGCTGGTGCGGCTGTGAGCGTGCTCTACGCCATCCTGGCGATCGGCGGCCTCGCGGCCGCGTTCGGGCTAGTGCTGGGCTTCGCCGCCCAGCGTTTCCGGGTCGAATCCGACCCGGTCGTGGACCAGATCGATGCCCTGCTGCCGCAGACCCAGTGCGGCCAGTGCTCCTACCCCGGCTGCCGCCCGTACGCCGAGGCCATCGCCGCCGGCGAGGCAGACATCAACCGCTGCCCGCCCGGTGGCCAGGCCACCGTGCAGGCCCTGGCCGACCTGCTCGACCGCGAGCCCACCCCGCTGGAGGAAGAAGAGCAGGAGAAGGCCGTCGCGATCATCGACGAGAACATCTGCATCGGCTGCACCCTGTGCATCCAGGCCTGCCCGGTGGACGCGATCCTCGGGGCCGCCAAGCAGATGCACACCGTGATCGAGGAGGAATGCACTGGCTGCGAGCTGTGCATCGAACCCTGTCCGGTCGACTGCATCACCATGGTTCCGGTCGGCACCGACATCACCGAATGGCGCTGGTCGGAACCGGAACCCTCGCCCATCGAACGGCCCATCCACGCCATCGCGGACGGTTCGCGGGCTTCCGACTGAGTCGGATGTCCGCAAACCGTTAGAATACGCTTATGCAGCTGCATCGCTTCCACGGGGGCCTGAAACTGGCCGACGAGACCGAAGCCAGCACCCGCGATCCGGTGCTGGTGATGGGCGTGCCGCCGCAGCTGATCGTCCCGCTGGGCCAGCACATCGGCGAGGCCGCGGAGCCCTGCGTGGCGGTCGGCGACCACGTGACCAAGGGCCAGCGCATCGGCCAGTCCAAGGGATATATCGCCGCCCACGTGCACGCCCCCAGCTCCGGGGAGGTAATCGAGATCGCCCCGCACGCGGTGCCCCACCCCTCCGGCCTGGACGCCCCCTGCGTGGTCATCCAGACCGACGGGCGCGACGACTGGGGCAACACCCGCATGAAACCCTGGCTCGACTGGGATACCCGCGAGCCGCGCAAGCTGCGCCAGCGCATCCGCGACGCCGGTATCGTCGGGCTGGGCGGAGCCGCCTTTCCCACCGCGGTCAAGCTCAACCCGCGCGCCGGTCAGCGCATCCACACGCTGATCGTGAACGGGGCCGAGTGCGAGCCCTACATCAGCGCCGATGACATGCTGCTGCGCACCGCCCCGGAGGCGGTGTTCGAGGGCATTCGCATCGTCGCCCACCTGCTCGACGTCGAACGGGTGCTGTTCGCGGTGGAAGACAACATGCCCGAGGCGATGCGGGCCCTTACCGAGAATCTGCCGGGCGAACTGCGCGAGCTGATCGAGCTGGTCTCGGTCCCGTCCCTCTACCCCACCGGCGGCGAACGCCAGCTGATCAAGGTGCTGACCGGCCAGGAGGTCCCCAGCGGCGGGCTTCCGGCCGATATCGGGATGGTCTGCAACAACCCCGGCACCTTCAAGGCGGTCTGCGACGCGATCATCCAGGGACGCCCCATGCTGTCGCGCATCGTCACCGTTACCGGGCCGGGCGTGCGGCACCCGCGCAATGTCGAGGCCCTGCTGGGGACCCCGTTCGCCGACGTCATCGCCGCGACGGGCGGCTATGCCGATGGGGTGGATCGCCTGGTGATGGGCGGCCCGATGATGGGGTTCGCGGTCCACGACGACGCCATACCCGTGATCAAGGGCACCAACTGCCTGCTCGCCACCCGCCCCCAGGACACCCCGCCCCCGGGGCCGGTGATGCCCTGTATCCGCTGCGGCGAGTGTGCGGCCGCCTGCCCCGCCCAGCTGCTGCCGCAGCAGCTCTACTGGCAGGCCAAGGCCAAGGACTTCGACGCAATCCAGGACTACGGCCTGTTCGACTGCATCGAGTGCGGCTGTTGCGCGCATGTCTGCCCCAGCAATATCCCGCTGGTGCAGTACTACCGCTACGCCAAGAACGAGATCTGGGCGCGCGAGAAGGAACGGCAGAAATCCGACATCGCCCGCGAACGCTACGAGTTCCGCCAGGAGCGCATCGAGCGCGAGGAACGCGAGAAGGCCGAGCGCATGGCCAGGAAGAAGGCGGCCGTGAAGAAGAAGGAAGGCGAGGAAGGCGCCGACGACGACAAGCAGGCCGCCATCCAGGCCGCGCTGGAACGCGCACGCGCGCGCAAGGCTGCCAAGGCCGGACAAACCGCCGAGACCACCGAGGACGGACAGGACAACGCCGGCACCGCGGAGGCCGGCACATCCAGCGATTCCGGCCCGCCCGATTCCACGGACTCGGGCGGCCGCTGATGCGCTTTCGCACCGAATCCTCGCCGCACATGATCCCGGCCCACTCGGTGGGCGGGGTCATGCAGCAGGTCCAGATGGCCCTGGTGCCCGGCACCCTGGCCATGGCCTGGTTCTTCGGCTGGGGCGTCCTGGTCAACGTGGTCCTGGCAGTGCTGTTCGCCGTGGCCTTCGAGGCGGCGATCGTAGCGGCCCGCAAGCGCCCGGTCATGGCCACCCTGAGCGACAACTCGGCCATCGTGACCGGCTGGCTGTTCGCCCTTGCCGTACCACCGCTGACACCCATCTGGGTCACCCTGATCGGTATCGCCTTCGCGATCGTGGTGGCCAAGCACCTGTATGGCGGGCTCGGCTACAACCCGTTCAATCCCGCCATGGTTGGCTACGTGGTCGTGCTGGTCTCGTTCCCGCGGGAGATGGCCCTGTGGCCCGCGCCGGACACCCTCTCCGATCTGTCGCTGGGCCTGGGCCAGACGCTCCAGACCGTGCTCACCGGCAGCCTCCCGGCCGCGCTCGAGTGGGACACGCTCACCCGCGCCACGCCCCTGGACGCCATGCGCGAGGGGCTGGGGGCCGGGCGTACCGTCAGCGAGGTCACCGCGAGCCCGCTGTTCGGCAGCTTCAGCGAGACCAGCTGGGAATGGATCGGCAATTTCTTCCTGCTCGGCGGGCTGTACCTGCTGTTCCGGCGCATCATCCACTGGCATATCCCGTTGGCGGTGATTCTGGGCGTGGCCATCCCGGCCGGCTTCTTCTGGATGCTGGACCCGGATTCCTTTGCCTCGCCGGCGTTCCACGTCTTCAGCGGCGCGGTCATCATCGGCGCCTTCTTCATCGCCACCGATCCGGTCTCCGCCTCCACCACGCCGCTGGGTCGCATCCTCTACGGCGCCGGCATCGGCGTGCTGATCTTCATCATCCGCACCTGGGGCGGCTATCCGGACGCGGTCGCCTTCGCCGTGCTGCTGATGAACATGGTCGCCCCGACCCTGGACCACCTGACGCGGCCACGGATCTTCGGCCGCTCGCGCCGTGGCCCGCCGCCGGGGGACGGGCATGCTTGACCTGAAGCCGCGCGACATCCTGCTGGCCACGGCGCTGCTCGCCGGCTTTGCCGCCGCCGGGGCCGGGATCGTCGCCCTCGTCCAGGGCACGACCGAGGCCCGCATCGAAGAGAACCGCATGGCGGTCAACCGCAACCGCATCGCGGAGCTGACCGGCGACCTGGATTACCGGAACGACCCCGTGCACGACACCATCGATCTCGGCCATGACCTCCTGGGCGGTGACCACCTGCCGGCCTGGTTCGCCCGCGGTGCCGATGACGAAGTGGTCGGCATCGTGTTTTCCGCGATCGCGCGCGATGGCTACAGTGGCGACATCCACCTGCTGATCGGCGTGGATCGCGCCGGCGAACTCCAGGGGGTGCGCGTCTCCGCGCACCGCGAGACGCCCGGGCTGGGGGATGCGATCGAGGCCGAGCGCTCCGACTGGATCCACGACTTCGATGGCCGCTCGCTGGGGAACCCCCCGGCCGAGGACTGGCACGTGCGCAAGGACGGCGGCGTCTTCGACCAGTTCACCGGCGCCACCATCACCCCGCGTGCGGTGGTTCGCGCCGTTTATCGCACGCTGCAATACTTCGACGAACACCGCGAGGAGCTGCTGGCGACCCGGCCCGACGAGGCCCGCTCCATGGCGGAACCGCTCCCCCAGCCCGAGGCCCACGGGGACGACGAGGCAAGCCCATGAACCCGACCCTGACCGACATCATTCGCGACGGCCTGTGGCACAACAACCCCGGGCTGGTGCAGTTGCTGGGGCTGTGCCCCCTGCTGGCGATCTCCGGCACCATGGTCAACGCGATCGGCCTGGGCATTGCGACCACCCTGACCCTGCTGCTGTCCAATGTGCTGGTCTCGCTGATCCGCAACCACGCGCGCCCGGAGATCCGCATCCCGGTGTACGTGCTGATCATCGCCTCCATCGTCACCGCGATCGAGCTGGCGATGAATGCCTGGTTCCACGGGCTGTACCTGATCCTCGGGATCTTTATCCCGCTGATCGTCACCAACTGCGCCATCATCGGCCGCGCCGAGGCCTTCGCCTCGCGCAACTCGGTGCCGCGCGCCGCCCTGGACGGCCTGATGATGGGGCTGGGCTTCACCGGCGTGCTGATCGCCCTGGGGGCGCTGCGCGAGGTCCTCGGCCAGGGCACGCTGATGGCCAATGCCCACCTGCTGTTCGGCGAGTGGGGGCACGGCATGACCCTGCAGCTCTATCCCTCCGAGCACGGCTTCCTGCTGGCCCTGCTGCCACCGGGCGCCTTCATGGCCATGGGCCTGCTGATCGCCGCGAAGAACTGGATCGACAGCCAGTTCGAGCCGGAGCCGACCGCCACCCGTGACGAGAGCGCCACCGGATCCGAAGCCGCCCCGGACAACGCCTGAACCGGGCTGGCCTTGATTCCTGGCCATCAGCCGGTAAACTTCCGGCGCCACGAATCCGTTCTACCGGGGCCGCGCGCCCCGGACACTCAAACGTCCCAGGAGATTGGCATGGCTGGACATTTCCCGTTTGCTGGCAAGCGCGGCACGCGCTACGGCCTCGCCCCGCGCGGCACGATCGCCGCCTTTTTCGAGAACCACGGGTTCAACGACGACCTGCAGGAGAAGTACTACAAGTGGTGGTACGACTGGGCCAAGGACTTCGTCGAGAAGGACAGCGACCTGTCCTACACCATGAGCACCAAGTTCACGAGCTACCCGATGGGGACCCACGCCCATCACTCGTTCCACCTGAACGACAAGTACTGGCCGAGCTGCCTGGACGAGCTGGGTTCGTTCATCCGCGACGTCATCTTCCCGAAGCTGGACGAGAAGGCGATGCATAATCTGGAAGAGAAGCACGCCAAGCTGATCAAGGATCTGGAGAAGGAAGCCGAATCCAACCCGCGCGACGCCGCGCCGGATGTCGGCATGTTCCGCCACGTCTGAGCAACGCCACTACGCGAGTTGCCGGCCCCGCGAAGCGGGGCCGGTTTGTTTGGAGCCTCCGCATCCATGAACGCCGCAAAGCGAGAAGCCATCTTCGAGCGCCTGAAGGCGGCGAACCCCGAGCCGACCACCGAGCTCGAGTACGACACCCCCTTCGAACTGCTGATTGCGGTCATCCTGTCCGCCCAGGCCACGGATGTCGGCGTCAACAAGGCCACCCGCCGCCTCTACCCCGTCGCCAATACCCCCGAGGCCATCCTCCAACTGGGTCTCGACGGGCTCAAGGAACACATCAAGACCATCGGCCTGTACAACGCCAAGGCCGAGAACGTGATGAAGACCTGCCGCATCCTGGTCGAGCGCCACGGCGGCGAAGTCCCGCGGGACCGCGAATCGCTGGAGGCCCTGCCGGGTGTGGGCCGCAAGACCGCGAACGTCATCCTCAACACCGCCTTCGGCGTCCCCACCATCGCGGTGGATACCCATATCTTCCGGGTCGCCAACCGCACCGGTCTGGCCCCCGGCAAGACCGTGCTGGAGGTGGAAAAACGGCTGATGCGCCTCACCCCGAAGGCCTACTTGCAGGACGCCCATCACTGGCTGATCCTGCACGGTCGCTACGTCTGCAAGGCGCGCAAGCCGGAGTGCTGGCGCTGCCCGATCGCGGACCTGTGCGAATACAAGGCCAAGACGCCACCGCCCGCCGGCGCCTGAACGAACCGATCCCCTTCAAGGAACATCCCATGTACGGCAATCGCGACCAGATCCGCACCCAGTTCGTCGACGCCTGGCAGAAGGCACAGGCCGGCGAGCCCGTCACCGACCTGGAGCAGCAACTGGTGGACGTGATCTCGGAACACCCCGAATACCACGAATACCTGAAGGACCGCGAGACCGCGCTGACCGGCGAGTTCCCGCCGGAGCTGGGCACCTCCAACCCGTTCCTGCACATGGCGATGCACCTGAGCCTGCGCGACCAGGCGCGTACCGACCGCCCGGCCGGCATCCGCGAACTGCACCAGGGCCTGTGCGCGCGGTTTGGCGTGATGGACGCCGAGCACCGCATGATGGAATGCCTCGGCCAGACCCTGTGGGAGGCCCAGCGCAGCAACGCCGCGCCGGACGAAAACGCCTACCTCGAGTGCCTCAAGCGCCTGGCGAGCCGCTAGCCG
>JBJHBC010000123.1:0-6703 GCA_050485285.1 Thioalkalivibrio sp.
CGGGTCCCGGCGCAGCTGACGCAGCATGGCAAACCCGGTCATCCCGGGCAGGATGATGTCGAGAAAGATCAGGTCCGGCGGATTCTCGCGGGCCAGCGCCAGGGCCTGCTCGGCATCGCCGGCCCCCACCGGCTCCATCTCGTTTTGCCGGAGCATGCTGGAGAGCAGCGCGACCACGGTGCGCGAATCATCCACCACCAGCACGCGCAGCCCGCGCGCGGCCTCCCGACGTGCCTTTCTGCGCCGTTCGCCAGCCTTGCCAAAACGCAGCAGACTCCCCATTCGCTGCAGATAGCTCATACCGGACTCCCTTCCTGATCCATGGGCGTAGTGCGATCGCCCGCCTGGCTGCATTGTTCCTCCCCCCCGCAGGCCCTGTCCACCGCGCCGCCGCTTCGGTTTGAACGGCGGCGCAAAGGCGCGCATCATCCGGGTTTTCGTGCGGATGCCTGAACGGAGTCGGAACCCGCCATGAAGACAAATCCAGACCGGCCACAGCCCACGCGCGCCTCCCTGCGGCGCCCGGCCGCGGGAGGCCCGGCATGAAGATCCTCGTCGTCGACCGCTCGCGGGTCTTCCGGGCGCTGTGGAGCCGCATGGTCCTGGCCGCCGGGCACAAGCCGATCATGGCCAGCAGCGGGGCCGAAGGGCTTGCCCGCATCGAGGAAAACGACCTGGAACTGGTCTGCGCCTCGGTCACCCTGCCCGACATGAGCGGCGTGGAATTCTGCCGCCGGGCCCGTGCCCGGGCCGCCGGCCATGACCTGCCCCTGATCCTGCTCACAACCCAGCACGACCACGAGATCCGCCGTCAGGCGTTCGAGGCCGGCGCCACCGATCTCCACGACAAGACCAACATCCGTGACCTGTTCCATCAGGCCGCACGCTACGGGCGGCCGGTGGAACACGCCCACGAGGGGAACGTCCTGTACGTGGAGGACAGTCCCACCGTTGCCCGCGTGATGATCCGCATCCTCGAGGGAATGGGCCTGGAGGTCGCGCACTTCCGCAGCGCCGACGAAGCCCTGGAGGCCTTTGACCGGGGCACCTGGGACCTGGTGCTCTCCGACATCCTGGTCGAGGGCGAGATCAGCGGCATGGGGCTGGTCAGTCGGCTGCGCCAGCAGTTCCCCGACAAGACCAGCCTGCCGATCGTGGCCATGTCCGGCCTGGACGACCAGAACCGGCGCGCCGAACTCTTTCGCCTCGGCGTCAACGACTTTGTGACGAAACCCGTGCTGGAGGACGAGGTCCGCGCCCGCATCGGGAACCTGCTGGCCAACAAGCGGTTGTTCGAGGAGGTCCAGGACCAGCGCCAGAAGCTCTACGACATGGCAATGATCGATCCGCTGACCGGGCTGCGTAACCGCAACGTCCTGGCCGAGTGCGCCGCGCGTTTTTTCGCCGAGGCCAACCACAACGACATCCCGCTCAGCCTGATCCTGCTGGACATCGACCATTTCAAGCAGATCAACGACACCCACGGCCACCTGGTCGGGGACGAGGTCCTGGTCGGCGTCGGCGAACTCCTGCGCACCACCGGACGCGAGAGCGACGTGGCCCTGCGGTTCGGGGGCGAGGAATTCCTCCTGGTACTCCCGGAATGCGATCTGTTCGATGCCCACACCCGCGCGGAGGAGCTGCGCCAGCAGCTGCGTGAACTCGAACCCGCCGGGCTGACCATTACCGCAAGCTTCGGCGTCACCAGCCGCCCGGCCGGGCGCGAGGTCAGCATGAATGACCTCTTCCGGGTCGCCGACCAGGCCGTCTACCAGGCCAAGGGCGAAGGCCGCGACCGCGTGGTCTCACGCACCCTGGACGCCCCGGGCAAAACCGACCTGCCGGACACCCCACCCGATGCCGCCCCGGGGCACGGACAGGCCAGCCCGCAACCCGTCAGTTAAGAAGACACTTCAGTTAAGAAGACACTGGCGTATCAGCCCTGGACGCGCCAGCTGCCATCCGCCTGCCGACAGGCCGTCCCGTACACCTGCTCGGTCTGGCCGCCAATCACCGCGTCAATGGTGTATTCCCGGCACGGGCCGGCCGTGGTCTCGTAGGTTCGGGTCGGCACCACGGTGTACTGATTGCCACTGTCGGGATTGACCCATCGCGAGGGCACGCCCGTGCGCACGCTCTCCAGCGTCTGGGCCGTCTTCAGGCGGTCCACCTCGTCCATGGACTGGCCCACCGAGCCACCGATCGCCGCACCGGCCAGGGTCCCGGCGATGATGGCGGCCGTGCGGCCCCGTCCGGATCCGACCTGCGAACCGAGCACGCCGCCCAGCACGCCACCGATCACCATCCCGGCCTGCTCCTGCGAGCCCTGATAGGTCGCGCAGCCGCCGAGCCCCAGGGTCGCCGCCAGGACGATCACGAAAGAAACATTGCGCCACATGAGCATTCCTCCACCGGCGACCCGAACCTGAACCCGCGGGGGACCGACGCCGGCTTCGGCGCCCCCTGCTCCGAGTATAGGCGGCCCGGCGAACCGGGCGGTCAGCCGGACGGCTTCGGCGGGGCTGTCGTCTCCGGCTTCGAGGCGTTGATCGCACGCTGGAACACCCAGCTCTTGATCTCGCGAATCTGCTCCACCATGGTCCGCGACAGCGGTACCGTGTTGATCACGTTACGGATCACGTCGCGCTGGTTGAATACCCGGCCTTCCTGGTAGGCGTCGATGCGCGCCGATTTCACCGCCTGTTCGATCTCGGCCCCGCTCCAGTCCTCGGTACTGGCCGCCATGTAGTTCAGGTTGAAGTCCTCGAGGTGGCCGCCATGGCGCTCGATATGGATGCGCAGGATCTCCTTGCGCTCCTCCACGTTCGGCAGGTCGAGGAAGAACAGCTGGTCAAAGCGCCCCTTGCGCATCAGCTCGGCCGGGAGCTGCTGGATACGGTTCGCGGTCGCCGCCACGAACACCCGGGGCGACTTCTCCTGCAGCCAGGTGAGAAAGCTCGAGAAGATATTCACATTGCCGGCGCTGCCGGCGGCGTGGCTGTCGAAGCCGAAGGCGTTCTCCAGTTCGTCCACCCACAGCACCATGGGCGCGATCTCCTCCGCGATACGGGTGGCCCGGGCAAAGGCGTACTCCGGCGTGCCAAAGCTGCCGGACAGCACCAGGCTCATGTCCAGCCGCACCAGCGGCAGCCCCCAGGCGGTGGCGATGGCCTTGGCGGCCATGCTCTTGCCACAGCCGCTGACCCCCATGAACAGCACCCCGGCGGGCAGCGGAACGTGGTCGTTCCAGGCCTTCTCGGTGAACAGGTCGGCGCGCGTGCGCACCCATTCCTTGAGATTCTCCAGGCCCCCGATGTCCTCCAGCGAGCGCTGTGGCGGATAGAACTCGAGACAGCTTTCCTTGCGCAGGATCTGGCCCTTCTCCTCCTGGATCTCGGCCAGCATCTCGGCCTCGGGCAAGGGCTGGCCGCGGAACAGCCGCGCGCTCAGATGCCCGACCTCGTTCAGGGACAATCCGCGCATCCCCGCCGCGAGGCGGAATAACTGCTCGCGCGGGATCGCCTCGGCGCCATGGGTGTGCTCGAGCTGCTCCAGCACCTCGGCCTCCGAGGGCAGATCCACCTCGACCAGGAAGACCTCCTTTTTCAGGATCTCCGGCAGCTTCAGCAGCGGACAGCTGAGGAACACCACGTTGCGCCCCTTCTTCAGCTGGTAGTAGAGATCGCGCACTCCGCGCACCAGCGCCGGGTTGTCGTCGAACCAGGTCGGCAGGTCCTTCAGCAGCACCATGCGCGGCGCTTCCGTCTCCTCCTTCGCCACCCGCGCCACCGCCGCGACCGGATCCGTGGTCGGCGCGTCCGGGGCATCGTGTTCCCCGAACCCGTGGCTCGCCGACCAGACCTCCAGGTGACCGTCCTCGCCGTAGAACGAGCGCGCGACCGAGCGCAGCAGCCGCTCCATGCGATCCTCGTCCCAGCCCAGCAGGTAGAACACCGGATAACGCGACTTGAGCCCGCGCAGGATCTTGTGTGCCGTCCGATTTTCCAGCTTCTTGCTCAATCCGCGTCTCCTTCCGGGTGGCCCCGTCCGCGCTGATTCCGATGTCCCCGACCGAGTGTACCGATCCGTCATACCGATGCGAGCCACCCACCACGCCACGACGGCGCATCCGCTACCCTGAAGATATCGGTCCGACGCAGCCCCGGAGGCCTCCCGATGCCGTCCGCCCGCCCCTGGACCTTGCGGATCTCGCGCGCCCGCCTCGGGCGCGGTGTGCTGGTACTGCTGATCACACTGGGCATTGGTCTCGCCTTGTGGGTGGGTGACCCCGTCCGTCTGCTCGCCTGGGGCGAAGCGGTTGCGGGTGGCCCCTGGGTCACGGCCGGGCTGGTGCTCGTGATGGCCCTGATGCTCGCCTTTGCCCTGCCCGGCACCCTGATGGTCTGGTTGATCGCCCCGTTCCACCCGCCCCTGGTTGCCGTCGGTCTGCTGCTGATCGGCAGTACCACCGGTGCCTGGGGGGCCTACCGCGTCGCCTCGCGCCTGGCCCGCGCAGACCCCGCACGCGAACGAGGCGGGTGGCTGACCGATTTCCTGCGCCGTCACAGCCACCCGGCCACGCAGGCCGCGCTGCGTGTGTTTCCCGGCTTCCCGCATTCGATGGTCAACTATGCCGGTGGCGCCCTCGGCCTGCCGCTGGGGCCCTTTCTGCTGGCCGCCGTCCTCGGACTCGCCGTCAAATGGGGCGTGTATGCGACGGCCATCCACGGCGCCACGGATGCCATCGCGACCGGCGAGGCCCTGCAACCGCAAACGCTCCTGCCCCTGTTCGCGCTGGCGGTGCTGCTGCTGGCCGGCTCGGCACTGCGGTACTGGATCCAGCGCCGGTATGCGTCGTTCAGCTCACACTAAACGTAAGAAGCCGCGCCGGCTCATCGGGCGGAAAACGAGAACGATTTCGCGGGATCGAGCGAGACTGTCCCGTCGTTCACCCCCAAACCTGTAACCGTCCGGCAGGTCCGTTAGACTGTGAGGCCTTGCCCCAGCACGGCCACCCTGTGACCCACGAGTCCCCCTCAACCCCGTATTCGAACATCGGCGACGTCAACCAGCGTTTTTACGATGGTCTGTGGGCGGACACCCGCCTGGTACACCCCGAGCGCTTCAACACCTGGGGACTGGTGTCCGACCTTTCCCGATCCCATGCCCGACGGCTCGAGGTGGGGCCCGGGATGCGCCCGCGCCTGCCCATCGCGGATACCCATTTTGCCGATATCAGCGCCCCGGCCCTGGCTGCACTCGAGAAAGCAGGCGGCGTCACCGAGAGGGCCCCCATATCCGCGCTGCCCTATGCCGATCGGCACTTCGAACTGGTCTGCGCACTGGACACCATCGAACATGTGGAGGACGACGAGGCCGCCCTGGCCGAGCTGTCGCGGGTCGCCGCACCCGGCGCCCATGTGCTGCTGTCCACCCCGCTGCATCCGGAATACTGGACGCCCTTCGACGACATTGTCGGCCACTATCGGCGCTATGAACCACACAAGCTGGCACAGCTCCTGGAACGCCACGGCCTGGAGATCGAGCAAAGTGCGATCTTCGGGATGAAGCCGAAATCCTCCCGCCTCAATGACCTCGGGATGTGGTTCCTGCAACGCCACCGACCCGTGGCGATGAAGGTCTACAACCGTTTCCTGATGCCCCTGGGGCTGCGCCTGCAAAAGCCCCTCAAGCTGAGCCCCGGCATGGTTCCCACCGACGGGGTGGAAGAGGTCTTCCTGGTCTGCCGGCGCAAGCCCTGAACCGGCACGGAGACTCGGTGGCCTTTTTCGGGGGCCGGGGTCCAGGCCGTCCAAAAACCCGGGCGATTGCCTAGCTTCCTTGATGGAAACCCCTGCCCGGGCGTACTGTCTACCGAAGTACGATTCCCGCGAGAACCTCCGATGCTCGACCTGCTGCGTTCACGTTCCACCTACCGCGATCAGCGCTTCCAGTTTTCCCTGCTGGTGCTGGCCACCGGATTTGTACTGACTGCGCAGAACCCGGAGGCACAGGAATCCGCGGCGGAGCTGTTCTCCAAGGTGGAGTTCCCGAATTTCGCCCAGGTGCAGGACATGCGCCCGCAGCTGCCCCCGCCGTGGATGGAGGGTGACCAGCTCGCCAGCGAGGACGCCGAATCGACCCCGGTGATCACCCTGCTCGAGCGCACCGATGCGCGCTCCGCCGACCCGCGCGAACGCCCGACGCGCGCCGCCGGCGACGAATAACCTCCGCCATCGCCCCGGCGGAATCGCTCACAGTCCCGCCGCACAGACCCGGTTGCGCCCCTCGCGCTTGGCGCAGTAGAGCAGCCGGTCCGCCTCGCCCAGCAGGGCCTCCGGGGTCGTCGAACGCGCCCCGCTCACCGTACTGACGCCGAGACTGACCGTCACCGTAGCGGTCACGTTGTCCGGATGTTCCAGTTGCAGGGCCTCCACCTCGCGGCGCACCCGCTCGCCGACCGCGCGGGCACCCTCCAGCGTCGTGTCCGGCAGGATGCAGGCAAATTCCTCACCCCCGTAGCGCGCAACCAGATCCGTCGGCCGGTGGGCCGCTTCCCGCAGCACCCGGGCCACCTGGCGCAGGCAGTCGTCCCCGCGCTGATGCCCGAACCGGTCGTTATACGGCTTGAAGTGGTCGATATCGATCATCAGCAGTGCCAGGTTCACCTCGCGGCGAGAGCGGCATTCGCGCTCCAGCACGG
>JBJHBC010000124.1:0-6598 GCA_050485285.1 Thioalkalivibrio sp.
CCCAGGTAGCCCTGTTCGTCGCAGACCAGGAAGTCGAGGCGGATGCCGCGGCCGAGCACCCGGCGCAAAGCCCGCTCCGGATCGCCACTGAGCGTCTCGATATGGACGTCGTAGGGCAGGGGGCTGCCCTCGCGCGTAAAGCCCTCGATCAGCGCCCGGGCTTCGGTCTCGCCCAGGAACGTCAGCACGACCAGGTCGGCCCCGAGGCGTTCGCAGCTGTCGGCGGCGTAATCGAACACGTGGCGCGGCGCGAACGGGCCCACGAACAGGCCGATGCGGCGGCGGGTCGTGGCCGGTTCGACCGGGTCCCCGGCGTTGGGGGCCATCGGGTTCGAGTCCGGCGCATCGCTGGCCAGCGAGCGATATTTGTCCCCCATGGGCTGCATCTCGGCCAGGTCGGCGTAGGCCAGACCTTCGAGCATCTTCTTCATGGCTTGGGTCAAGGCGGGCATAGGGTGTCTCCATTGTGGCTAGCTTCCGCTGGCTCTTATGCAGGGTTCGTGCCAACCAGTAAAAACAGCCACTTGGGCGTTTCCGGCCACCCATTGGCGATTGGTTTGTTGCACACCGCAACATCGAGCCGAGAGGAGGCGGAGAAAGCCGGTTGCAGCCCCCGTCATAGCTGTTGCATAGTGTAACGATCCGCTATTGCAACAGGTAACGTTATGGGGCGCAGTCTGCGCAGCAAGGTCCGCTGGGTGTATGCGGGCGTCGTGGTCCTGGTGCTGGGGCTGGTCGTCGCGCAGTATGTGGCCCTGTCGACCATCGAGACCCGGTTGCAACAGGGAGATGTTGTCGCTGAGCTGCTGCAGGACAGCCTCGAGATGCGGCGCTTCGAGAAGAAGTTCTACAGCTCCGGCGAACATGGCGATCTGGCGGCTGCCCGGGATCATGCAGAGGCGGCGCTGGAGCGCCTGGAGGACAACCGGGCGGCGCTCGAACAACACGCCGGGCGCGACGAACTGGGCAACCTGCGCGACGCCCTGGTGGCGTATCGCGATGGCCTGGAGCGCTATCCGCGCCTCGCCGGGGTCGAGCGGGAGCAGCTGGTCGAGCGCATCCGCGATGCCGGTGGCGAGGCCTCGGCGCTGACCAAGGTGCTGAGCCAGCGCGAACGCGAGAATCTGCGTACGGGGGTGCAGGTCTCGCGCACCGAGCTCCTGGTGGCGACTGGGCTCGTGCTGTTGCTGGTCGTGCTGGGTGGCTGGTGGCTGGCGCGGCGGATCCTGGCGCCGTTGCGGTCGATGGAAAACCAGCTGCGCGCGATCGGCGCGGGATCGCGAACCCGCCTGACGGCCCCGACCCGGGACCGGGAGCTGGTGTCGTTCGCCGAGGCCTTCAACGGGATGCTCGACGAGCTGGACGCGCGCCAGGCGGACCTGCGCCGTTCCGAGCGCCTGGCGGCACTGGGCGTGCTGGTCTCGGGGGTCGCCCATGAGCTGAACAACCCGCTGGGCAATATCTCCACCGCGTTGCAACTGGTGTCCGAGGAGGGCCCCGCCGGGGATCCGGGGCTGCTCGCCGAGTGGCTGCAGCAAGCCGAGGGCGAGACCGCGCGGGCCCAGAACATCGTGCGCGGGCTGCTGCTTTATTCGCGCCAGCAACCGCAGGGACCCCGGCGCGAGGAGTGCCGGTCGCTGCGGCAGATTCTCGACGGGACGCTGGACCTGATCCGCGCCACCTTGCCGGTCGATCAGGTGACGATCCGGGTGGATGCCGGGCTTCAGGTGACCGTGGATCCCGAACGGCTGCAGCAGGTCTTCGTGAACCTGCTGCGCAATGCCTTCGAGGCCGGGGGCGAAGATGTAGAGGTTCACATCCAGGCCCAGCGGGGGCGGCTGGGCGACCTGCGGCCGGGACCTGGCGGCCATGTGGTGGGCGAGTTGCTGGTGCATGGCGACGACACGCTGCCGGTCGTTCGGATCTCGGTCGATGACGACGGGCCGGGGATTCCGGATGCCGCCCTGGACCACGTGTTCGAGCCCTTCTACCGGGGTCGCGAAGAGGGGGGCGGGTCCGGGCTGGGCCTGTTCGTGGTCCAGGAGATCATCCAGGACCACGGGGGGGCGATCGGCGTGAGTCGTTGTCCACTGGGCGGTACCCGCTTCCAGGTCTGGCTGCCCTGCGAATGCGAGGAAGCGCTATGAGTGACGCGCCGCAGCGCCCGGAGGCGACGGCCACCGATCCGCCCGACCCGCGGCTGCTGGTGATCGACGACGAACCGATTGCCTGCCGCCAGCTGGAACAGGTGTTCCGGCACTCGCCCTTTACGGTAGTCACGCGGGAGAACGGGGCCAGCGGTTTGCAGGCCCTGGATCAGGAACGCTTCGATGCCGTGCTGACGGATCTGCGCATGCCCGGGGTGGACGGGATGGAGATCCTGCGCCGGGCGCGCGAACGGGATCCGGACCTGGCCGTGATCATGATCACCGGCCACGCGACCCTGGATTCGGCGGTGGAGGCAATGAAGGCCGGGGCCTTCCATTACATTGCCAAGCCTTTCCGCATCGACGAGGTGCGCGAGGTGGTGGCCAAGGCGGTCGAGTTCACCCGGCTGCGGCGCGACAACCGCGTGCTGCGCGATCAGGTGGAACAGGGCGGACGCAAGGCGACGCTGGTGGCGCAGGACGCCGCGATGCAGCGCTTGCTGGAGACGGCGCGCCAGATCGCGCCGACCGACTGCAACGTGGTCCTGACCGGAGAGAGCGGGACGGGCAAGGAACTCCTGGCCCGCTATATCCACAATCACAGCGCACGGGCGGAGGGGCCGTTCCTGGCCGTGAACTGCGGGGCGCTGCAGGACGAGCTGCTGGCCAGCGAACTGTTCGGGCACGAGAAGGGCGCCTTCACCGGCGCCACGCAGCAGAAGAAGGGCCTGTTCGAGGCCGCCGCGGGCGGCACGCTGTTCCTGGACGAGGTGGCCGAGACCAGCCCGGCGATGCAGGTGAACCTGCTGCGCGTGCTGCAGGAGCGCGAGGTCCTGCGGGTCGGGGGGCGCACGCCGATCCCGGTGGATGTGCGGGTGATCGCGGCCAGTAATCGCCGCCTGGACCGGGCGGTGGATCGTGGCGACATGCGCGAGGATCTGTACTTTCGGCTGAACGTGGTGAACCTGGTGCTGCCGCCGTTGCGGGATCGTCGCGACGACATCCCGCTGCTGGCCTACTACTTCCTCAAGCGTCACGCCCTGGCGATGGGCAAGCGCATTGACGACATCGAGCCGGAGGCGCTGGAACGCCTGGTCGAGCACGACTATCCCGGGAATGTGCGCGAACTGTCCAACATCATCGAACGGGGCGTGGCCCTGGCGCGCACCACCGATTTGACCCTGGCGGACCTGCCGCGCGCGTTGCGCGAGTCCCGTGCCCGAGTGGTGGATGACGCGCCGGCCCCGGTGCGGACGCTGGAGGAACAGGAGGCATTGCAGATCCGTCAGGCGCTGGAGCAGACCAGCGGCAACCGCACCCAGGCCGCGCGCCTGCTGGGGATCGACCGGGTGTCGCTGTGGCGCAAGATCAAGCGTCTCGGCATTGAATAGGGGCCCTGTCCCGGGGCCCATGTCTCCACGGCTTCAGTCGCCGGCCGGTTCCAGCAGCAGGGCGGTCAGCGGCGGCAGGTGCAGGTACAGCGTGGCCGGGTGGCCCTGACGCTCCACCGGCTCGGCGTGGACGTCGGCCGGGCCGCGGGATTCGCCCCCGTAGACGTGCGCGTCGGTGTTCAGGGTGACTCGCCAGGGCCCGGCATGCGGAGCCGGCACCGGGTGGGCGGGGCGTTCGACCGGGGTGAGGTTGAGCACCACGACCACCTGATGACCGTGATGGTCGCGGCGCACGAAACTGAGGGTGGAATGCGCGGCGTCGTCGCAGTCCAGCCAGTCGAAGCCGTCCGGTTCGAACTCGCGGGCGTGCAGGGCCGGGTCTGCGCGGTAGACCCGGTTGAGGTCGCGCACCAGGTTCTGCAGCCCTTGGTGCAGCGGGTACTGCAGCACGTACCAGTCCAGTTCGCGCTCCTCGGACCATTCGGGGCCCTGGCCGAACTCCTGGCCCATGAACAGCAGCTTCTTGCCGGGGTAGAGCCACTGCCAGCTGTAGAGCAGGCGCAGGTTGGCGTGCTGCTCCCACTCGTTGCCGGGCATGCGCCCGCGCAGGCTGCGTTTTCCGTGCACCACCTCGTCGTGCGAGAACGGCAGGACGAAGTTCTCGCTGTAGGCGTAGAGCTGGCCGAAGGTGAGCTGGCCGTGGTGGTGGGTGCGGTAGATCGGGTCCATCCCGAAATAGGTCAGGGTGTCGTGCATCCAGCCCATGTTCCACTTCATGGTGAAGCCCAGCCCGCCCATGGACGGCGGGCGGCTGACGCCTGGCCAGGCGGTGGATTCCTCGGCGATCATGGCGACCCCGGGGTGGCTGGTCTGGACCGTCTCGTTCAGGTGACGCAGGAAGTCGATGGCCTCGAGGTTTTCGTTGCCGCCGTGGATGTTGGGCAGCCAGTCCTCGCCTTCGCGGTCGTAGTCGCGGTAGAGCATGGAGGCCACGGCGTCCACGCGCAGGCCGTCGAGGTGGAAGTCCTCGACCCAGCACAGGGCGCTGGAGAGCAGGAAGTTGCGGACCTCGGGGCGCGAGTAGTTGAAGATCAGGGTGCCCCAGCCGCGGTGCTCGCCGATGCGCGGGTCGGCATGTTCGTACAGCGCGGTGCCATCGAACCGGGCCAGCGCGAAGTCGTCGCGCGGGAAATGGCCGGGAACCCAGTCGAGGATCACGCCAAGACCGGCCTGGTGGGCCTGGTCGACGAAATGGCGAAAGTCGTCCGGCTGGCCAAAGCGCGAGGTGGGGGCAAAGAAGCCGGTGCTCTGGTAGCCCCAGGATCCGTCGAACGGGTGCTCGGTCACCGGCAGCAATTCGAGATGGGTGAAACCCATGTCGCGAGCGTAGGGCACCAGGCGCTCGGCCAGCTCGCGGTAGCTGGGCCAGTGGCCCTCGGGACTGCGCTGCCAGGAGCCCAGATGCACCTCGTAGATGCTCATGGGCCGATGCTTCCAGGCCTCCGGGTCGCGGTTGCGCATCCAGTGCTCGTCATTCCAGGCATAGGTGCTGGCCTCCTGGATGCGGGCGGCGGTCTCGGGGCGAACCTGGTAGGCGCGGGCGTACGGGTCGGTCTTCAGGTGCAGGCTGCCATGCTCGCGATTACGGATCTCGAACTTGTACAGCGTTTCCGCGGTCATCCCCGGTAGGAACAGCTCCCAGATGCCGCTGCCCGCGTGGACGGTCATTGGATGGCAGCGACCGTCCCAGCGGTTGAAGTCGCCCACCACCGACACGCGTTCGGCGTTGGGGGCCCATACGGCGAAGCGCACGCCGTGGATGCCGTCGCGGGCGATCGGATGGGCACCCAGCATGCGATGGGCATGCCAGTGGCGGCCCTCGGCGAACAGGTGACGATCGAACTCGGGGATGTCCGGGGCAAAGCTCCAGGGGTCAATCGCCTGCAACGTGGATGTGCCACCCTCGGGCATCCAGTCGACCTGCGGGTGCGCGGGGAGGGTTTCCGCCGGCCCCTGCCACAGGAACAGCCCGGGGAATCCCGAGGCCGTTTCCATGGGTATGCGGTGCCCGTCGCAAAGTGTGATCAAGGCCTCGGTTGCATGTGGCAGCCAGGCCCGATAACAGGCGGTTTGTTGATCCAGCGCATGGCGGCCGAGGACGCTGTGCGGATCATGGAGCCGAGCCTCGGTCAGGCGTTCTAACGGATCGGCGACGGAACGGGTGCATTTGTCGGGGGCTGTTGCCATACTCGGATCAAGCTCGCGTTTCGGTCGTGGAACAGCGGGGTTCAGGCCGGATCGGCAGAACACGTGAGTACAACATACTAGGGAAACACCGATTGATGTACGCGCTCTCGTTGGATACCGCGATGCCGCGAGGCGGGGCGGGGCACCCCCCGAGCCCTGACCGCCGCTGGCTGCGAGGATACAGCGGGCGGGTGGACGCGTCCGTGTTTGCCTCGACCAGGATGGGTACATGAGTCCACAACCGCAACGTTACGTCAGCCGCCTGACTCGGGAGACCCTTGCCCTGATCCTGGCCGGCGGACGCGGCTCGCGCCTGAAACAACTGACGCTGTGGCGCGCCAAGCCGGCCGTGCCCTTCGGGGGCAAGTTCCGCATCATCGACTTCCCGCTGTCCAACTGCATCAACTCGGGCATCCGTCAGGTCGCCGTGGTCACGCAGTACAAGGCGCACTCGCTGATCCAGCACATGCAGCGAGGCTGGAGCTTCCTGCGCGGGGAATTCGGCGAGTTCATCGAGTTGCTGCCGGCGCAGCAGCGTATCGAGACCTCCTGGTACGCGGGGACGGCCGACGCGGTCTACCAGAACATCGACATCATCCGGCAGCACAATCCGCGCTATGTGCTCATCCTGGCCGGGGACCACATCTACAAGATGGACTACGGCCAGATGATCGCCTTCCACGTGGAGAGCGGCGCGGACATGACCGTGGGCTGCCTGGAGGTGGAACAGGAGCGGGCCAAGGCCTTCGGGGTGATGGGGGTGGATGCCTCCAGCCGCATCACCTCGTTCGCCGAGAAACCGGAGGATCCGGC
>JBJHBC010000125.1:0-6547 GCA_050485285.1 Thioalkalivibrio sp.
GTGGCGCGCAGCAGGTCCTTGTCGGCCACGATGTCGGCCCAGTAGTACTCGCAGGGGTTGTGCACGCAGACCAGCACCTGGCAGAACCGCGCCAGGCCCTCCAGCGCCTCCAGGATCTGCCCCGGCAGCGAAGAGATGCCGAACACGATGATCCGCCGGGGCAGGCCCGCGGGCCGGCGCTCCTGCGTGCGCACCGCGTCCATGTAGCGTGCGTGTACCGCGGAGCGGCTCGCGCCTTCCTGTGCAACGCCGATATCCACCTGCAGCAGTCGCCACAGCTCGGCCTGCCAGCGCTGACCGGGGGCCAGTTCGTGCTCCTGGCCACGGGCATCGCGCAGTAGATCGCGCCCGGCCGCCCAGTCGGTCAGCCAGTCGGCGCGATACACCTGGTACTGGTCGAACAGGTCCGCCAGGCGCTCGGCCAGCTGGAAGCGCTTGCGCAGGTCCCCGCCCTGCCCGGGATCGTCGTCCTGCAGGAACTGTCTGAGCGGCGCGAAGGCGTCCTGCGCCAGGCATTCGGGTAACAGACGCATCAGGCGCCAGGTCAGCGGCCGCTTGGCGTAGGGGGACTCCAGCGGAACGGCGTCGGCCCCGAGCACCGCGCGATAGGCCGACCACACGAAGCGCGACGGCAGCTGCATGTCCAGCGCGGCCGCGACCCCGCAGCCCGGCGGTGCGGCATCCGGCGGTGCGGCCAGGGCATGTCGCAACCACTGCGCCATGCCATTGCTCTGCACCAGAATGGTCTCGTTCTCCAGCGGCGCCAGCGGCGCACGGCGCATCCACTCCACCGCCAGCGTCCGCAGCGACTCCAGGTGGTTGCCGTGCAGTACCACCATCCCGGGTTGCAGTTGACCTGATTCCACGTGATCCCTGTCCTTGCACCGATCGGCCCTACCCTACCACCTGGGCCCGACAATTCCCGCCGCCCGAATCGCCCGAATCGCCTGGCGTGCCTGCCACCACACGCGGGGAGCGGTTATGCTCCCCGGTTTTCCGCCAACGAAGGAAGCGCATGGCCATCCTGCAAGCCGGCCTGGGCCTGGTCGCGTTCATCGCGATCGCCTGGGTATTCAGCGAACACAAGCGACGCTTTCCCTGGCGCGAAGTCCTCGCGGGCCTCGTCGTGCAGTTCGCCATCGCCTGGCTGCTGATCGAAGTGCCCGGAGCCCAGCGCTTCTTCGTCTGGGCGAATCAGGTGGTGATCGCCCTGACCGATGCCACACGCGCCGGCACGTCCTTCGTGTTCGGCTATCTGGGCGGCGGCGAGGCGCCCTTCGCCGTGGAGGACCCGGCCAGCCGCTTCGTGCTCGCCTTCCAGGCCCTGCCACTGATCCTGGTGCTTTCCGCACTGTCCGCCCTGTTGTTTTACTGGCGCATCCTGCCCTGGCTGATCCACGGCGCATCGCGCCTGCTCCAGCGGATCTTCGGCATTGGCGGAGCGCTCGGGGTGGGCACCGCGTCCAATGTCTTCCTGTCCATGGTCGAATCGCCACTGGTGATCCGCCCCTACCTCAAGCAGATGAACCGCTCCGAACTGTTCGCCCTGATGAGCGTGGGCATGGCCACCCTCGCCGGGACCATGCTGGTCCTGTACGCGACGATCATCGGGACGGTACTGGACGACGCCCTGGGCCACCTGATCGTGGCCTCGCTGATCAGCCTGCCGGCCGCGCTACTGGTCGCCACGGTGATGATCCCGCCCACGGCCCCGCCCACCAACGGCCAGCGCATCGAGGGCGAGGAGGGGGCCATCAGTGCCATGGATGCCATCACCCGCGGGACCCTGCGCGGGCTCGAGCTTCTGCTGCAGATCATTGCCCTGTTGATCGTGGTCATCGCCCTGGTCGCGCTGGTCAATACGGTGCTGGGCGCCCTGCCACCGTTCGCGGGGGCCGCGCTCAGCCTGGAACGCATCCTGGGCTGGGTCTTCGCGCCGCTGGCCTGGCTGATGGGCATCCCGTGGGCCGAGGCCACGGCCGCCGGCTCCCTCCTCGGAATCAAGACGGTCCTCAACGAGATGGTCGCGTTCATGGCCCTGGCGGAACTGGAGGCGCAGGCGCTTTCCGATCGCAGCGAGCTGATCCTGATCTACGCCCTGTCAGGCTTCGCCAACCTCGGCAGCCTCGGCATCCTGATCGGCGGGCTGGGGGCCCTGGTACCGGAACGGCGCAGCGAGATCGTCGCCCTGGGGCTGCGCGCGATCGTGGCCGGCACGCTGGCCACCCTGATGACCGGGGCGGTGGTCGGGGTAATCCACCCCGCCTGAGACCTCCGCACACGGGGAAATCCACACCCCGCGCGGCTGGCTACCTCCGGCCGTCCGCCCCGCCCGGCAGGGCCGAGTTTGCGGTTTCCAGCAACCGCGCGAACTCCGCGGCCGGGACCGGTCGGCTGGCGTAGTAGCCCTGGTAGTGGTCGCAGCCCAGTTCGCGCAGCACCGCCAGTTGCTCGGCGGTCTCCACGCCCTCCGCCAGCACGGACAGGCCGAGGCCATGCCCCAGCCCGACGATGGAACGGGCGATGGACCGGTCGTCGGCATTGCCCGCGCCCTCTTCTTCGGCCAGACCGTCGACAAAGCTCTTGTCGATCTTCAGCGTATCCACCGGGAAGCGCTTCAGCTGCGCCATGGAGGAATAGCCAGTGCCAAAGTCGTCGATCGCGAAGTGCACCCCGCGCTCGCGCAGACGCTGCAGGATACGGCGGGCACGGCTCGGGTCGGCCATCAGCGCCGACTCGGTAATCTCCAGCTCCAGCTGATCCGCCGGGAAGTCGAAGTCCTCCAGCAACTGCCCCACCTGCTGGTCGATCGGCACGCGCTGGAACTGCAGCGCGGAGACATTCACCGCCAGCCGCAGCGGCGGGTGCCCGGCGGCGCGCCACTGGTGGCCCTGCTCGATCACCCGGCGCAGTACCCAGCCACCCAGTTCGACGATCAGCCCGGTTTGCTCCGCCAGCGGGATGAAGCGCCCCGGCGAGATCGGGCCCAGCTCGGGATCCGTCCAGCGCAGCAGCGCCTCGGCCCCCAGCAGGCAGCCATCCGCGACGTGGTACTGCGGCTGGTAGTGCACCTCCAGGGCATCCTGCTCGATGGCCCGGCGCAGGCGTGCGGACAGGTCGATGCGTTCGCGCGCCGCCCGAGTGAATTCGTCCGAGTAGTAGCGATAGCTGCCGCGCCCGTCCATCTTGGCCTGTGAAAGCGCGGTACTGGCCTGCTGCAGGAGGGTGTCGGCATCCCCCGCATGGTCGGGGAAGACTGCGATCCCGACGGTCGCAGTGATCTCCAGCTCCACACCATCCCCCAGATCGCAGGGATAGCTCACCTCGCGGATGATGTTCTCCGCGACCAGCGCGGCGTCGTCCACATGGCCCAGGTTCTCCACCAGCACGGCGAACTCGTCACTCGCCAGCCGCGCCACCGTGTCCGTCCCGCGTCGGCCGATCTGCAGCCGCTCCGAGATAATCTTCAGCAGGCGATCCCCGGCCGCGTGGCCCTGGCTGTCGTTGATGTCCTTGAAGCGGTCGATGTCCACGAACAGCAGGGCCAGATGCCCCTGGCGCCGGCGCATCAACGAGATGCCGTGCGTCAGCCGCGCGCGCAGCAGCCGGCGGTTGGGCAGCTCGGTCAGCGGGTCATGGTGGGCGAGGAAGTCGAGCTCCGCCTCGGAGGCCTTGATCCGCGAGATATCCGCGAACACCGACACGTAGTGTGTCAGCCGACCCTGGCTGTCATGCACCGCGGTGATGCTCTGCAGCTCCGGAAAGATCTCGCCGTTCTTGCGCCGGTTCCAGATCTCGCCCTGCCAGTGGCCGTTCACCTGCAGTTCGCGGAACATATTCGCGTAGAACGCCTGATCGTGGCGCCCGGACTGGAACATCTTCGGCGTGCGGCCGACCACTTCGTCCTGGGTATACCCCATCAACTGGGTGAACGCGCGGTTCACCGACAGGATGTGCGCGGTGGCATCGGTGATCACCACCCCCTCGCGGGTATTCTCGAACACCACCGACGCAAGCCGCTGGCGCTCCTCCTGCTCGCGCCGTTCGGTGATGTCCTCGACCGTCGCGACGACACGGTCCAGCGCACCCTCGGGCGTGCGGCTGCACTTGACGTCGATATCCGCGACCATCACCCGGCCGTCGCGCCGCAGCAGGCGTTTCACGACACTGTAGCCGCTGCGTTCGCCACGTCGCATCTCGGCATCCAGTTCCGCCTCGCAGCCCCGGTCCTCGGGGGTCGCCAGCCGGTTCCAGTCCATCGCCGTCAGTTCGTCCGGGGCATAGCCCAGCATGTCCGCCAGGCAGGTGTTCACGCGCTCCCAGCCCGCGCCGCCCGGCCCGGAGATCGCCATGCCGACAAACGGCATGTCGAAGAAGATCCCCAGCATCCGGTCCTGGTCGGCATGCGCCCGCACCAGCGCCAGGTTGCGCCGCAGCCATTGCTGGCGCCACAGCAGCCCCCCGGCCGCCAGCACCACCAGCCACACCAGCAGCGTGGCCCCGGCCGCCCAGACCGCCTGCTGGCGTGGCGCCAGCTGCACGGCGTCGAGGTCCCGCTTCAGTACCAGATCCCATCCCGCCGGCGTCAGGCCCTGCACACCTGCGAGGAACCGGCTGTCCGCGTTATCGAAACGCTCGATCACCACCGTCTCGCGCGGATGGTCCAGGATCCGCTCGCGCAGCCGCGGGAACGCCGCCGGGGCCGGAATGATCACCCCACCGGCTGCGCTGATCCGCGCAATCGTTGCGCGCTGGTCCCCGCCCCGCACCACGATATGCGCCCGCGCATCCAGCCCGTTCCGGCTTTCCGTCAGCGTCAGCAACGGATGCAGGCTCTCGACCGTGGACGACAGCAGCACCAGCCCCACCACCGGATCATGCGGCCGCACGCGATCCCGCACCGGCACCGCCCAGCTGATCCGGGGGCGGCCGTCCGGGTCCGCATGCAGGATGGGTTCGCTGGGTAACGCGCTGCGCCGCACCTCGCGCAGCACGGCATCCATCTGCGATTCTTCCAGCGCGCTGCGCCCCAGTTCGATCACCGGCTGCCGGTCGGCATCCAGCAGGGCAACGCCGTCGTAGTCATAGGCCCGGCGCATCAGCTCCAGGCGATCACGCACCTGTTCCAGGGCCAGCGCCGAGCGCCGTTCCAGCGCCGTCACCGCGAACAGATTGAATCCGCGGGCCTCGGCCAGCACCACGGCGTCCCCGGTACGCTCCGCCAGCCACTGATCAATCACGCCCCCCTTCAGGAACGCGGCACGCTGCAGGTCCTCGCGGGCCTGCGTCTCCGCCGCCGTCCCCTGCCATTGCCAGGCGCCCAGCCCCACCGCCGCGGTCGACCCGATCACCGCGGCCGCCAGGGCCAGCCAGGGCCAGTAGCCGAAGCGCCCGAGTGCCGGTCGGGCCCCCGCCGCCGGCGCCTCCGGGTTCGAGGCCGGCAGCCAGCGCATCGCCGCGAACAGCAATACGCCCGAGACCAGCACAAACCCGACGCCCTTGCCCAGGTTCGCGCGGGTCAACGCGTCGCTCACGTCCGCGCCGGCCCACCACGCCAGCGCCACATCGGACAGGACAATCCACAACACCCCCACCACGACGTAGCCGCCCGCGATCCAGCCGGCCGCGAAGCGACGGGTCCTGCGGCGCGTGTCCGTCATCGACCGCACCCGCACGCCCATACGGCAGACGCAAAAAAGCGCCGTGCCCCGTTTCCGGTCTGCACGGCGCCCCAAAGGCCCGAATCCGTTTTGGTCACACTGTGTTTCGACACTGCCAAAGGCATCCGCACCCGCAGAGAGCGTCCCTGTCCAAATCCGTCGTCATCGTCATATCGATGTTCCAACCGGGGCAACCCGCCCCGAACAACAAGGGACCCGCCGAAGCGGGCCCCGCTGCATCCGTCGTCCGATCCTCGCCGGCCTTACTACCGGCGTTCAATACCGGACTGTACCCGATTGCGTTACTCGGCGACGGTCCGCTCGATGATCGCCTCGATCTCTTCGGAGGACTTCTCCATCACCTCGGCCACACCTTCCGGCATCATCGGCAGAAAGCCCGGCACGTTCATCCGCGAGATGAACACATCGCCCTGGCTGTCCTGATAGATACTCACACGGCAGGGCATGAACGCCGACACCGGCCGAAACGCGTCCTCTTCCAGGATCTGCGCGCTGTAGCGCCCACTGCACACATCCAGGATCACCACCGGATCAATCGTGAAGCCGCGCTCCGACAGCGTACCGGCCATGTTGTTGCGGTTCAGGATGCTCCACCCCGCCTCGGACGCTTCGTGTTCAAACGCGGCAAGCGTGGCCGGGAAGGAATGCGGGCTTGGCGTCACCTTAACCATATCCGGGCGTTCGCCCCCATGGCTGCCGGCCTGCACCGCACCGGCAAAGGCCAGCGCAACCAGCATCGCCAGAAGCGCGAGGAACCGCGCACCATGGCGCATGGTCATCACATTAGACTGCATCCTGATTTCTCCTTTCCCGACAAGCGGGAATCGTCGTGATGGTCCGCCTCTTCGTTACGTTGGAGGCAGCAC
>JBJHBC010000126.1:0-6442 GCA_050485285.1 Thioalkalivibrio sp.
GGCGCAAGAGGAGGGACTAGCCGTCCTCGCTGTAGCGTACGCAGGCGCGGTCGGTCTCCCACAGGGTCAGCGCGTGCATGCGCAGGCCCGGGCGGTTCAGGCGCTCCGCCATCTGGCGGAAGAACCACTGCGCGATGTTCTCGGCGGTCGGGTTGACCGTGTCGAACGGCGGGACGTCGTTCAGGTAGCGGTGGTCCAGCTGCCCGGCGATCTCGCGCGCGGCGGTCTTGACCACCTTGAAGTCCACCGCCATGCCGGCGTCGTCCAGGGTCTCGGCCTGGACCTCGGCCTCCACCTTCCAGTTGTGCCCGTGCATGTTCGCGCACTGCCCCGGGTAATCGCGCAGGGTATGCGCGGAGGCAAAGTCGGTCAGGACGCGGAGGGTGTAGCGGGCACTCATGATCTTTTCCGGGCGAGCGGCCGTCGCCGGCCGGGGTTGTGTCAGCCCGCGAAGCCTAGCCGGCCGCCGTCTTCCGCGCAATTCTCCTGCCCGGATGCGTGGCGAATCGCGGCCAGCACGCCAGCGGTGTCGAGACCGCAGTCGGCCAGGATCTGCTCGCGCGAGCCGTGTTCGGTGAAGACGTCCGGGATGCCCAGGACCTGGCAGGGCAGGGTCAGGCCCTCGGCGGAAAGCCATTCCAGTACCGCGCTGCCGGCGCCGCCGGCACGGGCATGATCCTCGAGCGTCACGAAGCCGTCGTGGCTGGCGGCCAGTCGTGCCAGCAGCTCGACATCCAGCGGCTTGATGAAGCGCATGTTCACCACGGTGGCATCCAGCGCCTCGCCGGCGGCCCGGGCGGTGTCCAGCAGTGCGCCGAAGCTGAGGATCGCCAGGCCCCGGCCCTCGCGCACGACCTCGGCGCGGCCGATTGGCAGGGTCTCCAGGTCTTCGGGGGCACCGTCCGGCAGCTCGCCGGGCCCGCCGCCGCGCGGGTAGCGCACCGCCGCCGGGCCGTCATGGGCGAAGCCGGTAGACAGCATCTGGCGGCATTCGCGCTCGCTGGCCGGCGCCATCAGCAGCAGATTCGGGACCGTGCGCAGCAGCGCGGTGTCGAAGGTGCCGGCATGGGTCGGGCCGTCGGCGCCCACGATCCCGGCGCGGTCCACCGCGAACAGCACCGGGAGATTCTGCAGGGCGACATCGTGGATCACCTGGTCCATGGCCCGCTGCAGGAACGTCGAATAGATCGCGACCACGGGCTTCTGGCCCTCGCAGGCCATGCCGGCGGCCAGGGTCACCGCGTGCTGTTCGGCGATGCCGACATCGAAATAGCGTTGCGGAAACTGCTCCGAGAAGGCGACCAGGCCGGAGCCCTCGCGCATCGCCGGCGTGATGCCCAGCAGGCGCTCGTCGGCCGCCGCCTGATCGCACAGCCACTGGCTGAAGATGTCGGTGTAGGTGGGTGCCTTCGGGCCGGCGGGGGCCAGGCCATTGGCCGGCTCGAACTTGGATACGCCGTGGTAGCGGCAGGGGTCTTCCTCGGCCGGCGCGTAGCCCTGGCCCTTGCGGGTGACCACATGCAGCAGTTGCGGGCCCTGAGTGGTGCGCAGGTTCTTCAGGATCGAGACCAGACCGTTGACGTCGTGGCCGTCCACCGGGCCGAAGTAGCGAAAGCCCAGCTCCTCGAACAGGGTGCCGGGCACGAACATGCCCTTCATGTGTTCCTCGGCGCGCTGGGCGAAGGCCTTCATCGGCGGGACGAATTCCAGCATGCGCTTGGAGCCCTCGCGTACCGAGCTGTACAGCGGGCCCGACAGCAACCGCGTGAAGTACTGGTTCAGCGCGCCGACGTTGGGCGAGATCGACATGTCGTTGTCGTTCAGGATGACCAGCAGATTGCAGTCGAGGTCGCCGATGTGGTTGAGCGCCTCGAAGGCCATCCCGGCGGTCATCGCGCCGTCGCCGATCACCGCCACGTGGCGGCGGTCCAGCCCGGCGTGCTTCGCGGCCAGGGCCATGCCGGCCGCGGCACTGATGGAGGTGCTGGAGTGGCCGGCCCCGAAGGCGTCGTATTCGCTCTCCGAGCGCTTGGGGAAGCCGGCCAGGCCGCCATACTGGCGCAGACCGGCCATCCCTTCCCGGCGCCCGGTCAGGATCTTGTGGGCGTAGGCCTGGTGCCCCACGTCCCAGACGATGCGGTCGTCGGGGGTGTCGAAGGCGTAGTGCAGCGCGATGGCGAGCTCCACGGTGCCCAGGTTCGCGGCCAGGTGCCCACCGGTGCGCGAGACGCTCTCGATCAGGAACTGGCGCAACTCGCCGGCGACCCCGGCGAGGTCCGAGGTCGGGCGCTCCCGCAGGTCGGCGGGCCATTCGATTGCATCCAGCAAGGGGGTGGGGGTCATCGGTGCGGGCCGGTTCAGTTCATGCGGTCGACGATGTAGCGCGCGAGGAAGCGAAGCAAGTCCGCCTCCTGGCCGAAGGGTTGCAGTTCGGCCAGGGCCTCGTCGACCAGGGCCACCGCGCGTTCGCGCGAGGCCTCCAGGCCCTGCAGCGAGGGGAAGGTGGGTTTGTGCAGCCGGGCGTCCGCGCCGCAGGCCTTGCCCAGGACCTCGGGGTCGCCCTCGACGTCGAGGACGTCGTCGCGGATCTGGAACGCCAGGCCGATGCATTCGGCATAGCGCGTCAGACGCCCCAGCGCCTCGGCGTCCGGTGTGCCCGCCAGGGCGCCCAGCCGGACCGAGGCGCGGATCAGGGCACCCGTCTTGAGCCGGTGCATGCGCTCCAGCTCCGGCAGGTCGATGGGCTGGCCGCAGGCGCCGAGGTCGATCGCCTGACCGCCGGCCATGCCGTGCAGGCCGGCCGCCCCCGCCAGTTCGCGCACGGCGTGCAGCCCCGTCGCCCCGGGCAGGTCCGTCACGCCGCCGGTCAGCACGTCGAAGGCCAGCGCCTGCAGGGCGTCCCCGGCCAGGATGGCCGTGGCCTCGTCGAAGGCCTTGTGGCAGGTGGGGCGGCCGCGGCGCAGGTCGTCATCGTCCATCGCCGGCAGGTCGTCGTGGATCAGGGAGTAGACGTGGATCATCTCCACGGCCGCGGCCACTGCGTCCAGGGCCGCGTCCGGGGCGGCGGTGGTCCGTCCGGCCGCGTACACCAGTACCGGGCGCAGGCGTTTGCCACCCGACAGCGTGGCGTAGCGCATGGCCTCGATCAGGCGCGAGTCCGGGGCGCCGTCTGCGGCCAGGTGGCGGTCGAGAACGGCCTCGATGCGCTGCTGGTAGTGGGACAGGGCCTGTTCGGCATCGATGGCGGTCAACGGCGTTTCGCTAGAACGGGACATCGGGATCCGTGCTGTCGTTCGGCTCCGGTGTCCGGGGAACGTTTGTGTTCTCGCCGTGGTCAGTCTGGGCAGAGGCGTCCGCCGGTGTCTCTTGTGCCAGGGCCTCGATGCGGCGCTGAGCGTCGTCGAGGGCGCGCTGGCAGCGGTTGACGAGCTCCATGCCGCGCTGGAATTCGCCCAGCGACTGCTCCAGGCCCAGCTCGCCGGACTCCATCCGGGCCACCAGGGCCTCCAGGGCTTCCAGGCTGGCTTCGAATTCCGCCGGACTGTCGGCGCTGGAAGGGTCGGTCATGATGGATCACCGGGTCGAAAAGGTGAGAAAGTATCCGATCCGCTGCGGCGAGGAAAGACGTACCGCCGGTCCGCCCTTGATTATGGGACAGACGCCCCCATGATGCGCAGGGCTTCCGGTTGACACTGAACCGGGCGCGGACTAGAGTTTTCGTACAGTTTAGACCCAGTCTAAACCGCCGTCTGCACAGGCATTCCTGTGGTTGTGTAGAACCCATAGAGAGAAGGAGAGCACCATGGATCTGAAAGGCAGCAAGACCGAAGAAGCCCTGAAAGAGGCCTTTGCCGGCGAATCGATGGCCAACCGCCGTTACCTGTACTTCGCTTCCAAGGCGGACGTCGAAGGCTACAACGACGTGGCCACCGTGTTCCGTTCCACCGCGGAAGGCGAGACCGGCCACGCCCACGGCCATCTCGAGTACCTCGAGAGCTGCGGCGACCCGGCCACCGGCCTGGAATTCGGTTCCACCTCCGCGAACCTGAAGACCGCCGTCGCCGGCGAGACCCACGAGTACACCGACATGTACCCGGGCATGGCCAAGACCGCGCGCGACGAAGGCTTCGACGAAGTCGCCGACTGGTTCGAAACCCTGGCCAAGGCGGAGCGTTCCCACGCCAACCGCTTCCAGAAGGCGCTGGACCAGCTGGACGACTGATCGTCTCCTGCCTGGGAAGTATGCGGGGCCGGTTACCGGCCCCGTTTTCCGGGAGACACGGAACAGCCTGTGGGCGGTGCCTGAAGGCCGTGCCCGCATGTTGTTCCGTGTTTCCCCCGAAGCATCGTACTGATACGGACACCGGAGGGATGCATGTCTGCGCCGACGCACCAACGTGAAGGAAGTCTCGAAGCCCCGACCCGTCATCCGCTGGACTGGAAGAACCCCGAGTTCTACAACGAGGAATCGCTGTTCAGCGAACTCGAGCGGGTCTTTGATATCTGTCACGGCTGCCGTCGCTGCGTAAGCCTGTGCAACTCCTTTCCCACCCTGTTCGACCTGGTCGACGAATCCGAGACCCTGGAGGTCGACGGGGTCGACAAGAAGGATTACTGGCAGGTCGTCGATCACTGCTATCTGTGTGATCTGTGCTACCTGACCAAGTGCCCCTACGTGCCCCCGCACGAATGGAATGTGGACTTCCCGCACCTGATGCTCCGGGCCAAGGCCTTCCGTTTCCAGAACGAGGGCGCGAAGACCTCGCACAAGCTGATGTCCAGCACCGACACCGTCGGCAAGCTGGCGGGTATTCCGGTGGTCGCCGGCGCGGTCAACGCCGCGAACAAGAACGGTGCCGTGCGCAAGATGCTCGACAAGACCATGGGCGTGCACCCGGATGCCCCGGTCCCCGAATACCACTCGAAAAAGGGGCGCGCGCGCCTCGCGAAGGCCGCGAAGGGGGTCAGCAACCCCGAGCCGGCCGGCGCCACCCAGGGCAAGGTCGCCCTCTATGCGACCTGCTACGGCAACTACAACGAGCCGCACCTAGTCGAGGACCTGGTCAAGGTCTTCGAACACAACGGCATCGAAGTCACCCTGGTCGACAAGGAACAGTGCTGCGGCATGCCCAAGCTGGAGCTGGGCGACCTGAAGTCGGTGGAGGCCTCCAAGGACGCCAACATCCCGGCGATGAAGCGCATGATCGACCAGGGCTACGACATCGTCGCCCCGGTGCCGTCCTGCGTGCTGATGTTCAAGCAGGAACTGCCGCTGATGTTTCCGGACGACGCCGACGTGATCGCGGTGCGCGACCGCATCTTCGACCCGTTCGAGTACCTGATGGAGCGGCACAAGGACGGCAAGCTCAACACCGACTTCCCCGAGAAGCTCGGCAAGATTGCCTACCACGCCGCCTGCCACCTGCGGGTGCAGAACATGGGGCTCAAGACCCGTGATTTGCTGAAGCTGGTGCCGGATACCGAGATCGACGTTATCGAGCGCTGCTCGGGGCATGACGGGACCTACGGCGTGAAGAGCGAGTTTTATGAAACGGCCAGCAAGATCTGCCGCCCGGTGGTCAGCCGCGTGCAGAAGGCCGAGTCGGATCATTACTCGAGCGACTGCCCGATGGCCGGCCACATGATCGAGAACGGGTTGCAGGGCAAGGGCGAGGACAAGGCGCCCGAGCACCCGCTGACCCTGCTGCGCCAGGCCTACGGTCTGTAGACACCGCTCGAGCCACAGGACGCGACACGGGCGGGAAGACGCGCCCGGGAATGGAGAAAAGACATGGCCAGTGACAGCTACCACGAACCCGTCGAGGAACTGAGCGACGAGTCGCGCGAAATGCACCGTGCGATCGTCTCGCTGATGGAGGAACTCGAGGCGGTGGACTGGTACCAGCAGCGCATCGACGGCTGCAAGGACGAGGAGCTCAAGGCGATCCTCGCGCACAACCGCGACGAGGAGATCGAACACGCCGCGATGGTGCTGGAGTGGATCCGCCGCCATAACCCGGTGTTCGACCACGAACTGAAAGACAACCTCTGGTCCGACAAGGACTATACGAAGACGGGGCACCACGATCACTGAGGGTGCCGGTCCAGGCGGACCAGTCCGACGAGACGGAGGTATCGAGATGCAGATGGAGGCAAGTGTGGACAAGCTGAGTCGTGAAGACCTGTATTCGCTGGAGAAGTACCACGAGGTACGCCCCCAGTTCCGCAGCGAGGTGATGCAGCACAAGCGGGACCGCGTGGTGCAGGTGGGTCCGGCGGTGACCCTGCATTTCGAGGATCGCACCACCATGCAGTACCAGATCCAGGAGATGCTGCGGGTCGAGAAGATCTTCGATGCCGAGGGCATCCAGGACGAGCTGGACGCCTACAATCCGCTGATCCCGGATGGCTCCAACTGGAAGGCGACCATGATGGTCGAGTA
>JBJHBC010000127.1:0-6376 GCA_050485285.1 Thioalkalivibrio sp.
TCCGGCATGGGACCGATTCCACCCGCTGACCCGGCGCCGATCGATTCTTGCGGCCGGACGTGCATTCCCTTCCCCCGGAATCTGGTCCATATTCAGATGACGCAGTCGCTGAGCAGGGCCCCGTTCGCGGGCCGGTCGGGCGTCGGGGCGGAGGGCGATGCAGAATTCCTTCGGCAGCACAGCAAGCGCAGACGCCGCCGAGTGCCGCGAAGGCCAGCGCGTGCAGCCCGAACGTATCGCGACCTGCCGCCTGCAGCTGCACCCGGGCTTCACGCTGGACGACGCCGCCGATGTCGTCCCCTATCTGGCGCGGCTGGGCATCTCGCACGTCTATCTCTCGCCGATCCTGCAGGCGGTGCGCGGCAGCACCCACGGCTACGATGTGGTCGACCCCTCCCGGGTCAACAACGAACTCGGCGGCGAACCGGCGCGCCAGCGCCTGTGTGCGGCGCTGGAGGCCGCCGGGATGGGGCTGGTGCTGGACATCGTACCCAACCACATGGCGGTGGCCGGGGACCAGAACCCGTGGTGGTGGGATGTGCTGGAGAACGGCCCATCCAGCCGGTTCGCGATGCATTTCGACGTGGACTGGGAGTCTTCGGAAGAGCGCTGGCCCAACAAGGTCCTGCTCCCGGTGCTGGGCGATCATTACGGCCGCGTCCTCGAGGCTGGCGAGATCCGGCTGCAATACGATGGCGGACTGTTCGACCTGGCCTATTACGAGCACCGCTTCCCGCTGGATCCATCCTCGCTCAATGACCTGCTCGACCGCGCCGGTCGCGCCACGGGCATCGATTTTCTGGGCTTTCTCGCGGAATCCTGTGCCCGCCTCCCGCAGCCCTGGCTCACCGGGCCCGATTCCGCAGAACGCCGGCACCGCGACCAGGGCGTCATTCGCCAGTTGCTGGACGAAATCACCCGCGACGACCCGGCGGCCGGCGAGGCCATCGCGGCCGAGGTGGCCCGGATCAACGCCGACCCCGATGCCCTGGACGCGCTGATCGAGAAGCAGAACTACCGGCTGGCTTGGTGGCGCACCGCCGGGCGCGACCTCGGCTACCGCCGGTTCTTCGACATCAATGACCTGGCGGGGCTGCGCCAGGAGCGGGAGGACGTCTTCCAGGCCGTGCATGCACTGCCGGTGCGCTGGGTGGCGGAAGGTTCGGTGCACGGCCTGCGGGTCGACCATCCGGATGGCCTGCGCGACCCCGGGCAGTACTTCAGCCAGTTGCGCCGCGCCTGTCCAGGCACCTGGATCGTCGCCGAAAAGATCCTCGAGCCCGACGAGCCGTTGCCGCGCGACTGGCCAATCGCCGGCACCACGGGCTACGACTTCCTCAACCGCGTGCAAGGGCTGTTCGTGGACCCGACCGGCGAGGCCCCGCTGACGCGGCTGTTCGAGGAGATCACGGGCGAAGACGCCGACTACCCGGGGCTGGTCTACGAATGCAAGCGCCAGGTGCTGAAGGACCTGCTCGGCAGCGAGCTGAACCGCCTGAGCTCGCTGTTCGTGGCGATCTGCGAGCAACACCGGCGCCACCGCGACTACACCCGCCACGAGCTGTACCTCGCCCTGCTGGAGGTGGCCGCCTGCTTTCCGGTCTACCGCACCTACCTCGCCCCGCGCGAAGGTGGCGTGATGGCAGCCGACATCGCCCGTGTCGAGATGGCGATCGAGCAGGCCGCCACGCGCCGCCCGGAACTGGACAGCGAACTGCTGCAGTTCCTGCGCGACCTGCTCTCGCTGCGCATCCCCGGCGAGCACGCGACCGAGCTGGCCCTGCGCTTCCAGCAACTGACCGGCCCGGCGATGGCCAAGGGCGTGGAGGATACCGCGCTGTACCGCTTCCACCGCCTGACGGCCCTCAACGAGGTCGGCGGTAACCCCGGCCGCTTCGGGCTATCGGTGGACGAATTCCACGCGGCCAGCGCCCGCGCCCGGGCCCAACACCCCGAGGCCATGCTGACCACTTCGACCCATGACACCAAGCGCAGCGAGGACGTGCGCGCCCGGCTGCTGCTGCTTTCGGAGATCCCGGAGGCATGGGCCGCGGGCGTGCGCGGCTGGATGCACCAGAACGCACGCCACCGCACCGGTGAATGGCCGGACCCGGCGATCGAGTATCTCTACTATCAGACCCTGGTAGGCGCCTGGCCGATCGACGCCGAGCGCATGACGGCCTACCTGGAAAAGGCCGCACGCGAGGCCAGGCAGCAAACCAGCTGGACCCAGCCCCAGGAGGACTACGAACAGGCCCTGCGCGCGTTCGTGGCCGGGACCCTGGAAGACCCCGGGTTTCGCGAGGCGCTGGAGTCATTCCTGCGGCCGCTGGTCGCCCCCGGCCGCACCAACAGCCTGGCGCAGACGCTGATCAAGCTCACCGCCCCCGGGGTCCCGGACCTCTACCAGGGCAGCGAACTGTGGGACCTGAGCCTGGTCGATCCGGACAACCGCCACCCGGTGGACTTCGCCACGCGTGCCCGGCTGCTGGAAGAACTTGAGCACCTGAGCCCGGCACAGATTCAGGCGCGCGCGGACGCGGGCCTGCCCAAGCAGTGGGTGGTGCAGCAGGCGCTGGCCCTGCGCCGACGTCACCCGGAATGGTTCGGCCCGGATGCCGCGTACACCCCACTGCGCGCCAGCGGCGAACGCGCCAGTCACGTGATCGCCTACCTGCGCGGCGAAGGGGCGCTGGTGCTGGTACCGCGTCTGGTGCTCGGGCTGGGGGGCGACTGGCGCGACACTCGGATGACAGTACCCTCCGGCATCTGGCGCAACCGCCTGTCCGGCATGACGCTGCAAGGCGGCGAACACCCGGTCGCGGAGATCCTGGCAACGTTTCCGGTGGCCCTCCTCGAACGCGAGCAGGCCACGCCATGACGACCGTGCGCGTGTGGGCCCCGGAGGCGAATCGGGTCGAGTTGGAATGCGGGGGCAATTACATGCCGATGGACCGCCAGGCGGATGGCTGGTGGTCGCTGGAGACAGAGCACGTGGTGCACGGCAGCGACTACGCCTTTCGCGTCGACGGCAACGGCCCGTTCCCCGATCCGCGCTCCGCCTGGCAGCCGCAGGGCGTGCACGGCCCGTCGCGCTGGCTGGACCATGCCCGCTTCGTCTGGCACGACGCCGGATGGCAGGCGCCGCCGCTGGCCGCGGCGGTGATCCAGGAGATCCACGTCGGCACCTACACCCCGGCCGGCAGCTTCGACGGCGTGACCGAGCGGCTGGACCATCTGGCCGCGCTCGGCGTGACCCATCTGGAACTGATGCCGGTGGCGGAATTCCCCGGCGCGCGCGGCTGGGGCTACGACGGGGTGAACCTGTATGCCCCGCATCACGCCTACGGGGGCCCCGAAGGTCTGAAACGTCTGGTCGATGCCTGCCACCGCCGGGGCATCGCGGTGCTGCTGGACGTGGTCTACAACCACCTCGGCCCGGACGGCAACTACCTGGCGCAGTTCGGCCCGTACTTCACCGACCGCTACCAGACGCCCTGGGGCGAAGCCATCAATCTCGATGGCCCGGACAGCGATGCCGTGCGCCGCTTCTTCATCGACAACGCCCGGATGTGGCTGCGCGACTACCACCTCGACGGCCTGCGCCTCGACGCGGTGCACGCGATCGTGGATACCTCGGCCACCCATTTCCTCGAACAACTCGCCGCCGAGGTGCAGCGCCTGGGGCGCGAGCTCGGGCGACACCTGGTGGTCATCGCGGAGAACGACCGCAACGACCCGCGCGTGACCCGGCCGGTGGAGGTCGGCGGCTACGGCCTGGACGCGCAGTGGAACGAGGACTTCCACCACGCCCTGCATGCCCTGCTGACCGGCGAGTCCGACGGCTACTACGCGGATTTCGGGGACCTCGCGGATCTCGCCCGGGTGCTGACCCGGGGCCTCGCCTACGACGGCCGCTACTCGCCCTACCGTCGGCGAACCCACGGTCGCCCGGCGTCCGACCTGCCCGGGCGGCGCTTCATCGGCTGCCTGCAAAACCATGACCAGATCGGCAACCGGGCGCGCGGCGACCGCATCGGTGCGCAACTCGCCCCCGGCCTGCTGGAGATCGGGGCCGCCCTGGTGCTGACCAGTCCCTTCGTGCCCCTGCTGTTCCAGGGCGAGGAATGGGCGGCCACCGCCCCGTTTTTGTATTTCACCGATCATGTCGATGCCGAGCTCGGACGGGCGATCCGCGAAGGCCGCCAGCGCGAGTTCGCGGCCTTCCTGCGCGATACCCGCGACATCCCCGATCCACAATCCCGCGAGACCTTCGTACGCTCCCGGCTGGACTGGGACGAGCGGGAACGCGCACCCCATGCCCGGATCCTGCGGTGGTATCGCGCGCTGATCGCCCTGCGCCACACCCACTGGACTTTCGCCGCTGACCGCCTGGAGTCGATCGAGGTGCGCTTCGACGAAGCGGCGCGCTGGCTGCAGATGCAGCGACCGGGCCTGCTGCTGGCCTGCAATCTGACCCCGGCCCCGCAACGCCTGGACTGCCCGGGGGCCCGGAGGCTGCACAGCCTGTTGTGTTCCGATGCGGGTATCGTGGTGGAGGCGGAGCGCCTGAGCCTGCCCGGCGAATCCGTGGTGATCCTGGGGACTGACCGATCCACGTGGGCCACCTTGCGTGGCGAGGGAGTGATGCAGTGACGCTGTCCGACCGCCCCGTACAACGCATCGACGGCTACCTGCCCATCGAGGATCACGGCCTGATCGGGAATTGCACCACCGCCGCGCTGGTTGGGCGCGACGGCGCCATCCCTTGGATGTGCGTGCCCCGCTTCGACTCCGAGCCCCTGTTCTGCGCCTTGCTGGACCATCAGCGCGGTGGTGCCTTCCGCGTGGCCCCGGAACCGCTGCTCGCCTCGCACCAGCGCTACATCCCGGACACCGCCGTGCTGATTACCGAGATGACCGGCCCGGAAGGCCGGGTTCGCATCACCGACTGCCTCCCCCTGCGCGCGGGGGCGGACCTTTCCGAGGACGCCCCCGCCGGGCGCAACGAACTCCTGCGCCGGATCGAGGTGCTGGAGGGCCGGGTACGCCTGCGGGTGCAGATCGCGCCCCGCGGTGGCGCGAGCGTTGCGCCGCATGGCGCCGGCCTGCGCCTGGCCCTGCACCACCAGCCGGATCTGGACCTGGCACTGAGTGCCTCCTTGCCACTGGCGGCGCTGGACAGCCTGCATGAGCTCGAGGCCGGCGAGCAGCATCACCTGCTGCTCGGTTGGGGGCCGCATACGCACCGGTTCCAGGCCCGCACCCCGCAGGAACTGCTCGAGGCCACGCTGCTGGTCTGGAGACGATGGATGCGGCACTTCGATTATGAAGGTCCGCGGGAAGACCTCGTCCGCCGCTCGGCGGTCACCCTCAAGCTGATGGACTACACCGCCACCGGAGCGATGATCGCGGCCCCCACATCTTCCCTGCCGGAGGCGATCGGCGGCCCCCGCAACTGGGATTACCGCTACGCGTGGATCCGTGATGCGGCGTTTTCGGTCTATGCGATGAGCGATATCGGCATGACCCACGAGGCCGCCGGTTTCATCGGCTGGGCCCTGGACGCGGTGGATCGCGCAGGCTGGCCACGCGTGCTGTACGACGTGGACGGCCACCTCCCGCAACCCGAGCGCAGCGACCCCGAACTGGAGGGCTACCGCGGCTCGGGCCCCGTACGCTGGGGGAATGGCGCAGTGGAGCAGCGTCAGCATGACGTGTTCGGCGAGATCCTCGACTGCGCCTGGCGCTGGGTACGCTGGGGCGGCACGCTGGACGATCACCTGTGGGGGCGCCTGAGACGCCTGGTCGAATCCGCCAACACGGAGTGGAAAAATCCCGACCACGGGATCTGGGAAGTGCGCACGGCCGGACGCCCCTTTACCTACTCCGCCGCCCTCTGCGCGGTCGCGCTGGAACGCGGGGCCGCGCTGGCCGAAGCCAATGGCATGGAAGGCAACAGTGCCCTCTGGCGGGCCGAGGCGCGGCAGATCCGTGAAGCGATCCTGGAGCAGGCCTGGGACCCCGAACTCCAGAGCCTCACCGAGCATCTGGGTGGCGGTGGCATTGACGCGAGCCTGCTGGCCCTGCCGGGGCGCGGTGTCATTCCCGCGGATCACCCGAAGATGATCGCCACCACCGAGGCCGTCGTGCGACGCCTGGGTGCCGGAAATGGCCTGCTCTACCGCTATCTGCCGGAGGAGTCCCCGGACGGCCTGCCCGGACACGAGGGTGCGTTCGTGCTGTGCAGCTTCTGGCTGGTGGACAACCTGCTGGGACAGGGTCGCCTGGACGAGGCCCAGGCACTCTACGACTCGCTGTGCGAACGCACCAACCACCTGGGCCTGCTGCCGGAACAGATCGACCCGACCAGCGG